>DATFDS010000260.1:0-14890 GCA_035251955.1 Sphingobium sp. | reverse complement strand
GCGGTCGGGGCGCAATGGCGGCGCCCATGCGCTGTCCAATGCTGTGACGGGCTATTCCGCGCTGGTGAAGCTGGCCGAGGCGACCGGGCGCCATCCCCGCATCCTGCGCGACCCGCGCCAGTTCGATACCGAGGATCTGCTGGTCCTGACGCCCGAGAGCAGCGCGACCAATGTCAGCGCCGCGCTGGAGGGGCGGGAGACGAAGCCGACTTTGTTCATCCTGCCCAAATGGCGCAGCGTGCCGGATGAGCACCATCCCGGCTGGGCGCGCTATCGCGGGCTGCTGCCGCTCTATGAGCCGGTCGGCGTGCTGGCGCCGGAGATACGCTTCGCCATGCGGCACTATCGCAGCGGCGGCGGTGCGCTGACGTCCCATATGGGGTTCGGGCGTTTCTGGGCGCCGCGACCGATCCAGGTGATTACGGGGCTTGAGAAGCGCCCCTTCACGCCCTTGCTGACCGATGGGCGCGGCGGAACCGTGCTGGCGCAGGTGGGAGAGGGGCCGCTTTATGTGCTGGCGGACCCCGACCTGCTCAACAATCGCGGGCTGAAGCAGCTGGATCAGGCCGCTGAAGCGCTGCGGCTGCTCGACTGGATGAACAGCACGGGCGCGGAGGGCATCGCCTTCGACGTGTCGCTGAACGGTTTCGGTCATTCGCGCAGTCCGCTGAAACTGCTGTTCGAGCCGCCTTTCCTGGCGATGACGCTGGCGATCGTCGCCGCGCTGTTGCTGGCGGGCCTCCATGCGCTGGGTCGCTTCGGCCCGGTGCGTCCGCGTGAGCGCGCCATCGCTTTCGGCAAGGCGGCGCTGGTGGACAACAGCGCGCTCCTGATCCGCAAGGCGGGTCGCGAGGCACGGCTGGGCGGGCGCTATGCCGCCGCGATCCGCGAGCGCGCGGCGCGTGCCTTCGGCGCGCCGGCGCGGCTGCGCGCCAAAGACACGGGCGACGCGCTGGACGCGTATCTCGACGCATTGAAGGGGCGCCATCGCTTCACCGACCTTGCGCAGGCGGCGGAAGCGGCGGCGGACCGGCACAGCCTGCTCGCAGCGGCGCAGGCGCTCCATGATTGGCAGGGGGAGAAGACAAGGTGACTGTGGAAGACGTCCAGGCGCTGGCCGCCAGCATAAGGCAGGAGGTCGCGCGCGCGGTCGTGGGGCAGGAGGAGACGGTCGACCTGATGCTGGTCGCGCTGTTCGCCGGCGGCCACATCCTGCTCGAAGGCCCGCCGGGCACGGCCAAGACGCTGATCGCGCACAGCTTCGCGCGGGCGGTGGGCCTGGACTTCGGCCGCATCCAGTTCACGCCGGACCTGATGCCGGGCGATATCATCGGCGCCAATCTGTTCAACTTCCAGACCAGCCAGTTCAGCCTGACGCGCGGGCCGATCTTCACCGAATTGCTGCTGGCCGACGAGATCAACCGCACCCCGCCCAAGACCCAGGCCGCGCTGCTGGAAGCGATGCAGGAGCGCACCGTCACCATCGACGGCGAGAGCCTGGCGCTGTCCGACCATTTCATGGTCGTCGCGACGCAGAACCCGATCGAGCAGCAGGGCGTTTATCCGCTGCCCGAAGCGCAACTGGACCGCTTCCTCTTCAAGCAGCGCGTCGATTATCCGAGCAGCGCGGAAGAACGCAGGATCATCGCCAGCCACGGCGCGCGCAGCCATGCGATGACGCCGGCGGAATGGGGCGTGACGCCGGTGGCCGACGCCGCGCGCATCGGCGCGGCGCTTGGACTGGTGGCGCAGGTGCGGCTGGTGGATGAGGTGGTGGACTATATTCTCGCGCTGATCCGGGGGACGCGCGACGTCGCCGACCTGGAAAGCGGCGCCAGCCCACGCGCCGGCGCGATGCTGGCGGGCGCGGCGCGGGCTCGGGCGGCGATCGACGGGCGCGATTTCGTTATCCCCGACGATGTGAAGGCGCTGGCGCCCGCCCTGCTGCGGCACCGCCTGATCCTGTCGCCCGCCGCCGAGATTGACGGCACCCGGATCGAGGATGTCGTGACCGGCATCATCGACATGATCGAGGCGCCGCGCTGAGGACCGCGCGATGATCTATCCCACCCGCATGGCGATCGGCGCGGCGGCGGCCGGGGTGCCGGTGACGCTGATCGTTGCGCTGCTGGTGCCGGGGCGCTGGTATGCGGCGCTCGCCTGGCCGGCGGCGGTGCTGCTGGCGAGCCTGGCCGATGCGCTGTTGGGGCCGGCGCAGGCGCGCGCGCGGATCGAGACGCCCAGGCGGGCAAGTGTCGGTGCGGATTTGGACGCAGTGCTGCATGTGGCGATCGGCGGGCAGGCGCCGCAGCGGGTGCAGTTCGCGTTGCAGGTCGATCCTTTGCTGGTGCTGGAGGAGGATGAGGGCGCCTGGATCGAACTGGCGGGCGGCGCCGGTTCGGGGATCGTGCCGCTGCGCGCCACGCGGCGGGGCACGGCGCGGATCGATCGGGTGTGGCTGCGATGGCGGGGGACGCTGGGGCTGGTATGGAAGCAGCGCGTTCTTCCGCTCGATGCCGCTATCGCCGTCCTGCCCGATATCCGCCCGCTGCACGAGCGCGGCGCGCAGATTTTCCAGCGTCATGCGCTGCAAGGCCTGATGGCGCAGGTCGACCGCGGCGACGGCGCGGATTTCGACGCGCTGGTCGAGTTCCGATCCGGCATGGACCGGCGCGCGATCGACTGGAAACAGTCGGCCCGCCACGTCAAGCTGCATGCCAAGGAGTTTCGCTCCGAACGCAACAACCAGATCGTGTTCGCGGTCGACAGCGGCAGGCAGATGAGCGAGCCGGTGGCGGGATTGAGCCGGCTCGACCGGGTGGTGTCGGCGATGCTGCTGACCGCCTGGGTCGCACTGAAGCTCGGCGATCGTGTGGCGCTCCACGCATTCGATTCCCGCCCGCGCATCGCCAGCGGCCTCGTGTCGGGCGCGGCGGCCTTTGGCGATCTGCAGCGCCTCGCCGCGCGGATCGACTATAGCGGCGAGGAGAGCAATTATACGCACGCGCTCACCACGCTCGCGGCGCGGCTGACGCGGCGGTCGATGATCATTCTGTTTACCGAGTTCACCGATCTCACCTCCGCCGAATTTCTGGTGCGCGCGGCGAGCCGGCTGGTCGAGACGCACCTGCTGCTGGTCGTGGTGCTGCGCGACGAGGAACTGGAATCGATCCTCGACCGCCGTCCGGAAAATGCCGACGATGTGACGCGCGCCGTCACCGCCGCCGCTTTGCTCAAGGACCGGCTGATGGTGCTCACCCGCCTGCGGCATCTGGGCGCCCATGTCATCGAATGCGAGCATGACCGCGTCGTCGACCGGCTGGTCGAGGGCTATGTGGACCTCAAGCGGAGGAACCTGTTGTGAGCGCGCTCGTCGATACCGCAGCCGCCGCGCCGCTGGTCAATGCCAGCCGTTTCCGCGCCGCGCATGAGGCGGAATGGGAGCGGCTCGACCAGTTGGTGGCGCGGATCGAAAAGCGATCGGTGCGCGCGCTGTCGGAAGAGGACATATTGGCGCTGCCGCTGCTGTACCGGTCGGCCCTGTCCTCGCTGTCGGTCGCGCGGGAAACCTCGCTCGACCGCGCGCTCGTCATCTATCTGGAGCAGTTGTGCACCCGCGCCTATTTCCAGCTTTATGGCGTTCCCGATTCCGCGCTGCGGCAGGTCGGTCGCTTCCTGCGGCAAGGATGGCCGTTGGCGGTGCAGGCGCTCTGGCGCGAGACGCTGGCCTGCCTGTTGCTCACCATCGCGGGACTGGTGGCGGGCTGGTGGCTCGTCGCGACCGATCCCAGCTGGTATTACAGCATCATCCCCGATGCGATGGCGGGCGGGCGCGATCCCGCCGCGAGCGCGGAGACGCTGCGCGCCACCATCTACGGCCCGCAGGAAGGGGGCGCGCTGGCGACCTTTGCCGCCTATCTCTTCACCCATAACAGCCAGGTCGCGATCTTCGCCTTTGCGCTGGGCTTTGCCTTCACCGTGCCTACCGTGCTGCTGCTGGTCTATAACGGTCTGACCCTGGGCGCGATGCTGTGCCTGTTCGCGCAGAAAGGGCTGGGCTTCGGCTTTGTCGGCTGGCTCACCATTCATGGATCGACCGAGATGTTCGCCATCATCCTGGCCGGAGCGGCGGGGATGAAGATCGGCACCGCCGTCGCCTTTCCGGGTCGGCATGCGCGGACAGAGGCGGCGGTGCTGGCCGGGCGTGGCGCGGCGGTCGCCATGGCGGGCGTGGTGCTGATGCTGATGGTCGCGGGGCTGCTGGAGGGGATCGGCCGCCAGACGGTGCAGGACGACCTGTCCCGCTACGGCATCGGCCTTGCCGCGCTGTTCGGCTGGCTCGGCTATTTCTACCTGCCCCGGCGCCGGGAGGGGCGCTGATGTTCCGGCGGCGGGACAAGGGCGCGCGCGTGCCGGCATCGCTGCGCCGCAGCTTCGTGACGCCCGAGGGGGTCGACCTGCGCCTGGAACTGGCGAGCGCGGGGACGCGGGCGTCGGCCTTCATGATCGACGTGCTGATCATCCTGGGCGTTCTGATCCTCGGCACGATCCTGATCGCGCTGCTGGGCGTCGCCAAGGCAGGCGGCGAACTGTTCATGATCCTCTGGCTGGTCGGCGCCTTCGTCTTGCGCAACGGCTGGTTCACCCTGTTCGAAATGGGCGGCCGGGGCGCGACGCCAGGCAAGCGGCTGCTGGGATTGCGCGTCGTCGCGCGCGATGGCGGGCGGCTGACCGGCGGCGCGGTGATCGCGCGCAACGCACTGCGGGAAATCGAGCTGTTCCTGCCGCTCTCCTTCCTCGCCATGCAGGCGTCGCAGGACGCGGCGGATGGGTTTTTGACCCTCTTCGCGCTGCTGTGGACCGGCATCTTCCTCTTCTTCCCGCTGTTCAACCGCGACCGGCTGCGTGTCGGCGACCTGCTGGGCGGGACCTGGGTTGTGAACAACGTCCGGGCCAGTCTCGGCGCGGATCTGGCGGCGGCGCGTGGCACGCGGCGTGTCTTCAGCGATGCGGCGCTCGACCTCTACGGCATCTATGAGTTGCAGACGCTGGAGGATGTGCTGCGCAAGGGGCAGGAGGAGGCGGTTGTGACCGTCGCCGCGGCGATCCGGCGCAAGGCGGGGATTGCCGACGATGGCGACGATCATGAATTCCTGTCCGACTATTATGCCGCGCTCTGCGTCCGGCTGGAACGGGGGATGCTGGTCGGGCGACGCCGGGAAAGCAAATGGCGTTAGGCGCAGGCCGATATTCTCGGTGATGTCGTAGGAAATCGATGCGTTGAGGGTGGCCGCAGAGCCGCTGGCCTGTTTGCCCCGCGAAAATGCGATGAGACGGACTGTATCGGGCGGCGACATCAAATGTAGGGAAATGAGGGAGATCGATGTCGCGAAACTAATCTTAGTTATAGTTCGCTTTTGAATTTATTATACGATCGTTGAATGTTCTCATGTTAATAATACCCATTTTTCCGCCGAAATAATGCATCATCTTTTTGCGAAATATAACGGATATGAAGCAGAAA
Source organism: Sphingobium sp. (assembly GCA_035251955.1). GTDB lineage: Bacteria > Pseudomonadota > Alphaproteobacteria > Sphingomonadales > Sphingomonadaceae > Sphingobium. Next base: position 9,366 of record DATFDS010000260.1, on the reverse strand, counting down.
GCGCTTGACGCGAATCCATCCCTATGAAAATTTCCCCTACGGCAGCCGGGAAAACATCGGTGCCGGAGAGGATGTCTGATCATATAGCGTGTGACAGACTTGAAGATTTTCATGCCTTTTTGGGAATCATGATATCTAAGTGATGATGTCTGCTCCATCCGCAATGAATATTGCGGATGGAAGCAATAATTGCCCATGCCGTTGGCGCTGATCTTGGCCGCAACTGCCGAGACCTGCCACAGGCAGTCTCTAAATGATATATTGCACCTGGAAGAGCAGGATCATCGCGATCCCGTCATGGTGCCGGGACCTTCATGACTTGCCACCCTTCATGCGGTGGCAGGCGGCGTAACATTATTGTCGGGAGAATCGGGTCAAATGAGTGGTGCTGCAATCGTAACCGGCGGAACGCGTGGGCTGGGCGCGGCAATTTCACGCAAATTGCAGGGGATGGGCTATGATGTCGCCGCGACCTATAGCGGCAATGATGCGACGGCGGAGCAGTTTTCTGCCGAGACCGGCATAGCCACCTTCAAATGGGATGTGGCGGACCCGCAAGCCTGTACCGACGGCGTCGCTGCGGTGACCGAACGCGTCGGCCCGGTCGCCATATTGGTCAACAATGCCGGCATCACACGCGACGCCACCATTTTGAAACTCAGCTATCAGCAATGGCGCGATGTGGTGGACACCAATCTGGGCGGCTGCTTCAACATGGCCAAGGCCGTATTCGAGGGCATGAAGCAGCGTGGTTTCGGCCGCATCGTCAACATCGGATCGATCAACGGGCAAGCGGGTCAATATGGCCAGATCAATTATGCCGCGGCGAAATCGGGCATTCACGGCCTGACCAAGGCACTGGCGCAGGAGGGCGCGCGTTTCGGCGTCACCGTCAACGCCGTCGCCCCAGGCTATTGCGATACCGACATGGTGGCCGCCGTGCCGGCCGAGGTGCTGAGCAAGATCGTGGCGAAGATCCCAGTCGGCCGCCTGGGCCGCGCTGACGAGATCGCCGATGGCGTTGCTTTCCTTTGCACCGAAAATGCGGGTTTCATTACGGGATCGACCCTGTCGATCAACGGCGGCCAGCATATGTATTGATGCTGCGCCGCCGCTGCCGATGACAAGATAAGGAGAGGATGCATGGCAGCTTGGGATGACAATCGGACGAACCGGGCCTATCCGGCCTCGCTCCTGTCCGCCATCGAGGCGGTTTATGGCTGCAAATTATCGCCTTCGGGAGAGCGCACGGGTGGGAACGCCAAGGCTGGCGACCGATCCGGCGCCGTCGGACATGGCCTGGCCGAGGCCGGCTGCCGGGGGTGATCGGTTGGCGCGTCAAGCAACGGACGAATGCTCTGCTACCAGTCGGCGCGTCAACTCGTCACATGGTTGGCGATATGTTTCGAAAGCTCGAAGGTCTTCGCCGTCTTGCCGCCGAAGACCTTCGCCAGCTTTTCATCGGCCAGGATTTCCCGCTTGTTCCTGGGATTCTGCAGATCGTTGGCCTTGATATAGTCCCAGACCTTCTTCACCACTTCGCTGCGGGGAAGCTTGGTTTCTCCCACGATCGCGCCGAGTTCGGGTGAGGGCGTCACCGGCGCGGAGAGCCCGCCGCGCCGCTTTGCCGTCGCCGGCCCTGAACCGATGCGCCGATCAGGTGTTCTTACAGATCATGGCGAGCCCGGCAGAGCGGGTGCGCGGCAGGATCGGAATGCAAACAAGCGGGAGAACGGAGATGCGCATACCCCATAATGCCGTGATTGTCGTCGCGGACGGCCGGAAGATGTTGCTCCTTCGCAATGAAGGCGACATCCAGCGGTTGAACCTGCAGGTCGAGCAGAGCGAAATCCACGAGAGCCCCAAGGATTCGGACCAGAAGACCGATGCGGCCGGCCGCGCTTCGTCTACGCAATCGGGCCCCGGCGCCCCGGCTGTGGCGCAAAATGGTTCCATGCATGCGCGTGGCGCCGGTGCGCAGTTCGCGCCGTCGCGGGGCAGCATGGAGGAAACGGATTATCACCAGATGGAGGAGGATCGTTTTGCGACCGAGATTGCCGACCTGCTGAAGAAGCAGGCCTTGGCGGGCGCGTTCGAGTCCCTGGTCGTGGTCGCCCCGCCCAGGACGCTTGGCGAACTGCGCAAACATTACCACAAGGAAGTCGTCGAGCGGCTGAAGGGGGAGGTCGGCAAGGACCTGACCGGCCACACCATTCCCCAGATTGAACACGTGCTGACCGCAGTTTGATCGTGGCGGCCCTGTGAGTCTCGCCCGCGCTCAGATGCGGGTGAGGCGCATGGCGGCCTGCGTGATCACCGGCAGGCGGGAGAGCAGGGGGAGGCCGCGGCTGGCAAGGGCGGGACGTTCGGCCATCCGCCAGAGCAGGCCGGCAAGGCCGATCGGCCGGGCGAGGCGGCGAGACAGGGCCTGCTGGCAGGCATCCGGATCGACATCCTTCATTATCGCATCCGCCGCAGCCGCACCGGACAGCAACGCGATGCCGATGCCTTCGCCGGCGAGCGAGGGGATGACGCCGATCTGGTCGCCGATGCGGTAGAGGTCAGGGCTTGGTCCGCGTGCGCGCCAGCCATAGGGTATGTTGGCGATCGCCTGCGCCTGGCCCATATCCTCTTGCGTCAGACGGTCGGTCAGGCTGGTGACCGTCCCGAGCAGGGCCGTCAGCAGGGCCGCCGGATTGCGGCCGGCGGACAGGAACGCGCTGTGCCGGACCGCAAGGCAGAGATTGGCGAAGCCGTCTTCCTGCAAGACCAGGCCGGCATAGCCTCGGTCGAAAAGATGGAGCTCGATCGCGTCGCCGAGCGCTTGCCTGAGGCTGGCGCTGGCCGCAAAGCGCCAGCGCAGCCCCATGGCAGGGTCGTGCGCGGGCACGGGACGGATAGCGCCGCGCACATCATGCTTGCCCGTCGCCAATATCAGGCATTCGGGCGTGTCGCTGCTGCCGTCTGCATAGTGGACGGTCCGCCCATCGATCGACCGAACGGCGAGCCCGCGTCTTATCTCCGCGCCGGCCTGCGCCGCACGGTCCAGCAGCGCCTGATCCAGCGCCCTGCGCGACAGGCCGGCGGCATCGGCGGGCAGCCGGGCTTCAGCCATGCGGCCGCGGCTGAACAGGCGCGCGCGGCGGACGCGCTGCGCGCCCAGCGCGAAGGGGTCCAGGCCGACCCCTTGCAGCCGCCGCAGGGTGGTCCAGCTTAGAAAACCGCCGCACAACTGATCGGGCGGGGTTGCGCTGCGTTCGGCGATGACGGCGCGCCCGCCGCTCTGCGCCAGGCGGATGGCGGCGGCGGCACCCGCCGGACCGCCGCCGATGATCAGCGTTGGCCGCACATGCCCTCCCTTCCCGAGATGAATCGGATCAGAACGATATAGTAACAACGTGTCGAACGCACGGGCGTTGCTGCAAGGGAATGATTTGGGGCGCGGCTGTCCGTTCGGGGCTGCGCCGAAGCGCACCTAAAATGCGATTACAGGATGGCCAATCGACTCGATCACTGCTTGCGCGATCTTTACTGCCTGGAGCAATAACTTCTCTATTAATTAATAATGTCTGTGGGTCGCAAATCATGAGACGGTTTCGTAACTAACGGCCGGCCGGAAAACATGTTGTTTCCGGGCTGGTGAAGGGCCGATATTTTTCGATAATTTGGGGTGCAATGATGTCCGGGCGGCGCTCCGGGCAGGGGGGATTTCTTACACTTTCTTATGTCTTTGCAGCTACTCTGCGTTCCGAGCCCGAAGGGATCGGCGCGCGGGGGCTTGTGCAACCAAAATGGATGGGCGCATGAAAAAATCTTCGACAAGGCTGGCTGGCCTGACTGCCGGCGTGATTGGTATAGTGACCCTCACGGTGGCGAGTGCCGCCTTGATGTCCGGCAGTTCCGGCAGCAGCGGCCCGGCGACGGGGCAGAGTTCGGGGCTTCTATCGCTGACGCAACTGGTGTCGTTGTCCGGCGCCTCGACCGGGGCGCCGGCCGGTACGCCGATCGTCTTCAATTCGACGCAAACCGCCAAGGCTGGCGACATCATCTATCTGCAAGGCCATGATTTTGGCGGCGATCCCAAGGTCTTGCTTGATCCGATGGCGGGCCTTGGACAAGTGACGCTGCCTATACTCAGTCGCAACGAGAATTGGGTCGCGGTGCAGATCCCCGTCGGCGCCAAGGGCGGCCTGGCGGTGCGCGTGGCGAATGGATCGCTAACCAGTGCGCCGGTCCGGCTGAACGGCGCGCGACCGCTGCATATCGACGCCCTGTCGATCGTGCCGGGCGGACAGTTCCGTATTTTCGGCCGCAACCTCAAGGGTGCGAGCGGCGCCGGCATCGTCAAGGTCGACGGCATGGCCGCCACGGTCGACGGTGCAAAGAGCGACGAGACGATGCTGACCGTCAAGGCGCCGACCGCCATCACCGCGAAATCGGCGGCGGTGATCACGGTGGATAATGGCAATGGCACCGGCGTTGCGAGCCTGGAGCAGCCGGTCGAGATCGTCGCGGCGACGGCCAGCCTGCCCTTTGGCGGGACGGCGGGTTGGACGGCCACCTTCACGCCGCTGACCCGGCGCGTCGTCAACATCGCCTGTGCGAACAACAATGTCGGCCAAGCGGTACAAGACGCCGTGACGAATCTGGCGGCAGGCGGGGGCGGCATCGTTCACCTGGGCGCGGGCAGCTGCAATCTGGAAAGGGGGATCGGCTTTGAAAGCAATGTGATCGTCGAGGGCAGCGGCCAGAAGGCGACCGTGCTGCGTTACCAGCGCGACTACCCGATCTGGGCGGAAAATCTGCACCATGTGGCGCTGCGCAACATGACCCTGACCAATGCCGGTACGGCGCGCGAAGGGGCGGTGTTCAAGAAGAACCGTTTCGCGGTGATGCAGAATGTCACCTTCAACATGGGCGCACAGAAACAGTCTTTCTTTGACCAGAACCGCAATCTCTGGGTGTCTGGCTGCATCTTCAACCAGAAGAGCGGGATCGATCAACAGTCCCCCTATCTGTTCACCAGTTCGAAGGGGATGATCTTTGAAAATAATGCGACGATCTTCAGTCATGGCGCTTCCGCGTTCGAACGGGTGAGCGACGCCTATATCGGTAATAACGACTTTGAACGCGATGCATCCCGCCAATTTGATGCAGGCACCGTCCACATGCTGACCGTCGACTTCGCGACCCGGCTGGCGGTGGTCGGCAATCGCTTCAAGACGGCGAATGGGGCCATCACCAACAAGACGCGCAATGACGGCGAAAGCATCCTGACCGAGGGCGGCGGCTCCAACCGGACGGAGTCGATCGGTACGGTGGGCAGCGCCACCGCCACGAGCGTCACGGACGCGGCCATGACGGTGAAGAGCGATCCGTTCGGCGAAGGCTTTCCCGAAAATTACGGCATCGCCATCGTCGCAGGACGTGGCGCGGGACAGACCCGCACGATCAAGAGCTTTTCCGGCGGCACCGCGACTGTCGATCGGCCCTGGGACGTGATTCCCGATGGTGGCAGCAAATATGCGACCTTCGTCTGGGGGCTGGAAAAGTCGCTGCTCAAGGGGAACAGCTTTGCCGACATGCCGCGCGGAATATGGCTCTATCAGGCGGCTGTTCGCGACGTGGATGTCATCGACAATAGCTTCTCCGAAGGCGGCGGCATCTATCTACGCTCTTATCAGAATCTGTCGCAAAAGATGTTCGATCCCATCTATAATATCCGCATCGCCCGGAACGTCGTGCAAAATACACGGGGCAACTGGATGTCGCACATGATCGCGATGTTCGTGAATTCGGATGCGCGCGCCTATGGCATTGCGATGCTGGGCATCAGCTTCGAAGGTAACGGTATCGTCGCCAATCGTCCCAACCTGTCGTCGGGAACGGAGGAATATGCCGGCAATGAAGGTTATTTCGCGATGATGCGGGTCGAAAATTATAGCGGCTATGAATCGTCGACGGTCCCGCGTGTCTTCGGGACGATCTTCCAGAATAACCGGTGCGACTATTGCAATGTCGAATATCGTGTCGGGACCGGTTCGGGCAACACGATCATTCGGCGCGGTGCATCGCTGTCCGCATCGAGCATTTGGGAGGATTGGAAGACCAGTTCATCGCCTGAAAAATCTTGGGGGACGCTGATCCTCTAGCCGAAGGACGCCCCGGATCCGAGTGCTGGTCCGGGGCGTTTCGTCCTACATTCGACGTTTCCGCCGCGGCTGCGCGCCGCCTGCGTCGATTGCCCACTTGTCAGTTGGAAATAGTCTGGAATATCCTTTGGGTATTCAGGCCGAGGATCTTCTGCTTGTCCTCATGGGACAGCCGGTCGCTCCCGATGATCTCGTCCAGGGTCAAGCGCGCCTTGGGATGCAGTGTCGGGACGCCCTTGCGCTTTTGGGAGTAGAACTGGCTGCCGAATATGATGCGATCAGCGCCGAATTTCTGCGCCATTTCGATCATCATCCCATTCACGCTGCACGATGCGGTATCGAAGATGATGTTGGGCGCCAGTTCGGCGAAGAAGAAGCACTGCTGCATCCCCTCGAACGTGTAGAACGGCTCCAGGGCGACGATCGGCACTTCCGGAAAGGCGCGTGCAACCTTGGCGAGGCGCCACAATGCCTCATGCAGAACGACGTTCGACGCATGGATGAGCGGCACGAGCCCGACGTCGATCATCCGTTCGAGAATCTTCATCATCCAGGGGCTGTCGATCGTGACCCCCTGGAATTCCGTGTGGAAGCTGACGCCCTTGAGGTCCAGTTCGGACGCGATGCGTGTCACCTCGTCCAGCGCCGCCGCCTGGTCGAGCGGCTCGATCACGCCCACCGCGATGGGAAAACGGTCGGGGGTGGCGTCGCGATAGCGGGCGATGGCGTCATTTTCCGCGCGGGTCGACTTGATGCCGTCGGCCCGGTTGTAGTTATGGCCGGGGATAGCGACCGCGCGGCCTATGCCCGCCTGCCGCATGAATTCCAGGCGGCAGGCAAGTTCATCGGGGTCGATGTCGCCCGCCGCGACCTGTCCTTCTATCGTGAAGCCATGCGCGTCGCCGGTTGACCCCATGTGCTGGTGAATATCGAATATGTCGAAACCATGAGCGTTCATTGTTCGGTCTCTCTTGAAAAAACTGCCGTGGGTGGGAAACGGACCGGGTGCGATCAAGACACGGCCAGCGCCGGTTCGGGCCGGAAGCGCTTGACGCTCAGGATCGTCACGGCCGCCGCCGCCTGAAGGATCATGAACGTCAGGAACAGCAGGCCATAGGAACCGGTCCGGTCGAACACCTCGCCCGAATAGCGGATCGTGGCGACACCGAGGACAGCGATGAGGGGAACGGTCAGCCCGGTTATGGTCCCGAACGAGGGAGCGCCGAAGCGGTCGGCCAGCAGCGCATAATGCACCGGCGTCACCGCGCTGCTGACGAGCCCCACGCCGGCGGCGCCGACCAGAAGCTGAAGATAGCTCTGGCCGCTCATGAGCAGCGCATTGATACCCGCCCCGAGCAGGAACATGATGGTGAGCAGGATGATCTTGTCGACCCGGTCCGCGAACATCGCCAGCAACAGCTTCGCGATGACGCCCGAAATGGACATGGCGGAGATCAGCGTCGCGCCCTGTACCACGGACAGATCATGCGACGTGGCGAGCGGCGGGAGGGTGATGAGGAGGGATGAGGCAATCGCGGCGACCAGCCCGCAGCTCAGATTGATGGCCCAGAACGACCCCTTGCCGAGCAGCGTTGCAACCGGCATGCGGGGGACGGCGGATGCCGTGTTTGCCGCATGGCTCGTCCTGTCGGGCGCCGGGCCCATGCCGGGTTCGTGATCGTCCGGGCCGGGGCGTTCGCGGACGAGCAGAGCGATCGTCAGCAATATTGCGCCCGTGGCCACCCCGACGACGAGGATCGCGACGCGCCAGCCAAAGTGCAGCAGGAGAATGCCGACCAGCGGGGTGACGACCAGCCCGCCGAGCGAAAGGCCCAGTTGGGAAATCGCCATGGCGCGCCCGCGCTGCGCCGTGAACCACCGCACGACGAGAAGCGGCGCGGTGAGCGTTCCGGTCCCCTTGGCAGCGAAGGGCAGCAGCAGGGCGAGCACGGCCGCGCTGATCCAAAGCGAGTGCGACCAGGCGAGCAGCGCGAAGGCGATCATGAACGCGATGCTGCTGGCGATCATCACCCGCCGCGCCGGGATCTTGTCGAGCAGCCGCCCCATGAACGGCGACAGCAGCGCGACGCCGACATTCAGGATGATGATGCCGCTGTTCGCATTGGCGCGGGACAGGCCGAATTCCTGCGACACCGGCACCACGAACAACCCGTAGGAACTGTAGATCGCGCCCGTTATCAGCGTAAAGATCGCCGTGCATGCGGCAACGACAAACCAGCCATGATAGATGCGCGGCATGTCAGTCTTCCTCTATCCATCGGGTTCCGGACGTCATCGTGACGCCGTCACGCCCGTCCATTTTCCGCCAGCCGCTCCGCGACGAAGCGCCGTATTTCACGACTGATATCCTCGCCCTCCGGGGCACCGGGAAAGCCGCCATGGCCGCCGGCTTCCACGACATGCAGTTCGGCCGGCACGCCGGCAGCCCGTAGCGCACGGTGCATGCGCACGGTGTTTGAAAGATAGAGGTCGCGCGTTCCCGTAGTCAGCAATGTCGGCGGGAAGCCCTTGCCGAAATCCCCGAACAGCGGCGACAGATAGGGATGGGCGAGGTCCTGCCCGTCCGCATAGAGCAGGTTGACCGGCATGAGGCTGCGCAGCGCCGGATCGAGACCGTTATTGGTGTGGAAGCTGTCGCCCGACTCGGTCAGGTCGATCTCCGGCGTGTTCAGCACCAGTCCGGCGGGCAGGGGCAGCCCTTCGTCCCGCGCGCGCAGGACAAGCGCGCCGGCCAGATTTCCTCCGGCCGACGACCCGTGGACGATGATCCGGTCCGCCCCGACGGCGTCGAGCAGGGCGCGATAGCCGGAGAGGCAGTCGTCCAGCGCAGCGGGATAGGGGTGATCCGGCGGCATCCTGTAGTCGACGGACCAGACATGGCGGCGCAGCTTCGTCGCGATTCCGGTCGACATCAGCCGGCACAGGTCGCCACCGCAGAGAAACAGCCCACCGCCATGCAGGTCCAGGATGACGCCGCCGCCATCCACCTGCGCGGGCGTGATGTCATAGACGGTCGCGCCATTTTCCCGGCGCGTCTCGACCGTGGCGCCCTGTACGGAATTCATCCGCTCCAGCAGCGGCAGAAGACCATTCTCCCGCTCCGCGATCACCGCGCGCCAGGCCGCCTTGTCTTCGGCCGGGGGATAATCGCCCTGGGCCGGCGGGCGGGGCGTGAGGAGGGCCTGCGCCTCGG
>DATFDS010000259.1:0-3771 GCA_035251955.1 Sphingobium sp. | reverse complement strand
CATCCGCGCCACGACGGCGTTGAGTTCGATGCCCTTGACCTTCGCGCTGTTGGCATTGACCGGACGAACGCGGGTGACGAGCTGGTCGCGGCCGTCGAACAATTCGGTCGCCTGGTTGCGCACGGTGATGATCTCGTTCGCTATGTCCTTCACGAAACCGGCGACTGAAAACAGGATGTCGCGGTTGACATAATATTCGAGACTGAGGTCGTAATTGTCGGACCTGCGCGCCTTCAGATCGGGATTTCCGCCGCTGATGGTGATCGCGCCGGTGGAACTGTTGACACTGACCGCCTCACGCGCGGCCAGATCGTCATAATTGGGCCGTCCCAGGGTCCGGCTGTAGGCGGCGCGAAAACGCAGCCGGTCGGTCACGTCCCAGTCGAACTGCGCCGACGGCAGCCAGTTGCGATAATGGGTGCTCTGCCCGCTGAAACTGAAGGTCGAGCCGCGCATGGCGTTGGACCCTGTCGATAGCCGGGTATCCTCATAACGGAGCCCCGCCGTCAGCCGCATCGTGTCGAGCGCATAGTGCGCCATCAGATAGCCGGCCGAAATATCCTCGCTCAGCCGGTAATCCGATTGTAGGCGGCCCGCCGCATTGGCGGGGTTGGGCGCGAACTGCCCGCGATTGGCGTCGAACCTGGCACGAGCAGCGTCCGGATCGACGAACAGCATCGTCTGGCCGCGCCCATTATAGGGCCTGTAGCTTTCCGGCGCGAGAGTGCCCGACAGCAGCAGCGTGCTCGTCGCAATGTTGCGGAAATTATCGACCTGGAAATCATAGTCGCGGTCGAGGAACCGCGCATAGGCGCCGGCCCCGACGCCGAACCCGCGATCGTCCGCATCCATGTTCACGCTGATATTCGCGCGCGCGGTCAGTGCGGTTTCGCGATTGTCGTCGCTGTTGGTGCCATATTCGAACTGCTTGTAATTCGCAGCGTCTGCGACATAGGCCGGATTGGCGAATTTGAAAAAGGTGAAGTCGCCCGGCGTGATCTCATAATCATAGGCGAGGTTGGGCGTGTTTGCGATGCGATAGGTCGCCAGCCGCGCATCCTGCCGATAGGTGGCGACCGCATAGTTGACGCCGAAATCCGCGCGAATGCCACTGTCGGGCGTCAATTCGGCATGGAAATCGGCATAGCGCATACGCCGCTTCTGGTAAAAATTGCTAAGGTCGACCTGCGCATTCGCACTCGTGACGCGCCCGCCGTTCGCCGTGATGCTGGACGCAACCGGATTGCCGTTGCCGACCACCAGGTTCGATTGCCGTTCCTCATCATTGGTATGGCGGAAATCGGCCAGCGTCAGCGCCGCTGCGAACATGCGGTGGTCGTTGAATTCCAGCTTGCCGAACACGCCGTAACGCTGCCGGACATTGTCATAGTGCAGCCAGCGGCGACGGTCGGGCGCGACATTGGTGTCCGACACGTCGGTCGTCAGCTGGTTCACCCTGGCGCCGGTCGCCGGATCGAAATAGAGATAATTGTCGGTCGCCGAATTGAGCGAGGCGGAATCGCGCCGGAAATAACTGCCCGAAACGACAACGCCGAACTGGTGATCGGACCCGAAGGTCGTCGATGCGACCAGTTCAGCCTGGCCCGAAGGCGCTTCCTTGCCGCGCGCCCGTTCGGAATCCCATTTGCCGATGTCGAGACGACCGCCAAGGAACGGCTTGCCGTTCCCGTCGAAGGCGCTGCGGGTCCGCAGATTGGCGATGCCGCCTATCGCATTGCCGTTCATCGCGGCGGTCACCGACTTATAGACCTCGACCCGGCTCGCGAGCGACGATGGAATGACGTCCAGCGACACGGTGCGGCGGGTGATCTCGTTGGCGGGCAGGCTGACGCCGTCGATCTGGACGAGGTTATAGTCGGCATTGAGGCCGCGGATCGACAGGAACTGCGCTTCGCCACGGGCATTGTTCTGGACCGTCGACACGCCCGGCACGCGAGAAAGCGCCTCGCCCAGGCCGAAGTCGGGCAGCGTGCCGATTTCATCCGAGCTGATAGTGTCGGAAATGACGCCGATCAGCCTCTTCGTCTCGATTTCGCGCAGCGCCTGCAACCGTGCCCCGGTCACGACGATGGAGCCGGCGCCGTCGGCAGACTCGGGCTGCGCGGGCGCCGGGGGCTGCTGGGCGAAAGCGGCCGAACTGATCGACGCGCTCAGGAATAACAGACAGCGAAACTGGGTCATGGCGTTCATGGGATGTCCCCCCTGTTGGGATAAGGTGCGTTGAACCTGGGGCCGCATTTATTCACTATAGGTGACATAATAATGACGCAGTTTCGCGTTAGGCATCGTGCGATCGACAAAAGGGTGATGAATGCAGTTTTTCAGGAGAATATCGCTCGGGGCCATGATGACGATGCTGGCTGGCGGCTGGCTGGGGCAGGCGGAGGCGACTGACCCCGGCGCCCGGCTCTATGCTTGCGGCGACGCGCAGATTCGCGAATATCGGATCAAGGATGGCGCGGCGGTCGAAACATGGCGCTGGACGGCGGACGCCGCCGCCGACCTGCCCCCTGCCTACCGCACGAAGCTGCTCGCCCATATCGACGAGTGCAAGCCCGCCGATGGCGGACGGTCGATCCTCGCCACCGCTTCGACTGGGGGCGTGGTGTTGATCGATCGCGCCACGGGCCGAGTCCGCTTCCGCGCCACCGCGCCTATGGCGCATTCGGCCGACCTGCTGCCCGGTGGCCGGATCGCGGTCGCCTTGTCCATCCATGCCGATGGCGACCGGCTCCAAATCTATGATCGCAGGCAGTCCGAAAAGGCACTGCTGCGCCTGCCGCTGCCGTCGGGCCATGGCGCGGTGTGGGATGCGGACCGTGCACGGCTGTTCGTCCTGTCCCACGACCTGCTCCAGTCCTATGCGATCAGCGGGCCGCGCAAGGCGCCGTCGCTGACGGAGGTGGCGCGCTGGATCCTGCCGGGACGCCGCGACGGCCACGATCTGTCGCGCCTTGAAAATGGCGATTTCCTCGTCTCCACCGACGATGGCGTCTGGACTTTCGATCCCGACGCGGGCAGTTTTACCGCCTTCGCCGCGCTCAATCCCAAGCTGCGCGTCAAGGCGGTGAGTATGGCGGGCGGACGGCTCGCCTGGGTGCAGGCGGAGGAAAGCTGGTGGGCCGGGGGTTTCACGATCGCGCGGGCGGACGGCAGCGAACCGGTGTGGATTCCGGTGGAGGGGATGCACCTCTACAAGGTGCGCTGGATTCGGTGACCAGTCCTGCCGCCTATATGGCCTACTCGCTCGCCCAGGTCGGCAAGAGCCTGTTATGGGGCTCGGCTCCATGGCGAGCCGGAGTCCCTGCAGTCCGATGAGCGGTATTTCGGCGGGCGCCTTTCCCGAACATTTCCTGCGTCAAGACGGCAAGAGGACCGCGACGGCCAATGAACGGGTCGTCATGGACCTGCTGTCGCGCGGCGGCGCGGCGAGCCGGGCGGATCTGGCGCGGCTGACGGGCCTTGCTCCCCATTCGATCACGCGCCTTGTCGAGCCGCTGCTTGAACGCGGCCTTCTAATCGAATCCGCACCGCTCGCAGCCGGCAGGGGGAAGCCGAGCGCGAAGCTGGGCCTGCTCGGCAGCGCCGCGTTCGCGGTAGGATTGTCGGTCATGACCGACGCCGTGTCGCTGGTGCTGCTCGACCTGGCGGGGACCGTCGCGGCGGCCCGCACCGAGCGGATGGAAAGCGTCGAAATCGCTCCCGCCATGGCCCAGATGCGCACGATGATCGCCACGGCGATCGCGGAAG
>DATFDS010000258.1:0-10400 GCA_035251955.1 Sphingobium sp. | reverse complement strand
TTCGATGCCGGTCAGCCTGTTTCCGCATATCGATTATCCTCGCGTTGTCGTCACCATCGACGCAGGCGATCGCGATGCGGCCCAGATGGCGGCGGAGATCAGCCGTCCGGTCGAAATCGCTCTGCGCGCGGTGCCGGGCGTCACGCGGATACGCTCGACGACCAGCCGCGGCACGGCCGATGTCGCGCTGAATTTCGGTTGGGGTGAGGACATGGTGTCCGCGACCCTGGCGACACAAGGCGCCCTGGCGACGCTGCTCCCGGATCTTCCGGCCGGCACGCGCTTCGACGCCCGCCGATCCGATCCGACCATCTTTCCCGTACTGGGCATCGCGCTCACATCGCGCACCCTTGATCAGCAGGCGTTGCGGCAGATCGCCGAACTGAAGGTTCGCCCTGCGTTGACGGCGGTACAGGGCGTTGCGGCCGTCGATATATTAGGGGGCACGCCGCGGGAACTGGCGGTCGATATCGATCCGGGCCGCTTGCAGGCGTTGGGCCTCGGCATTTCGGATGTTACCTCGGCGCTGGCCAAATCCAACATCATCAGCGGCGCGGGCAAGCTGGAGGACAGGCATCGGCTTTATCTGGTTCTGGTCCAGAGCCAGCTGACCTCTGCCGCCGACCTGCTGGCGACGCCGATCCGCGCCGGAACAGGTAACAGCGCTGCCGTCGTGTCCCTGGGGCAGGTGGCATCGGTTCGTCCCGCCGGACAGCCGGGCTATGTCCGGATTTCCTCCAACGGGCGGAGCGCGGTGCTGGTGAACATCCGGCAGGCGCTGACGGGCGATACGGTTGCCATCGTGGCGGCCGTGGAGGCGCGGCTCAAGTCGGTGGGCCTTCCCGCGACCGTCACAGTCACGCCTTTTTACGATCAGTCGGAACTGGTGACGGGCGCGGCCAACGCCGTGCGCGACGCCATCTTGTTGGGGGCCGTGCTGGCCGGTCTGGTGCTTTTCCTCTTCCTGCGATCGGGCAGGCTGATGCTGATTACCGGATTGATGCTGCCCGCTGTGCTGGCTGGCACATGCCTGGCGCTTTATGCGCTGGGGCTGGGTTTCAACATGATGACGTTGGGCGGCATGGCGGCCGCGGTGGGGCTGGTGGTGGACGATGCCGTCGTCATGCTCGAACATATGATGCGGCGGATGCAGGAAGGGGCGGCATCCAGCGCGGGGGGGCGACTGGCGGCGGCGGCGGAAATGGGCCGCCCGTTGGTCGGATCGACGCTCGCGACCATCATCGTCTTCCTGCCGCTCAGCTTTATCAGCGGGGTCAGCGGCGGTTTCTTCAAGGCGCTCGCCATCACCATCGTGACAGCGCTAGGATTGTCGCTGCTTTACGCGCGCTTCGTCATCCCGCTGCTCGCCGCCCGCTGGTTGCGCGACAGGGATGTGGAAGCGGCGGAGAAAGCGGGCGGTTTCATGGCCCGGATCGACCACGGCTATACCCGGATCGGCAACCGCGTCTTCGCCCGGCCCGGTTTGGCGGCCGGGATCATTGCGCTGGTCTTCGCTGCGGCGGGATTTCTTTCCTGGTATCAGCTGCCTTCGGGGTTCATGCCCGCCATGGACGAGGGCGGCTTTGTCCTCGACTACAGGGCGCAGCCGGGAGCGTCTCTGGCGGACACCGACCGGCTGGTGCGGCAGGTCGAGGCGATCATCGCAGCGACGCCGGAGGTCGCGAGCTATTCGCGCCGTCTTGGCGCACAGTTGGGCGGAGGATTGACCGAAGCTGACGAAGGCGACTTCTTCGTCCGGCTCAAGAGCGGGTCACGCCGTCCAATCGATGAGGTCATGAGCGACATACGCCGGCAGGTGGAAGCCAAGGTGCCCGGCCTTCAGGTCGAACTGATCCAGTTGATGGAAGATCTGATCGGCGATCTGACCGCCGTTCCGCAGCCGATAGAGGTCAAGCTGTTCGGCGACGATCCTGCCGCACTGGAAGATGCCGCATCCCGCGCAGGCAAGGCCTTGGCCAAGTTGCCGGGCGTCGTCGAGATTGTCGATGGCCTGCGTGTCGCTGGGGACGCCGTTTCGGTGAAGGTGGACAGTGGCCTGGCCGCGCAACAGGGGCTGGACCCCGACATGGTCGCCGGGCAGGTCCAGGCTTTGGTGGGCGGCCATGTCGCCACCAGCCTCCGGATCGGCGAACAGCTGGTGGGCGTGCGCGTGCGCGGGGAGGAGGATATGCGCCGCCGCGTCAGCCAGATTGCCGCCCTGCCGATCGCGACACCGGATGGTCGCTCGGTGCGGCTGGGGGCGATCGCGCGCGTCGACATCGCCGGCGGCCAGAAACAGATCAATCGCGACGATCTCTCGCCGCTGATCGCCGTGACGGCGCGCCTCGAAGGTCGCGATCTGGGGTCGGCGATGCAGGAGGTGAAGTCGGCGGTCACAGCACTGCATCTGCCCGCTTCAGTCCGCATCGACTATGGCGGCCTCTATGCGGAGCAGCAGAAAAGCTTTGCCGACATGACCATCGTCTTTGCCGCGGCGCTGCTGCTCAGCGCGTTGCTGCTGACCTTCCTGTTCGAGAATATGGCCTGGACTCTCTGCGCGATCGTCACTGAGCTGCTGGCTGCGGGCGCCGTCCTTTTCGGGCTGTGGATGACCGGGACCGAACTCAATATCTCCGCGCTGATGGGCCTGACGATGGTGGTGGGCATGGTGACGGAACTGGTGATCTTCTTTCTCGCTGAGATGGAAGATAATAGCAGCGCCAGCCTGGAGACATATCGCAAGGCCGCCGCCAATCGCCTGCGCCCGATCCTGATGTCTGCGTTGATCGCGATGTTGACGCTGGCACCGTTGGCCCTGGGCGTAAGTCGCGGCGCCGGGCTCCAGCAGCCGCTCGCAATCGCGATCATCTTCGGATTGCTGGCTGCTGTCCCGTTGGTTTTGCTATTCATGCCCGCCGCTTTGTCGGCAACGCGGCGTGACAGGATTTCCGCTAGGTCGAATCGACATAGAGCGTAGGCATTGCAGCGGCGAGGTGGACGAAGGCCATGAAGCGGATGGTTCGCCTATCGTAGCGGGTAGCGAAACGTCGGAAGTGTCAGAGGCGGTCAAAGCACCGCTCGCTCCGATTGCGTCGTCGGGTAAGCCATTGCTATAATATGATTTTTCAGCCAGGATGGCATCCGCTTCCTGACCCTTCAACAGATCGGGTGCGGTGGTGATGTCATGAGCCTGCCCGCCGTGATACTGAACCGCAACGGGCGGCCCAGCCCGGCAAGCAGGGCTCGCTGGCCGTATACCAATATCTGAAGCAGTTCTTCGACAGCTTGGATGCCAAAGCGGCTGAACATGGTTTGGCAGTGTTCGCCGAGCATAGGACGGATGCGCGCGCCCGCCCGGGTGCGCATCCGAATGTGGACCGCCTTCTTGCGATTGCCGCTGGCGGTACGTCGCTGCATATCGAAGTCATCGTCGCCGCTGACGGCCGCTCAGGATTATTGGCTGGCCACGACAGATAGCAAAAAGCCCCGCGCTGTCTGAGGGGGGCGCGGGGCTTCTCGGACAAGGGGGCCGAGGTCTTTGGTCTACGCTTCGCGCGAAGATTTGCCTATCTATCGGTGGCCATAATCCGGAAGAACCGTATCGGGCGCACGGCTTCAGGAGGAAGCCGAGACGGACCGGCTGCGTGATCGGACGCTGCCGACGAACTGGCCATCGATAATCCGCTTCCCCCAATCCGCCGGCACCCATATGCTCTTGGCCCAACGACTCGTAGGAGAGTGATGGTGAGAACGTCCGAAGACGCCGCCCATCCAGCGCAACGCGATGCTCGAAAGGCGCTTGACGCGCTGCTTCGCGATGACTGTGCCGAACCGATCCATGTCAATCAGGAGTTTGCACTTCGGCACCATGTGCGGGCTATGGCCGCGATGCGCCCCCCAACGTTGATGCATTAGTCCCGCTTCGTTTCGCCAATCATTGGCTGCGGAGCGGCTGCCCCGAACGGTAGTCCATCAGCTGGTCGATCCGGCTGGCGATGGCCTTCCACGTGTCGATGCCCGCCCAATCCCCATGGGTCGCCAATTCATCAATGCGGCCGGCGACATGCAGTGGCGCTCTGGCTCCATGCTGCTTCAGAACATACTGCGCGCAGGCCCAGATCTCCCAGTCCTTCAATAGCATTGATGCCCCCTCCGATCCGCCGCAGTTTCGCGACTCCTCTCGGCTGGATTGTCTCCTATGGCGCACGTGGCAGCAACTCCGGCTGGCGAGCTATCCACCGAAATGCGTTGAACGGTTCATCGCTGATGGGGTGCCGAGACGTTCGCGGACCCCGCTCCGTTAGATCCGCGCAACTTGACCGATGCTTCCTTGGCCTCAGCCGTGTGAGCCCATGTCCAGATCAGCCAGTTCGTAGAGCGGCCGGATCTCGATCTCGCTGGGGCCCGGCATCGGGTTGGGGCAGCGTTTCACCCAGGCGACCGCCTCCTCCATATCCTTGACCTCCCACAGCCAGAAGCCGGCGACGAGTTCGTTGCTGTGCGCAAAAGGTCCGTCGATGACCGTGCGGCTGGGCCCGTCGCACGCGATCCGCTTGCCCTGGGAGGAAGGCTGGAGGCCGTCGGCGGCGAGCAGGATGCCGGCGTCGCGCAGTTCGTCATTGAATTTGCCCATCTGCTCCAGCCGTCCCAACTCTTCGGGCGAGGGGACAAAACCCCTTTCGCTATGTGGGGTCGCCTTCACCAGCACCATTACACGCATCGTCTTTCTCCTCGGTTAGAGCCGGCCTTGCGGAAATGGCGGAGGGCCGTCACCCTCCGCGTGCGATCTGAAATCCCGCGAAGGATTGGGTGACGGGCATCAGTTCAATAGTGTTGAAGTTGAGGTGCGCGGGCTGGTTCGCGACCCAGAACAAGGTTTCGGCGATATCTTCCGCCGTCATCGGGTTGGCGTCGCCATAGAGTGCGTCCGATGCCGTCTGGCTGCCGGTGCGGACCAGGGTGAATTCGGTTTCGACCATGCCCGGCTCGATGGAGGTGACGCGCACGCCCGTGCCGTGCAGGTCGGATCGCAGGCCCAGGCTGAACTGGCGCACGAATGCCTTGGTGCCGCCATAGACGTTGCCGCCGCCATAGGGATAGCTCGCCGCGACCGAACTGATGTTGATGATCGCGCCGCGCTGTTCGATGAGGCCAGGCAGCAGCTTGTGCGTGATGGCGACGAGCCCGGTGATGTTGGTGTCGATCATCTGCTTCCATTGCGCGAGATCGGCGCCCTGCGCTGGCGCGGTGCCCAGCGCTAGCCCGGCATTGTTGATGAGCAGGTCGATCCGCCCGAAATCGGCCGGCAGTCCGGCGATGGCCGCGTCGATCGCGGTTTCGTCGCGCATGTCGAAGCTGATCGCATGAGCCTTGTCCGCGCCCAGTTCCTCGACCAGCGCCGCCAGCCGTTCTGCACGGCGACCGGTGACGACCACCTTCCATCCCGCTGCCACGAAACGGCGCGCCGCCGCCGCGCCAATGCCCGCGCTTGCCCCCGTGATGAAAGCCGTGCCTGCCATAGAGTCAGATCCTTCCGTCGATTGCCCGTCAATGGGACGTCACGTCCTTTGATGGCGAAGGCATTGGCGGAAGCCAAGACGCCAATCATCCGGTAATGGTCACGATCCTGGCATGGCCGACCCGATCCAGCGGCTTCACCACCACCTTGTCGCCCATCCGGTCGAAGGCGATGTCGACAGACGCTTGCCCCAGGGACAGGCCATAGAGCCGCAGTTCGTCGATGAAGCGGGGCAGGGTGGGATCGTGCAGCGAGATTTCCGCGCCCGCCACGTCGAAGCCCAGGCCCAGGCTCGACTGGATGAGCGAAAGCGGCGCGGCCGCCGACCAGGCCTGCGGGCTGCAGGCGACGGGATAGAAGGTCGGCCCCTGCGCGCGGCGGCGGGGGAAGCCGCAGAACAGTTCGGGCAGTCGCATCAGGTCGACATAGGTGGCGGCGGCGAACAGCCCTTCGAAAATCTGCGCGGCTTCGCGGCGATAGCCATAGCGGGAGAAGCCCGCCGCGATCAGCGCATTGTCGTGCGGCCAGATCGAGCCGTTATGATAGCTCATCGGATTGTAGCGTGCCTCGGTCGAGGCGACGGTGCGCACGCCCCAGCCGGAGAAGGAGGCGGGCGCCATCAAGGTCCGCACGACAGGTTCGGCCCGTTCGTCGCGGGCAAGGCCGGTGAAGAGCACATGGCCGGCATTGGAGGAACGCACGCGGCAGGGGCGTTTTTCGCCATCCAGGGCGAGCACATAGGTGCCAAGCTTCGTATCGAAAAAGGCGGCGTCGAACGCATCGCGAAACCGTTCGGCCCGCTCGCCGTAAGTGAGGCCGCGCTCCGCATTGCCGAGCGCGCAGTAGATCGCTTCGGCCGCGGTCCAGGCGCCGTAGACATAGGCCTGTACCTCGGCGAGCGCGATCGGCCCGCGCGCGATCGATCCGTCGGCGTGGAAGACGGAATCGTGGCTGTCCTTCCACCCCTGGTTGACGAGGCCCTGGTCGGTCAGGCGGCCATATTCGACGAAGCCGTCCTTGTCGCGGTCGCCATGCTCGTCGATCCACTGCAGCGCGGCTTCGATATGCGGTAGAATGGAGGCGATGAACGGGGCGTCGCCGGTGCGGTCGAGATAGGCGCCGGCCAGCATCACGAACAGGGGCGTCGAATCGATGCTGCCATAATAATGCCGGAAGGGCACTTCGCCCAGTTCCGCCATTTCGCCGTGGCGCACTTCGTGCAGGATCTTGCCCGGCTCTGCGTCGGCGGCGGGGTCGAACTCCGTCGCCTGATGGGCGGCGAGATAGCCCAGCACGCCTCTGCTGATCGCGGGATCGAGCCAGAGCGTTTCCAGCGCGGTGATGATCGCGTCGCGGCCGAACACCGTGCTGAACCAGGGGATGCCGGCATAGGGATAGGGGCCATAGTCGGTTTCCGTCGACAGCATGGTGATGTCGGCCACCGACCGGCGCGTCACTTCATCGAACAGCGGGTTGGAAGAGCGGATGGCCGCAGCCCGCGCCCGTGCATGTTTGAGCGACTGCATGGACTCGCGCAGCGACTTCAGAAACTGGCGGGAAAAGGGCTCCGTGGACAGTGGCGTGTGTTCGCAGGCGATCCGCATATAGAGGGTGCGGCGCTCGCCCGGCGGGACTGATATATCGAACCGGGCGCGGCTTTCCGTCAGTTCCTGCGGTGCCGGATCGAAGCAGAGATGGGTCTGCCTGGTGCGGGAATCCCGTCCCTCATAGCCGAGCAGCACGTCCGCCGGGCCGATCACGGGATCCTGCATCACGCCCTTGCGCAGCCGGGTCATGCCGCGAATTTCGAACAGATCCGCGAAATCGGCGGCAAAGCCGATATTGACCGAAACCGTGCGGACCTCCGTATCGAAATTGCGGATGGTGATCCGCTCATGAATGGCGCTTTTCCACAGAAAGCGGGTGCGGCGCAGGTGGATCAGGTCATGTTCCACCAGAACCCGGCCATCGCCGCCGGAAAAGTCCGGGTTGGTCAGATCGCAGGTCAGCATCGCATTGTCGTCGCGCAAGGCGGAACTGAGCAGGATCGGCCGCGATCCGTTGATGGTGAGGTAGAGGTGCGACAGATGGCGCGTGTCGCGATGGTAGAGCCCCTCCGGACTGCCCGGCCCGGCGATCGCGTCGCCGCTATGGTCGAAGACGGCAAAGCTGTCCCCATGCTTCAGCGTCCGCGGCCGCCGCTCATGGAGCGAGGCCGTGGCCGGAATGAAGAATTGGGTCTGCTGTTGCGAGAGCGTCTGCGTCGGCTGCGGCTCAAGCGCTTCCGGCTGCAACTGGCTTGCCGTCATGCGACTCTCCTTATCTGACGACTTGAAGATGAAGCTCCGCTTCCTCTCCGCGCTCGCGTCTCAGCCGGGCGGCTTCGGTGCGGGCGCCGGGGAGATCACGATAAAGCCGGACATAATTCGCCGCCATCCGCTCTGCCGTGAAGCGTGCGTCAAAGGCGGCACGCACCCTGTGGCGATCCAGTTCGCCGAGCCGTGCCACCGCTTCGACGGCCTGATCCTCGCTATCGACGATGAAGCCCGACAGGCCATGGTCGATCACCTCGGGCACCGATCCGCAGCGGAAGGCGATGACCGGGGTTGCGCAGGCCATCGCCTCTATCATCACCAGGCCGAAAGGCTCGGGCCAGTCGATCGGGAAGAGTAGGGCGCTGGCGCGGCCGAGGAAGTCGGGCTTCTGCGCTTCGTTTATTTCGCCGATGAACTGGATGTTAGGGTAGAGGTTGATCAGCGGGGCGATCTGGCTTTCCCAATAAGCGCGGTCGACATTGTCGATCTTGGCGGCGATCTTGAGCGGCATGCCGGTGCGCGCGGCGATGCGGATCGCGCGGTCGGGCCGCTTTTCCGGCGAGATGCGGCCCAGGAAGGCGAGATAGCCCTCGCCGCCTTCGAAGCGTGGCTGGAGCAGGTTGGGCGGAAGGCCATGCTGCACCGTCCCGGCCCAGTTGACCGGCGGCATGGGCAGGCGCTGATGGTCGGAGATCGACACCAGACTATGGCGGGGGAAGGCGCGGTAGAAGGCCGGCAGGTCGGGCAGGTCGAGCCGCCCGTGCAGCGTGGTGATGGTGCGGCCGATGAAATCCTGCACCAGCGGCATGTGGATGAGGTCGATGTGGAAATGCAGCGCGTCGAACTCATGGGCGCGGCCGCGGACGGCTTCCAGCAGCATCACATGATAGGGAATGGGGTCCCGCACATGCGGATTGAGCCGCAGGGCCATTTCCGTCACCGGCACCAGTTCGGCGCGCGTCACCGAATCGCCGCTGGCGAACAGGGTCACGTCATGGCCCTGGTCGACCAGGGCCTCGGTCAGATAGGATACGATGCGTTCGGTGCCGCCGTAGAATTTCGGCGGCACGCTTTCAGCCAGTGGCGCGATTTGGGCGATCTTCATGCAGGCGCTTCCTCATCCTTCGAATGACGCCGTCTCCGATCCCCGACATGCGGCAGCGGCGTGGGTTAAAAGCCTGAGACGGGGCGCTGGTTGCATGCGGTACGAACCCTCCATAGACTATTTTGGCGCGACAACCCGAATATTCGCCTCATCGCCGGGAAGGGGCTGTCGGCATCATTTTGGGCGCGGCTGACTTAGGACTGACATAGTCAGGCGGCATAGGGGGCGTCGGTTAAGGCTGGCCGATCCGATAAAAGGGGGACGGACATGGCCATGATTTATGGAGAATGCCTTGTTCATCCGAACGATCGATTTCGAAGCGTCGTGCCTGCCTAGGCACGGGCGGTCCTTCCCGATCGAGGTCGGCATTGCCGGTGCCGGCTGGACCCAAAGCTGGCTCATCCGTCCGCATGAAAGCTGGGCCGGATGGGACTGGACGCCGGAGGCCCAGGCGCTGCACGGACTCAGCCTGGAACGGGTGATGCGCGAAGGGATGCCGGTCGCGGCCGTGTTCCATCAGCTTGTCGCCATGCTCGACGGGTGCCGCGTCGTCGCCGACAGCGTGATCGATCAATATTGGCTGGAGACGCTGGCGGAAGCGGCGGGTGCGGAGGCGCCCCTGGTCATCGATCATGTGTCGATGCTGCTGGACGAACATGGCGCCGATGAGCGTGCGATCGGCGCGGCGGTGGCCTATGCCGATGCGCTTCATCCAACCCGGCATCGGGCCGGCTGCGACGCCTCATGGCTCGCGGCCCTGCTCGATCATGTCGCGGGTAGGGTGCCGCCGCTGCATGCGATGGCGATGCTTCCGCCTATCCATATCGGCGCCAGCAACAATTTGTAACATCCGGCAAATTTCGGAGACATTCACCGCGCCTACAGCCTTTGCGACTGCCTTCCGTTCGCAAAGGAGATACCCATGTTCCTCATTCTTGCTTCGGCGGCTGCGGCGCTTTCCGCCGCAACGCCTGTTCACAGTGCCGACATCAGCCATGCATCCAACGCCTATCAGGCGCGCTACCAGGCCGAAGCGACCATTCGCTTCCATGAGGTCGAACCCCGCTTCGCCAACCGTCCGGCGACGCCCGTCTGCCGCTGGCAGGCCGAACTGGTCGTGAACCGCGCGGTCGCGGCGCAGGGGCGCCCGGTCGCTGCCATCGGCAAGGCCATCCACCGCTTCGCTCCCCTGTCGGGCAGCCATGCCGGCACCTGCACCGCCGCGCGCAGCCAGATCGACGCTGAAGTCGCCCGCTATTCCCGCGCCCGTTCGGCCGAAGCGCTGGCGGCCGCGCAGCAGGACCGTGCGGTGCTGATCGGCGAGCTTGACGGCATCCACGCTCTCACCGTGAAGGGCGGATGAGTGCACCGCTGATCCTGATTGCCGAGGGTCAGCAGGATTTACGCCATCAGGTGCGTGAATCGCTGGAGCAGAGCGGCTTCCGCGCGCTCCCTGCGGCCT
>DATFDS010000257.1:0-9162 GCA_035251955.1 Sphingobium sp. | reverse complement strand
GCGTTCAGGCTGTCGGCCTTGCCCAGCATCGGCATCTTGACCAGCAGGTCGCATTCCGCCTCATAGCTTTCGGGCAGGCCCTGCGCCTCGTTGCCGACCAGCAGGAAGCTGGGGCTCCGATAGCGCGGCTCCTGATAGTCCTGCGTGGCTTTCAGGCTGGTGCCGATCAATTCGCCGGGCCCCGCTCGCAGCCAGTGCATGAACTCGCCCCAGCGCGCCTGGGTGATGCTCTGGGTAAAGAGCGCGCCCATGCTCGCCCGCACGGACTCCACGGAAAAAGGGTCGACGCAATCGTCGATCAGGATCAGGCCGCCTGCGCCCACCGCATCGCCGGTGCGCAGGATCGTGCCGAGATTGCCTGGATCGCGCAGCGATTGCGCGACGATCCAGATGTCGGCGCTGCCCCGGTCCAGCGTTGCCAGCGGGGTCAGCCGGTCGCGATAGACGCCGACCACCGCCTGCGCATTGTCCTTGCCCGAAATCTTGGAAAGAATGTCCGGCGTCGTTTCGATGACGTCGCCGCCCGCCGCCTCCATCGCCGTGATCAATTCGGCGGCAAGGGGATGGCTTGACCCTGCATGGAACAGCATTTCGGGCAGCACGCCTTCCTCGCGTGCTTCGGTGAGGATGCGCAGGCCTTCCGCCAGGAACAGCCCCTCGGCCTTGCGGAATTTCTTTTCACGCAGCGATCGGACGCGCTTCACCAGCGGGTTGGAGAATCCGGTGATCTCGCGTGCCACTATTGTTCTGACCTTTTTACATGAGCGGTCATGTGCTCCTGCGAAGGCAGGAGCCCAATTCCGCGCTCCGATCTGGGCTCCTGCCTTCGCAGGAGCACGGCGCCGGATAGGTCCAGCGCGCCGCAATCCTCAAGTGCCGGGAACAGTGCCGCCCTCTCTATCGGGCCGGGGCGGGCGGTAAAAGAGCTATTCTTCGCCGAACTTGTCTTCGACCAGCGTCACCAGCTTGCCCAGCGAATCCGCCGCTTCGGGGCCGTGTGCGCTGATAGTGATGGAATCGCCCAGCGCCGCGCCCAGCATCATGAGGCCCATGATGGAGGTTCCCGTCACCTCATTGCCATCCTTGCGCACGGTGATCTGCGCCGGCAGGCCGCTGGCCAAGGTCACGAATTTCGCACTGGCACGGGCATGAAGGCCCCGCTTGTTGCTGATCCGGACCTCCTGGCTGATTTCGCTCATGTAGTGCTACCCAATAGTTCCGATGCCACACTGATATATTTCTGCCCCGCTTCGCGCGCGGCGGCGACGGCCTGGCGCACGTCCATGACCTTGCGCGCGCTTTCCAGGCGGATGAGCATGGGCAGGTTGATGCCCGCGATGACTTCGATCTCGCCGGCTTTCAGCAGCGAGATGGCGAGGTTGGACGGGGTGCCGCCGAACAGGTCTGTCAGCAGGATGACGCCGGCGCCGTCGTTCACGCGCGCCACGGCCGCCGCGATATCGGCGCGGCGCACCTCCATATCGTCCTCAGGACCGATGCAGATGGTTTCGATCTGCTGCTGCGGACCGACCACATGTTCCATCGCCACGACAAATTCCGTCGCCAGCGCCCCATGGGTGACGAGTACCAGTCCAATCATCTATTTACGCGGCCCACCTGTTTCATGAGATTGCTTTCGGGCCTCCCGGTTCGCGCTTCTCCAGACTGTCCTGGGGCGCTGATTCCATATTGCGGTGCGAGACCGTGGGCGAAAAGCCCGCGTCTTGCAAGTATTTGGCGACGCGTTCAGCGACATGGACCGACCGGTGCCGTCCGCCGGTGCAGCCGAATGCGACGGTTACGTAACTTTTGCCGCTGTCGGCATAGCGTGGAAGCAGCAGGGTCAGCAATTCTTCTATGCGCCCGACCGCTTCTTCATAGGTGGGGTCATCGGCGACATAGGCGGCGACCTCCGCGTCCAGCCCGGTCTTTGGGCGCAGGTCCGGTTCCCAATGGGGATTGCGCAGGAAGCGCATGTCGAACACCAGATCGGCGTTCAGCGGCACGCCGCGCGAAAAGCCGAAAGACAGGATCGTCAGCACCGGCGCGGACAGGCCTTCGCGGGAAAAACGGTTGCGGATTTCCTGCTGCAGCCCGTTGCTGGTCAGGCTGGTCGTGTCGATGACATGCTCGGCCCAGCGGCGGATCGGATCGGTGAGTTCGCGTTCGCGCGCCAGGCCATGGGCCGCCGGACGATCCGACGCCAGCGGATGGCGGCGGCGCGTCTCGGCAAAGCGGCGCTCCAGTTCCATGTCGGAGCAGTCGAGGAACAGGGTTTCGACATCATGGCCGCGCCGGGTGCGCAGCGCCTTGATCCGCTGCACGATCGCCTGCGCGTCGAAGCCCCGCGTCCGCGCGTCGATGCCAAGTGCCAGCGGGCGATCGTCAACCTTGTCATGGCCGGCGGGGAGGGGCGTGTCGAGCAGCCGCTCCAGCAGCAGCAGCGGCAGATTGTCGACCACCTCCCAGCCCATATCCTCCAGCGTCTTGAGCGCGGTCGTCTTGCCCGCGCCCGACAGGCCCGAAACGAGCAGGATGGTCTTTGGCGTCGGTGCGGTCACGCCAGGCCTATCGTCTTGAGCGCGAGTTCGACCTTGATCGGCGCGGACGCTTCGAACGGGGCGACCCTGACGACCGGAATGTCGACGCCCGCCATGGCGCGCATTTCGGGGTCGAGCGGCATCCGGTCGATATCGTTCGCAAGATCGACGACCAGCGCGACGCGCGCGAAGTCGATGCAGGGCATGTCGACAAGGCCGATGCCGCGCACCTCCATCTTGCCGGTGATAGTGGCGGGCGCAGTCGCCTCCAGCCGTCCGTCGACCCATTTGATGATGGTGTAGTCGTCACTGATCAGAATGGCGCCCCGGTCGATCAGCCGCAGCGCCAGGTCGGATTTGCCCATGCCGCTGGCACCGCACAGCAGCACGGCGCGACCATCGATCGCGACGCTCGTCGCATGCAATGTTTCGGTTGTTTCTTCCCGCGCCATCCCTTTTCCTTCTTAAACCTTGTTCGGCGCGCAGGGAAATGAATTGACGTGGGACGGCATGGAGTTCGCGAAAAGTCCTGGGCCTGTCCTATTCCGACACAATGCCGGGATCGCGCTCGACCCCCATCGGCAGGTGCACCATGAAGCAGGCGCCGCTCTGCGCATCCTCGCGATCGGCGATGCTGATCTTGCCCTGATGCCCTTCGACGATCGATCGCGCGATGGCGAGGCCCAGCCCTGAATGCTTGCCGAACGCCTCGCTTTCGGGGCGGACGCTGTGGAAGCGGCGGAAGATATGTTCGCGCTGGGAGAGGGGGACGCCGGGGCCTTCATCCTCCACGCTGACCAGCACCTCATGGTCGGCGACCGTCGCCACGATCTGGACCAGCCCGCCGTCGGGCGAGAAGGAAATCGCGTTGTCGATGAGATTGTCGAGCACGCGCATCAGCCGCTGTTCCTCGCCCAGCACCACCGCCACATCCTTGCGCGGGCGGGCGAAGGCGAGGCGAACCCCGCGGGGCACGCCGCGCGCCTCGCGGGCGACGACCATGCGCTCGATCAGCAGGCCAAGGTCGATCGGCTCGAAGCGGGTGCGCGAGAGTTGGGCATCGATCCGCGACGCTTCGGCAATATCCGTCACCAGCCGGTCGAGCCGCCGCACATCGTCCTGCGCAATGGCCATGAGCTGCGCGCGCAACTCGGGCTTGTCCACGCGCTCCAGCGCGTCGAGCGCCGATCGCAGCGAGGCGATCGGGTTCTTGAGTTCGTGGCTGACGTCGGCCGCGAAGGCGTCGGTCGCGTCGATCCGCTGGCGCAGCGCATGGCTCATGTCGGACAGGGCGCGGGCGAGCATGCCGATCTCGTCCCGGCGCTCGGGCAGGCGCGGCACCGTCACCTCGCGCGCGCGGCCGAGGCGAACGCGCACCGCCGCGCGCGCGAGGCGCTGGAGCGGCTGGACGATGGTGCGGGCGAGGAACAGCGACAGCAGCACCGACGCCAGCACCGCAGTCGCCAGAACGATCCCCAGCCGCAGCCTTTCGGCCCTTACGATCCGCGTGATGTCGCGCGCATTTTCGGTGGCCAGCAGGCTGCTGCCGTCCCTGACCCCGACCGCGGCCGAGATCATGAAGGTGCGATCGGGCGCATAGCGGTTCTTGACCTGCGGGATGCCGGTCGACCGGGCGCGGACCAGTTCGGGCCAGGCATCGGCGCGATCGATCCGGGGCTCTTCGAAATTGGGTGGGCGGTCCGCCGACACGATGCGGTCGACCACCTTGTCCAGGAAGCGGGCGACATGCCGTTGCCACTCCTCCTCCGAAGGAAGGCGCAGGCGATAGCGCGGCGCATGCATGGCGAAGCTGTCCGCGATCAGACGGCCGTCGACGCCATAGCGCCGGACGCGATCGCCGGTCTGGCGCGCATAGGCCGCGATCAGCGCGTCCTGCCGATCGGCCGGCGCGGTTTCCAGCCCGATCGCGAGCAGCTTCAATTCGCGCGCGGACTGAAATAGCCGGGCGTCGACGATGCGCGTGCGATAGCTGTCGAGATAGAAGAAGCCGCCGGCCAGCAGCGCCAGCGCGAAGACGTTGACCGCCAGGATGCGCGGGGTGAGGCTGATCCGTCCCGACCAGCGCAAGCCCGCCGCTCCCGGCTCACTCCTCCGAGAAACGGTAGCCGGCGCCATACAAGGTATCGATCGCGTTGAACTCATGGTCGACTTCGCGGAATTTGCGGCGCAGGCGCTTGATATGGCTGTCGATGGTACGGTCGTCGACATAGACGTCATCCTGATAGGCGGCATCCATCAGCTGGTTGCGGTTCTTCACCACGCCGGGCCGCATGGCAAGGGTTTCCAGGATCAGGAATTCGGTGACGGTCAGGGTGACGTCCTGGCCCATCCATTTGACCCGATGCCGTGCCGGGTCCATCTCCAGCCGGCCGCGGATGATCGGTTCGGAGGCCGGCTCGTCCGGGGATTCGGGCGTGCGGCTCACCTCGGCCCGGCGCAGGATCGCGCGGATGCGGGCGATCAGCAGGCGCTGCGAGAAGGGCTTGGAGATATAATCGTCCGCGCCCATCGCCAGGCCCAGCGCCTCGTCCAGCTCGTCCGCCTTGGACGTCAGGAAGATGACCGGCATATGGCTTTTCTCGCGCAGGCGGCGCAGCAGTTCGAGGCCATCCATGCCCGGCATCTTGATGTCGAACACGGCAAGGTCCGCCGGATTGTCCACCAGCGCCTTCAGGGCTGCGTCCGGGTCCGAATAGATGCGCGTCATGAACCCTTCGGTCTGCAGCGCGATGGACACGGACGTCAGGATATTCTTGTCATCATCCACAAGGGCGATGGTAGCGGTCATGCGTCTTTCCAAAGATGGCGGGGCGCCGCGGCAAGCTCTTGTTTCAAGCGTTAGACGATGGTTGCCGTGCCCGCAAGAAAGCGTCATCCGGTTGTTTATGCGGTCTACGCGCGGAAATTTGGGACAAAAGCGCTGTTCCGGGGATTTGACGCTCGATGTGCAAAGCCGTATGCCCGATGCCGTCTGCAGCAAAAGACGCCGCGCGGTAAAGGTCGCGGCGCTTGGGAGCGGACCCGTCGCAGGCGGAACATGTCGGCGACCGGACTAATTATATCAGGAGCTAAGGCGTGCAGGCCAAATCCCCAATCACCCTGGAAAACCAGGGCATCTCGACCAATGCCACCCAGTTCTGGAATCTCGGCACCGCGCCGCTCGTCGAAGCCGCTCTCGCCAATGGCGAAGGCATATTGTCGAAGGACGGCCCGCTCGTCGTCAAGACGGGCAAGCATACCGGCCGCAGCGCCAGCGACAAGTTCATCGTCAAGGATGCCGAGACCGAATCCACCGTCTGGTGGGGCAAGACCAACGTCCCCATGACGCCGGCGCATTTTGCCGCGCTGAAGGCAGATTTCTTCAAGGCGCTGGGCGAAAAGGACAAGCTGTACGTCGCCGACCTGTTCGGCGGATCGCAGCCCGAACATCGCGTCAAGGTGCGCGTCATCAACGAACGCGCCTGGCACAATCTGTTCATCCGCACGCTGCTGGTTCGTCCCGATGCTGCCGAACTGGCCGCCTTCGTGCCGGAATATACGATCATCGACCTGCCGACCTTCCAGGCCGATCCGGCCCGTCACGGCAGCCGCAGCGAAACCGTGATCGCGGTCAACTTCACCGAAAAGCTGATCCTGATCGGCGGCACCGCCTATGCGGGCGAGATGAAGAAGTCGGTGTTCGGCATCTTGAACTATCTGCTGCCGACCAAGGGCGTGATGCCGATGCACTGTTCGGCCAATATCGGCCCCGATGGCGACACCGCCGTCTTCTTCGGCCTGTCGGGCACCGGCAAGACGACCCTGTCGGCCGACGCCAGCCGCACGCTGATCGGCGACGACGAGCATGGCTGGTCGGACACGGCGGTCTTCAACTTCGAAGGCGGCTGCTATGCCAAGATGATCAACCTGTCGGCCGAAGCCGAGCCGGAGATCTTCGCCACCACCAAGCGGTTCGGCACGGTGCTGGAAAATGTCGTGATCGACGAGGAAACGCGCGTCATCGACCTCGACGACAACAGCCTGGCGGAAAACAGCCGCGGTTCCTATCCGATCGATTTCATCCCGAACACGTCGGAACATAATCTGGGTCCGGTGCCCAAGACCATCATCTTCCTC
The DNA here is from genome assembly GCA_035251955.1 of Sphingobium sp. Classification (GTDB taxonomy): domain Bacteria; phylum Pseudomonadota; class Alphaproteobacteria; order Sphingomonadales; family Sphingomonadaceae; genus Sphingobium. Next base: position 2,485 of record DATFDS010000257.1, on the reverse strand, counting down.
ACCGCCGATGCCTATGGCGTGCTGCCGCCGATCGCGCGGTTGACGCCGGACCAGGCCATGTATCACTTCCTGTCGGGCTATACCGCACGCGTCGCCGGCACGGAAATCGGCGTGACCGAACCGACCGCGACCTTCTCGACCTGCTTCGGCGCGCCCTTCATGCCGCGTCACCCATCGGTCTACGGCAATTTGCTGAAGGAACGGATCAACAAGGGTGGCGTGACCTGCTGGCTCGTCAATACCGGCTGGGCGGGCGGCAAGGCGACCTCGCCGGGCATCAAGCGCATGCCGATCAAGGTGACGCGCGCGCTGCTCAACGCCGCGCTCGACGGCAGCCTCAACAGCGCCGAATTCCGCATCGACCCGAATTTCGGTTTCCAGGTGCCGGTGGCGGTGCCCGGCGTCGACAGCCAGATCCTGGATCCGCGCGCGATGTGGGCGGACAAGGCGGCCTATGACCAGACCGCCGCGACGCTCGTGAAGCAGTTCGTCGACAATTTCGCCCAGTTCGAAGAGCATGTCGATGCATCGGTGCGGCAGGCCGCGCTGACCGCCGCCTGATCGGCGACAAGGCCTATCTGATCGAAAGAGCCGGAAGGGACCTGCCCCTCCGGCTCTTTTGCTTTCTGTCGGCGGTGCGCGGTGCTATCCTGCGCAAAATTTCAGCGGGATTGAAGCCATGTTTGACGATCTTTTGAACAGTGTGGGCGGACTGGAGGCGGTGGCGGCCAAATTGGGCTTGTCTGCCGAACAGATGCAGGCGCTGATGACCGAAATCGGCGGCAAGATCGCTGGCGGCGAGACGGACGTGGCAGCGCTCGCGACCACGGCGGCCGAACATGGCGTGTCCGCCGACAAGCTGCAGGAGCTGTTCGCGCATTTCGGCGGCCCCGAAGCGGTGCTGGGCAAGATCGGCAGCCTGTTCGATCGGGATGGCGACGGCAATCCGCTGGGCGAACTGAGCCGCCTTGCCAAGGGGCTGTTCGGCTGAACTACGGCCACGCGCCACGCGCCATAGTCTTGCTGGGTGATCGCCAGCTTTCCGATGGCAAAGTTTTTTCACCTTGCCTTCACCGGCCCAAGGGGGCATTCGCCGCTCATCACTTATTGCGAAAGCCACGCAACTGGCGCGCCTGCCAAGGACGCTGGTGCGAAGGGTTTGGCAGGAGGAAAAGGTTTTGAGCGACGTGACGATCGAAAAGCCGGTACTGGAGCCGACCGGCGCCCTGACAGTCGAAACCGTGCTGTCGGTGAAGCATTGGAACGAACATCTGTTCAGCTTCCGCATCAGCCGCCCGGCGAGCTTCCGCTTCCGGTCTGGCGAATTCGTGATGATCGGCCTGCAGGGCGACAATGGCAAGCCGCTGCTGCGCGCCTATTCGGTCGCCAGCCCGTCCTGGGATGAGGAGCTGGAATTTCTGTCCATCAAGGTGCAGGACGGCCCGCTGACCTCCAAGCTGCAGCTGATCCAGCCCGGCGACCAGATCTATCTCGGCCGCAAGCCGACCGGCACGCTGGTGACGGATGCGCTGCTGCCCGGCAAGCGGCTGTTCATGCTGTCGACCGGCACGGGTCTTGCGCCCTTCCTCAGCCTGGCGCGCGATCCGGACGTCTATGATTTCTATGAAGAGGTCGTGGCCGTCCACTCGGTCCGCCGCGTGAGCGACCTGGCCTTCCATGACGAATTGACCGGCAAGCTGGCGGACGATCCGCTTGTGTCGGAACAGGCCGCCAAGCAGTTCCACTATGTGCCGACCGTGACGCGCGAACCCTTCCGCAACACTGTCCGCATCGACAAGCTGGTCGAGAGCGGCGCCCTGTTCGAAGGCATTCCGGGCGAGGCCAGGTTCAATCCCGAGACGGACCGCATCATGATGTGCGGCAGCATGGAGATGATCAAGCAGTTCGGCGCCTATTTCGAGGAACAGGGCTTTGCCGAAGGCTCCAACGCCGCCCCCGGCGCCTATGTGATCGAGCGCGCCTTCGTGGGTTGATCGGCTGCAGGGATAGCGAAAAGGTGGGGGCCGGCGGGGACGTCGGCCCCTTTTGCTTGGGTGGCGGATTGCGGCCAGGAGCGGACATGTTCCCCCTCCCGCTTGCGGGAGGGGGAGTGTCTGCCTCCCACCCCAAAGCAGCCGCCTCGGTCTGCTTACGCTAAACCAATTCCACCTGGAGCACCGAAGCCTCGGCCCCGACCACGCGCACGCGCGATCCGATCGGCGCATCAGGACCGCGGCATAGCCAGACGCTGTCGCCCACCTTCACGCGCCCGTGGCCGGCTTCGATCGCCTCGACCACGGTGACGATCTCCCCGTTTAGCCGCGCGGTGCGGTCATTGAGCAGCGGGTCCTGCGAGTCCGCCGGATTGGCCGCATACCAGCGCCGTCCGCCCCAGACCGACAGGAGGCAGAGAAGGGCGAAGATCAGCAGTTGAACCGGGACGGAGACCGGCAGCGCCAGCGCGATCAGTCCTGTCACCGCAGCG
>DATFDS010000256.1:0-5106 GCA_035251955.1 Sphingobium sp. | reverse complement strand
AATCCGGACCAGATTGTCGCTGATCCCGAGCGCAGCTTTGCGCTCTTCCGGGACAATCCGGACCAGATTGTCGCTGATCCCGAGCGCAGCTTTGCGCTCTTCCGGGACCGACAAATGGGTCATCGCCGCCGGAGCGGAGGCCAATGTTTCCGTCCCGCCCAGGCTGACTGCGAGGTTGGCGATCTTGAGACCGTCCAGGAAGGCGAAGGCCTCTCGCTCACCACCCTTCAGGTAGAGCGAGAAGGTCGATCCCGCGCCAGTGCAATGGCGCTGGTAGATGTCCGCCTGCCGATCGGTTTCGGGGAAGCCAAGATAGACGATCTTCTCCACCTGCGGCTGCTCCCTGAGCCAGGCGCAGACCTCGGCCGCATTCTCGCCGGCGCGGTTCATGCGCAGTTCCAGCGTCTCCAGGGATCGCAAGAGCATCCAGGCGGAATGCGGGTCGAGGATCGTGCCGATCGTGTTGCGCATCAGCCGGATCATGTTGATGAGGCCGTTCGGCCCGAGCACGCCGCCCGCCACCAGATCGCTGTGCCCGCCGGCATATTTGGTGAGGCTGTAGATGACGAGGTCGGCGCCATGGCTGAGCGGATGATGCCAGAGCGGCCCCAGGAAGGTGTTGTCGATGGCGATCGGCGGGACATGGCTTTCCCCGGCGAACAGCCGGTCGCGCTGCGCCACCACCGCCTCCAGGTCGACCAGCACATTGGTCGGATTGGCGGGGCTTTCGAGATAGAGGAGCGCGACGCGGCCCAGTCCCTTGGCCTTTTCGATGACGGCACCGATCTCCGCATCGGTCGCGCCGGCGGGGAAGTCCAGCCATTGCACCCCGAACTTGCCGAGCGTGCGACCGATCAGCGATTCGGTCGCGGCATAGAGCGGCGCGGAATGGACGATGACGTCACCCGGCTGCACCAGCGCCAGCAGGGTGGTGGCGATGGCCGACATGCCGCTGGAAAAGAGCAGCGCATCCTCCGCCTCCTCCCACACCGACAGCCGGTCTTCGGCGATTTCCTGATTGGGACCGTTGAAGCGCGAATAGACGAGGCCCTCGGCCCCACCCGGCCGCAATCCCGTCACCCCTTCGAAATGCCGCTTGCCCGCCGCCGCGCTTTCGAAGGCGAAGGTGGAGGTGAGGAAGATGGGGGGCTTCAGCGATCCTTCGGACAGGGTCGGGTCGTAGCCATGCCCCATCATCAAGGTGGCGGGCTTCAGCTTGCGGCCATCGATTTCCATGATCGGGGGCTTGGGACGACGCCGGTTGCGGGTCGGCTCCGCGCCCGTGAGGTCGGCTTCGGTTTCGCCGGTCATCATGATCTCCTGCAAAGATGCGGCATCTGCTGCGCCGCTCTGATGGTGAGGAGTGTAACGCTTTTGCGGGGGGATGGGGCCAAAGAAGATCGGTTAGATTATTTCATATGTGCAAACTAAAATGACGTGCTCCTGCGAAGGCAGGAGCCCAGTTCCACCGTTTCAACTGGGCTCCTGCCTTCGCAGGAGCACGGTGACTGATCGGGGGAGGGTGACGTCCTCATCGTCTCCCCCTACATCCACGCGATGGAGCAACGCCTACCTCAGCCGCTGGAGCAATGGTTCGCCTCCCGCGGTTGGGCGCCGCGCCGTCATCAGCTGGACATGCTGGCCGCCGCCCGCAGGGGCGAGCATGCGCTGCTGGTCGCGCCCACCGGCGCGGGCAAGACGCTCGCCGGGTTCCTGCCGACGCTGGCCGACCTGATCGACAGCCCGACAGAGGGGCTGCACACCCTCTATGTCTCGCCCCTGAAGGCGCTGGCGGTCGACGTGCGGCGCAACCTGCTGACGCCGATCGAGGAGATGGGCCTGCCCATCCGGGTCGAAACCCGGACCGGCGACACGCCCTCCGACCGCAAGGCGCGCCAGCGTGCGCGGCCGCCGCAGATATTGCTGACCACGCCTGAGTCCTTGTCGCTGCTGCTGAGCTATGAAGACAGTTTCCTGCTCTTTCCCAAGCTGCGGACCGTGATCGTCGATGAAGTCCATGCCTTTGCCAGCCAGAAACGCGGCGACCTGCTGAACCTGTGCCTGTCGCGACTGCAGGCGATAAACCCCGCGCTGCGCCGCGTGGCGCTGTCCGCCACGGTGGCCGATGTCGACGCCTATCGCGCCTGGCTCGCCCCCGATGGCGACATAAGCGCCGTGACGCCGGTGATCGGGGAGGCGGGCGCCGATCCCAATGTCGCGATCCTGATTCCCGAAGGCCGCATCCCCTGGTCGGGCCATTCGGGCAAATATGCCGCGCGGCAGGTGATGGAGGAGATTGAGCGCCGGCAGACGACCCTGGTCTTCTGCAACACGCGCGGCCTTGCCGAGCTGATCTTCCAGTCACTCTGGTCGGTCAATGACGCGAATCTGCCGGTCGCCATCCATCATGGCAGCTTGTCGATCGAGGCCCGGCGCAAGGTGGAAAGCGCGATGGCGGCGGGCCGGCTGCGCGCGCTGGTCGCCACCGCCTCGCTCGACCTGGGGGTCGATTGGGGCAATGTGGACTGCGTGATCCAGATGGGCGCGCCCAAAGGGGCCTCGCGCCTGCTTCAGCGCATCGGCCGCGCCAATCACCGGCTCGATTGCCCCAGCGAGGCGATCCTGATCCCCGGCAACCGTTTCGAATATCTCGAAGCCCGCGCCGCACTCGACGCGGTGGAGGCCGGGGAGCGCGACGCCGATGATTTCCGCCCCGGCAGCCTCGACGTCCTGGCCCAGCATGTCATGGGTCTCGCCTGCGCCGCGCCCTTTCGCGAGGCGGAACTGCTGGCCGAGGTCCGCTCCGCGACGCCCTATAGCGCGCTGAGCGAGGAGGCCTTCGCCAACGTCCTCCATTTCATCGAGGGCGGCGGCTATGCGCTGCGCGCCTATGACCGCTTCAAGCGCCTGACCCGCGAGGCCGACGGGACATGGCGCGTGTCGCACCCCCGCTTCATCCAGCAGCATCGGCTGAACGCCGGCATCATCGTCGATCAGCCCGCGCTGTCGGTGCGCTTCGCCAATGGGCGCAAGCTCGGCACGGTGGAGGAGGGGTTCGCCGCGACGCTGCGGCCGCGCGACAGCTTCTTCTTTTCCGGCATGGCGCTGGAGGTGGTGCGGATGGACACGACCGACCTCATCGTGCGCGCGACCTCCAAACAGGCGCGCATCCCCACATGGGGCGGCACCCGCATGGCGATGTCGACGCAGCTGGCCGATCGGGTGCGCCATTTCCTGGCCGAGCCGGAGGAATGGCATCGCTTTCCCGACGATGTGCGCGACTGGCTGGAGGTGCAGAAATATCGCTCGGCCCTGCCCGAACCGGGGCAATTGCTGATCGAAACCTTCCCGCATGAAGGGCGCCATTATCTGGTCTGCTACAGTTTCGAAGGCTGGAACGCGCACCAGTCGCTCGGCATGCTGCTGACCCGCCGCATGGATGCGCAGGGGCTGATGCCGATGGGCTTCGTCGCCAACGATTATGCGCTGGCGGTCTATGGGCTGAAGCCTGTCACTGACCCGCAAAGCCTGTTTTCCGCCGATATTCTCGACCAGGAATTTGTCGAATGGGTCGAACAGTCGAGCCTGCTCAAGCGCGCCTTTCGCGACGTCGCGGTTATCAGCGGGCTGATCGAGCGCCAGCATCCCGGCAAGCGAAAGACCGGGCGGCAGGTGACATTTTCGACCGACCTCATCTACGACGTGCTGCGCAAATATCAGCCCGACCATCTGCTGCTGAAAGCCGCCTGGGCCGACGCGCGGGCGCGGATGACCGATGTCGGGCGCCTCGGCGACCTGATCGACCGGGCGAGCGCGACCATGCTGCATGTCGCGCTGGATCGGGTGAGCCCGCTGGCGGTGCCGGTGCTGATCCTCATCGGCCGCGAACAGGTGGCGCAGCATGCGGTGGAGGACGCGCTGCTGATCGAGGCGGAGGCGTTGGTGACCGAAGCAATGCGCGCGGATTAGAGCGATTTCCAAGCGATCGGAATCGATCGCTGGTTAAGAAATCGCGGTAAAACAAAGAAATAGAGCGGTTGATCTGATGCAATCAGATCGAAAACCGCTCTAGACCGGGATGACGTTAGATGGATTCAAGTTGCCTCCGTTCGTTTCGAGCGAAGTCGAGAAACAGCAAGAACTACGCTTCCGTTTCTCGACTTCGCTCGAAACGAACGGATCAAGGTAAAGTCATCCTACTCTAGGGATCCTGGCGAACGCCGCCGCAGCCATTGAGCGTGCCTTCGCCGAAGGCGATCGCGACATGATCGGCCCAGACCGCGTCGCTCATGCCGTCGCTGCAGGGGCCTTCGCTCACGGTCATGGAAAAGCCTTCGCCGAGATAGCGAACCGTCCGGCCATCATCATTGCGCGAGATGGGAAAGCGCATCGGTTCCTTGTCCGGCCGCTCCAGCGTGGCGAGCGATCCCTTCACCGTTACCGCCCAGAAGGGTTCGGTGCCGATGGCGCGATAGCGGGCCTGGGAACCGGACCGCGCCTGGTGGGCTATGGCAGGGGCGGGCGGCTTGGCCGACGAACGCGACGGAGCAGGGCCATCCTGCGCAACCTGCACGCCGGTCACATTCTGGATGATCCGCGTGCTTGCGGCCGGGACATCCCCCTTGGATGCAGGCCCGCTCGCGCTTTCCTGATTGCCGCATCCGGTGAGCGAAAGGGCCGCTGCCACGACCGCCAACTCTTTCATCCACCGCATTCGAATCGCCCGCGCTCCATTAACACTTTTTACATATGTCCAAGGATATATATTGAAGGTAAACGAGGATTCACACTTCATTATCCGTGAATTTTAATAGGTTGCTGATGCAATTTATATAGGAAATCCCCTGCGCAAAGGGGATGTTCGATGCTGCCTGCTATTATCGGCCGACTGCTTCGGGACAAGGCGGGGAAACGGCCGGCATGTGTCCGCGCCAAGGGCGACATCGCGCCGCCGCTTCGGCCCTTGCTGGGCGCATTGATCGCTGAGACGAAGGGCGTTGCCCTTGTCGAAACGGCTCTGATAGCGCCTTTCCTTGCCGTCATTATCATCGGTACGGTCGATACCGCGCGCTATGGCGCCGCGAAAATGAAAATTCAACAGGCCGT
>DATFDS010000255.1:0-8942 GCA_035251955.1 Sphingobium sp. | reverse complement strand
TCGAACACGTCGATGAAGGTCTTGCCGATGAACTTGCGCTTGGCCTCGGGGTCGGTGACGCCTTCCAGCCCCTTCATGAACAGCGTTTCCGCATTCACATGGACGAGCGGGATATTGTAGCTGCCCCGGAACAGCGACACGACCTGTTCCGCTTCGCCGGCCCGCATCAGGCCATGGTCGACGAACACGCAGGTCAGCTGGTCGCCGATCGCCTCATGGATCAGCACGGCGGCGACGGCGCTGTCGACGCCGCCCGACAGGCCGCAGATCACCTTGCTGTTGCCCACCTGTTCGCGGATCTCGGCGATCTTGGTCGCGCGGAACTCGGCCATGGTCCAGTCGCCGGCAAGGCCGCAGACATGGCGCACGAAATTGGCGAGCAGCTTGGCGCCGTCGGGCGTGTGCACGACCTCCGGGTGGAACTGGGTCGCGTAGAAGCGCCGTTCCTCGTTCGCCGTCACGGCGAAGGGCGCGCCCTCGCTGACCGCCACGACTTCGAAGCCGGGCGCGAGCTGCGTCACCTTGTCGCCATGGCTCATCCACACCTGGTGCCGCTCGCCCTCGGCCCACAGGCCATCGAACAGGGCGCAGCGCTTCTTCACCTCGATGAAGGCGCGGCCGAACTCACCGCTTTCGCCGCCTTCGACATGGCCGCCCAGCTGCTGCATCATCGTCTGCTGGCCGTAGCAGATACCCAGGACGGGCACGCCCGCGTCGAAGAAATTCTGCGGCGCGCGCGGGGAATCTTCCCACATGACGGAGGACGGCCCGCCCGACAGGATGATGCCCTTGGGCTTCAGGCGCTCAAAGGCTTCGGCGGCGCTGTTGAACGGCGCGATTTCCGAATAGACGCCCGCCTCGCGCACCCGGCGCGCGATCAACTGCGTCACCTGGCTGCCGAAGTCCACGATAAGAATGGAATCCTGAAGGGGCAGCGTCATCGAATCGCCTTTATCAGCCAGAAGAAATGGGATGGGGCGCGGTTAGTGCGCTTGCCCCGACTTGTCCAGCGACGGGGCATGCCGCTCGCGCCCGGCCGTCCATCCCAGCCCCGCCGCGCTGGCCAGCCCTGCCGATCAGCCCATAGCCGCGGCCCGGCGACGATGGGGAAAGGACGGGACATCGGGCAGGGCGCTCCTGAAGGGCCCCTTGCCTAAGCATTTTCAGGGTGGCTGCAAACGGGGTGCGCCTGAAATGTGAAAATAGGCAATTTCCGGTCGACGTGGTTAAATGGATGGGGACATTTCGACTTTCGTCACCCGGCCTTGAGCCGGGGTCCCGCTGTTCTTTCAAACTACTGAACAAGCGCATAAAAAGAAGAAGCGGGATCCCGGGTCAAGGCCGCGATGACGCTGAATCTTAGAGCGCGCTGCGTTAAATCGGACGCAGGTCGCGCGCTCTAAGTTCCTGCCCTGATTGCGATCAGCGCGCCGCCCGTTCGCGCTGGAAATAGACGTTCTCGATCCGCCCGTTTGCCACCGTGCAGGTGAAATGCCGCATCTGCCCGTCCTGCGCGCGCCAGCCGCTGCGCGCTTCGACATCGCCGTCGATCAGGAAGCCGTTGCGGTTTTCGCGCGGGCTTTCCATCTGCCGTACCTCGGCATAGCCGCCGCCGCGCTCCGCCTCGTCGCGTGCGGCCAGGGCGCAGGCGTCGGACATCGTTATGGCCTCGCGATCCTCCTCGGTCGGTACGGCATCCGGAGCGCCATCCTCCGGGTTAGGGGTAGCCGCAGGGGCGCGGGCTTCCTCGCGCGCGGCCTGCGCCGGCTCATCCGACCCCATGACATCGGAAAAATCTTCCTCCGCCCGGCTGGGCTTGGCCGGCGTGGCATCCTGCTCGTCCGGTCCGGCGAGATTTTCCTCATCATCGCGCGCGCCCTCGTCGGTCTGCTGCGCGTCATAGCCGGGCTGGAGCCGCGTCTGCGCCACTGCGGCCCCGCTCAGCAGCATGGCCGCTCCCAGCAGCGATCCCGTCATCCACGCCGTCCTGCGCATAGCCCCGACTCCTCTTTTGCATGTCTGCGCAGCGCTTTACGCGCGTCCGGCTGTCGCGCGGCTGAACGCGGGCTCACGGTTCGTCGCGGATGGGAAGCCCGGTATAGCGCGCCGCAAAGGCATAGCTGTCGGCATATTCGTCGATCAGCTTGTCGACCGGCTTGCCCGAGCCATGGCCGGTACGCGTGTCGATGCGGATCAGGCGGGGGCGGGGGCCGAGGTCCGCCGCCTGCAGCGCGGCTGCATATTTGAAGCTGTGCGCCGGCACGACGCGATCGTCGGTATCGCCGGTCGTCACCAGGATCGCCGGATAATCCCGCCCTCCGGCGATATTATGATAGGGCGAATAGGATCGCAGCAGCTGGAAATCTTCCGCCTTGTCGGGCGATCCATAATCGTCGATCCAGTAGCGTCCGGCGGTGAAGCGATCGAAACGCAGCATGTCCATCACCCCCACGGCCGGCAGCGCGACGGCGAACAGGTCGGGCCGCTGGTTCACCACCGCGCCCACCAGCAGCCCGCCATTGGACCGCCCCTCGATCGCCAGCCCGTCGCTGGTCGTGTAGCCTTGGCGCTTCAGCCATTCGCCCGCGGCGATGAAATCGTCGAAGACATTCTGCTTGTTGGCGAGCCGCCCCGCATCGTGCCAGGCCTGCCCATATTCGCCGCCGCCGCGCAGATTGGCGATCGCATAGACCCCGCCCTGCTCCAGCCAGGCGAGCCGCGTTGCCGAATAGCCCGGCGTCAGCGAGATGTTGAAGCCGCCATAGCCATAGAGGATCGTCGGCGCCGGTTTCTTCGCCGCGGCGAGTGATTTCTTGCGGATCACCGTGATCGGGATCATCGTTCCGTCCTTCGACGGATAGCTGAGCTGCTCGATGCCGAATTCCTCCGGGTCGAACGGCAGTTCAGGCTGTGCGAACAAGGCGTAGCGCCGCGTTTCGGTATCGAAACGATAGATGCTGGGCGGGTTCACGAACCCCGAAAAGCTGAAGAAGGTTTCCGGGTCGCCATCCCGCCCGCCAAAGCCCGCCGCCGTGCCCATGCCCGGCAGCGGCACGTCGCCCACCTTGCGTCCGTCCATCTCGACCAGTTCGGCCACGGTCTGCGCTTCGGTGGCATAGGCCAGGATGAAGCGGTTGCCGACCAGCGATCCGCCGGCCAGCGGATCGGGCCGTTCGGCCACCATCTGCCGCAGCCCGCGCCGGGGCCGGCGCGCGTCGATCGCCACCACGCGCAGGCGCGGCGCATCCAAATTGGTGACGAAGAACAGCGCCGATCCCCGGCTGCCGATCAACCGCCAGTCATTGTCGCGCCCCTTCACCAGCATGCGCACGCGCACCTTTTCGCCGGTCAGCTCCGCAATATGCAGCTCCCGGCGCGGGTCGGTGCCTTCGAAGCTGCTGATCAGCAGCCACCGCCCGTCGCTCGTCACCTGCGCGCTGTGGCTGAGGAGCGGCTGGTCGGGCGTCGCATAGATCAGCGCGTCCTGATCCTGCGCCTGTCCCAAGCGGTGATAATAGATTTGCTGCCCCAGCGTAGCGGACTGGAAAGCCTGCCCGGCCTGCGGCGCGCCGAAGCGCGAATAGAAGAAGCCCTGGCCGCGCCCGTCCCAGGCGAGTTGCGAAAATTTGACCCACTCGATCCGGTCGTCGAGCACCCGGCCGTTGTCGACGTCGAGTATCCGCAGCGTCCGCCAGTCGCTCCCCGCCTCCTGCACGGCATAGAGCAGGAAGCGGCCATCGGGCGAGGGCGCCCATTCGGCGAGCGCGGCCGTACCGTCCTTCGCCCAGTCATTGGGATCGATCAGCAGCCGTTGCTGCCCGGTCAGCCCTTCGCGGACAAAGAGCGGCGTCTGGTTCTGCAGCCCGCTATTATAGCCGTAGAAATAGCGGTTGCCCGCCTTGCGCGGCAGGGTGAAGCGGCCATGCGCGAACAGTGCCTGCATCCGCTTGCGCAAAATGGCGCGTCCCGGCAGCGCGTCGATGGTGCGGCGGGTCAGCGCATTTTCCTGCGCCACCCAGTCGCGCACGGCGGCATCGCTGCGCAGGTCGTTCTCCAGCCAGCGATAGGGATCGGCGATCCGGACACCGAACCGTTCTTCATGAAGGTCCATCCGCCGCGCGGCCGGATAGCGCGGCTCCCCCGGTCGGGAGGTCGATTTGGCGGCGATCGGTGCGGCGATGGTGGTGGTCGCATCCGGCTTCGCGCCTGCAGGGCCGGATGCGACCAGCAGCAGCGTCAACGCCAGCCGCGCCAAGGCGCGCATCCTCTCTCCCAGCGGCATATATATTAGATCGCGATCGGGCGATGATCTGAAAAACCGGACGACATATGCGTTTGTGTTGAGCATTATCCGCCGGCGCCTGCAAGGGCCGGTGAAGCGCAAGCGGCATTTATGGGAAGCGAGAAGCGGACGGTGATAGCCAGTGGCGAACGCCACGGAAATCGTAACCCAGGGCTCGACACGGTGTCCCGCCTGGCTCGCTGCAAGGATCACAGCCATCGGCCGGCCGGGCACAAATGAGAGGGGCCGCCGGATAAACCGACGGCCCATCATTGACATGGTCAGCGGCCGGAAGTGCCGCCCAGGGGAAACGTGTGTCGCGCTATTTCCGGCAGGTGCACGAAGCCGCTTGCGACCCGAGCGCGGCTAATGCGGTACATCTGTCGAAAATCGACGCCATGGCGTCGCTCAGCGGCGCGTTTCCCGAATGGACTTGACCGACCTCACTGCTGAACCATGAGACATCGGATCACCTCCTTTCGCTTGTTGAAGCCCGCGCGACCCGCCTGGAACTTGCATCTTTTGGTTGGTCACGAACGCACTGTGAATCAGACGCGACTCGCGATCAAGACTTGTAAAATTCTTTTTTCGAATCATAATGGCGCGTCCGCTTTTGAGCCGATCTGGGGCCAAGCGGCGCTCTCAACCACAATATCTATGAAATGACACGCTTCGCCGAGCATCAGCGGCGGCAATCCTCTATGACGCGGCCGACTTCCGCCCAGGCGGGCAGGATCAGCGGTTCAAGGCCCTGCACTTCGATGGCGAAACGGCCGCGGCTGTAGGCGATCTGGTCGAGCGTCGTGTCATTGGCCGCGCGTGTCGCAACGAGAGCCCCGGGGGTCGCCGTCACCGGCCAACTGGTTGCGCCATAGCTCGTCCGCACGACCATCGGTCCCGGCCCGGCGCCGGCCCGGCTGAGGCTGATCCGTCCCGTACCGTCGCAACGCAGCGTGACCGGCGCGCTGCCGCCGGGGCTCGCAAAGGTCGCGACAGACGCGGGCCCTTGTGCGCTGTAGCTCCAACTGCCCGGCGTGGCCGGGCGATATTGCCATTCGACTGGGGCTGGAGCCGTAGGCGACGCAGGCTGCGCCGTCGCAGGGCGTGGCGCCGGAGCCGGCGGCGCGGATTGTTCGGGCGCGCCGACGCAGCCGGCCAGGAGGAGGATCGACGCGATAGCGGCAGAGGGGACAAGCAAGCGCATCGGGCTTCCATGCCCGAGGCATAGGTCGTGCTTCAACCCGAAAAGGGCGGGCGGAGGAATTGCCGCGGACCGGCGGCGAAGGGCGCGCCGATATTGACAGTTTCCGGCCGAATCGCTAGGGCGCACGCAACCCGACACGCTGGACAGCGGCAGTGCAGTGGCACTGGCCGTCTTTTTTGCGTCTTGGGGGCCTATCGAATCGGTCGAAGTCCTTGTAGGGCTCGCGGCCCGGACGCTTTGAGATGGGGTGGCGCCAACCGCCCCGTGGAGCAGGAGAACAGATTACCATGGCACGTATTGCGGGTGTCAACATCCCGACCAACAAGCGCGTGATCATCGCGCTCACCTACATTCACGGCATCGGCCGCAAGACCGCCGTCGACCTCGCCGACAAGCTGGGCATCGACCACAGCCGTCGCGTTCAGGACCTGTCGGACGCCGAAGTCCTCCAGATCCGCGAAGCGATCGACGCCGACCTCACCGTCGAGGGCGATCTGCGTCGCGAAACCGCGATGAACATCAAGCGCCTGATGGACCTGGCCTGCTATCGCGGCCTGCGTCACCGCAAGGGGCTGCCGGTCCGCGGCCAGCGCACGCACACCAATGCGCGCACCCGCAAGGGCAAGGCCAAGCCGATCGCTGGCAAGAAGAAGTAATTCGTCCGGGGGACGAATTACTCCGCCGGAGGCAGCCCTCCTTGGGCACAGCCTCGGTTATTCAGATTTCTGTAGGAAGAGCTAAAAATGGCACGCGAACCCCAGCGCATCAAGCGCCGCGAACGCAAGAACATCTCGGCCGGCGTCGCGCACGTCAACGCCAGCTTCAACAACACCATGGTGACCATCACCGACGCCCAGGGTAATGCGATCAGCTGGTCCTCGGCCGGGATGATGGGCTTCAAGGGCAGCCGCAAGTCGACCCCTTACGCCGCGCAGGTCTGCGCCGAAGACGCGGGCCGCAAGGCCGCCGAACATGGCGTGCGCACCCTGGAAGTCGAAGTGAAGGGCCCCGGTTCGGGCCGTGAATCGGCTCTGCGCGCGCTGCAGGCCGTCGGCTTCCACATCACCTCGATCCGCGACGTGACGCCGATCCCGCATAACGGCGTGCGTCCGTCCAAGCGCCGCCGCGTCTAAAACCGGCGGCCAGTGACGTGCGGGCGGCGGACGCGTCGCCCGCTCACCCATTATCATCGGCCGGAACGTCCTGTTGGGTCCAGGATGCAAGCGTTTCGGCCTCATCCCCAGGGGAAATACATGACTGTCAACATGAAGAACTGGCAGGAATTGAAGAAGCCCAACAGCCTTGAGATCAAGGTAGCGGGCGACGGCAAGCGCAAGGCGACCTTCGTTGCCGAACCGCTGGAGCGCGGCTTTGGCCTGACGCTTGGCAATGCGCTGCGCCGGGTTCTTCTCTCCTCGCTCCAGGGCGCGGCGGTCACCTCGATCAAGATCGAGAACGTCCTGCACGAATTCTCCTCGCTCGCCGGCGTGCGTGAGGACGTCACGGACATCGTCCTCAACATCAAGCAGGTCGCGCTGCGCATGGAAGGCGACGGTCCCCGTCGTCTCCAGCTGTCCGCCACCGGCCCGGCCGAAGTGCGCGCGGGCGACATCATCACCGTGGGCGACATCGAAGTGATGAACCCCGATCTGGTGATCTGCCATCTCGACCAGGGCGCCACGCTGAACATGGAACTGACGGCCGACGTCGGCAAGGGTTATGTCCCCGCCGTCGCCAACCGTCCGGCCGACGCCCCGATCGGCCTGATCCCGATCGATGCGCTCTATTCGCCGGTCCGTCAGGTCGCCTACAAGGTCGACAATACCCGCGTCGGCCAGGAACTGGACTATGACAAGCTGTCGCTGACGCTCGAGACCGACGGCACCGTCACGCCGGAAGACGCGGTGGCCTATGCCGCCCGCATCCTGCAGGATCAGCTGCAGCTGTTCGTCCATTTCGAGGACGCGCTGCCCGTCGCGGCGCCTGCTGCCGGTGCTGCCGCTGGCGGTTCGGCCAGCGAAGGCGAGAGCGACGCGAACCAGATCAACCGCTATCTGCTCAAGAAGGTGGACGAGCTGGAACTGTCGGTCCGCAGCGCCAACTGCCTCAAGAACGACAACATCATCTATATCGGCGATCTGGTCCAGAAGACCGAGGCCGAGATGCTGCGCACCCCCAATTTCGGCCGCAAATCGCTGAACGAAATCAAGGAAGTGCTGTCGTCCATGGGCCTGCGTCTGGGCATGGACATCCCCGGCTGGCCGCCGGAAAATATCGAGGAAATGGCCAAGAAGCTCGAGCAGGAGCTGCTTGGGTAAGAGGTTCAGGGTCGGGGCGACGCTCCGGCCCGGTTCCTGTGTGGGCTGATGGCGGTGGCCCTTATGCACCGCCTGGTCTGGGCTACCTCACACGGGCCCTTAACGAACGAAGGAAGATACAATGCGTCACAAGGTTGGTCATCGCAAGCTGCAGCGCAGCGCCGGTCATCGTAACTCGCTGCTCCGCAACCTCGCCGCTTCGCTTATCAAGCATGAGCAGATCCTGACGACCACGCCCAAGGCGAAGGAACTGCGACCCTACGTCGAAAAGCTGATCACCCTCGCCAAGAAGGGTGGCCTGTCGAACCGCCGTCTGGCCCATGCCCGCCTGCAGGACGATGCGCAGCTGACCAAGCTGTTCGAAGTCCTGGCTGAGCGCTACAAGGACCGCAACGGCGGCTACACCCGCGTGATCAAGGCCGGTTTCCGCGCTTCGGACGCGGCGCCGATCGCGATCATCGAACTGGTCGACCGCGACGTCGACGCCAAGGGCAAGGATTCGGGTCCGGTCCAGGGCGCCGATGCCGACGAGCTGGAAGCCGCTTGACAGGCTGACCGCTCGCTGGAGTGGACAAGGATAGAACGGGCCGCGGCTGCTGAAGCCGCGGCCCGTTTTTTGTTGGCGGTCGGTGCCTGTGCAGGGCGGTCGCTTTGGCTACGCTGGGTGGGAGGCGGACATTTGATCCTCCCGCAAGCGGGAGGGGGAATATGTCCGACATTGGCCCATAGCTGACCCTTCCGCATGCCGTGGCCGGCGCGCTGCCTGGAGGCGACCTGGCTGGCCTACCGTTCCACCCCCTTGGCCTTCCCCCAGGCCCGTGCCGCCGTGTAGCCCAGATAGCCAGTCCCGAAGAGCGCATAGAGCGGCTCGGGCAGCGCGTTGAAATAGGCCCGCATCGCCCGGATGATCGCCGCGGCCACGTCCGGGCGGACCCCGCCGATCAGCCCCAGCGGCACCGACCAGAGCAGCAGCGCGTACATGACGTAGAGAAAGGCGGGCCGCGCGCGCAGCGTCCAGCGGTCAGGCGCCGGGCGCCGTTTGCGAATGACGCTCATCGCTAACCGATCCGGTTCGCCAGCCAGCCGTAGAGGAACGCCTCATTGGCCGGGCGCGTCTCGGCAAGGGCCAGATAGCGCT
>DATFDS010000254.1:0-23765 GCA_035251955.1 Sphingobium sp. | reverse complement strand
GCCAGTGCCAGCGCGCCCATCGGGCCTGCCCGTTCGGCAAGGGCGGGATAGTCGACAAAATTTCCGGAAAAATCAATTTTCTGCGTTGCGCCATAGCCATTGAGGCTGAGGCGCAAATGCTCCCGGATCAGCGATAGCAGTCGCTTGCGTCCCAGGGCGACGCCGCCGCCGATCAGGATGCGCTGGGGAAGGGTGGTGAGGACAAGATTGTGGCACATCGCCGCCAACTGGCCCGCGACGAAGCCCCAGATCGGATCGTCATCGCCTATCTCGCGCCCCTTGCACCCTGCCCGCGCTTCGATGGCGGGACCATTCGCCATGCCCTCCAGGCAATCGCCATGATAGGGGCAGATGCCGGGGAAGCTGTCGCCCGGCGCACGCGGCAGGCGCATATGGCCCGCCTCGCTATGCCCGAGCCCGCGCAGCGGCTGGCCGGCGACGATGCTGCCGACGCCGATCCCGGTGCCGACCGTGACATAGGCCCAGCTGTCGAGCCCGTGCGCCGCGCCCCATCGGCCCTCCGCCAAAGCTGCGGCGTTGACGTCCGTGTCGATCGAGACCGGCTTTCCGGCCGCCAGATGCGATATGTCGGTATCGCTCCAGCCCGGCTTGGGCGTGGAGATGATCGAACCGAAACGGGCCGAGGCCGGGTCGAGGTCGAGCGGCCCGAAGCTCGCAAGCCCGATCGCCGCATAATCCCAATGCGCCAGCACGTCGCCGATCGCCGCCAGCGTTTCGGCGGGCGTGGCGGTGGCAATCTCCACCTGCGCACGCACATCGTCCGGCCCCGTGCCGAGGACGCAGATGCACTTGGTCCCGCCCAGCTCAACCCCTGCCAGCATCGTCGTCTCCCTCACCACTTCTGCACGCAGGTCGCGCGGAGCGGCTTTGCGCAAACCGCTCAGCCGGCGAGTTGCGTCATCCACGCATAGTCGGTCTTGCCGGTGCCAAGGACCGGAAGCGCATCCAGGATGCGTATGTCGCGCGGAATAGCGAGTTCGGTGACGCCATTGGCCTTGCCCCAGGCCTGCAGCGCGGTGAGCTGCGCATCCTGGCGGGTCGTGAACAGCACCAGTTGCTCGCCCTTGCGCGGGTCGGGGCGGGCAACGACCGCATGTTCCGCATCGGGCCACAGGGCGGCGGCATAGCCCTCCACCGCCGGCAGGGAGATCATCTCGCCGCCGATCTTGGCGAAGCGCTTGGCCCGCCCACGAATGGTGACGAAGCCTTCCTCGTCGATCGTCACGATGTCGCCGCTGTCGTGCCATCCCTCGGCGGGCGGCTGCAGGACGCCGGGTGCGTCGGCCTTCAGATAGCCGGCCATGATGTTCGGCCCGCGAATGGACAGGCGCGCGCCCTCGCTGATGCCCGGCACGGGGTCCAGCTTCGCTTCCACGCCGGGCAGCAGGCGCCCGACCGACCCGGCGCGGAAATGCATTGGTGTGTTGACCGCGATGACGGGGCCGGCCTCGGTCGCGCCATAGCCCTCCAGGATGCGCAGCCCGAACTTTTCGGCATAGGCCGTGCGCGTTTCGTCCCGCACCCGCTCCGCGCCGGCGAAAATGTAGCGCAGCGAATAAAAGTCATAGGCGTGCGCCATGCGCGCATAGCCCGACAGGAAGGTATCCGTGCCGAAGAGGATGGTCGCATCGGCATCATAGGCCAGCGCCGGAACGATCCGATAATGGAGCGGACTTGGATAGAGCAGCGTCTTCACCCCATGGAAGATCGGCAGCAGCGTACCACCGGTCAGCCCGAAGCTGTGAAACACCGGCAGGGCGTTCAGCACCACGTCGGCCGAGTTGAAGTCGATCCGCGCGGCAAGCTGGCGGCAGTTGGACAGGAGGTTGCGGTGGGTCAGCACGACCCCCTTGGGCAACCCCTCCGACCCGCTGGTGAACAGGACCACCGCCGGCGCATCGACTGCGATCCTGAGCCGCCGATGCGCCCGGCCGGCAAAGCGGCTGGCGATCATCGCGCGCAGCTTCGCGCCCGTGCCGATGGTCGCGGCCAGATCCTCCAGCCAGAGGATGATTATGCCCTCGGCTTCCAGCCCGGCGACGATCTCGCCGAGCTTCGATTGGTCGACAAAGGCTCGGGCCGTGACGATGATACGCAGCTGCGCGGCGGTGCAGGCGGCCTTCAGATTGGCGAGGCCTGCGGTGAAGTTCAGCATCGCCGGCACCCGCCCGAACGCCTGCAGCGCGAAGAAGGCGACGGCTACCGTTGACACATTGGGCAGCAGCAGGCCGACCGCTTCGCCTTGTCGGGTGAACTGGCGGAAGGCGCGGCCCAGGACGAGTGAACCCATAATCAAACGCGCATAGCTCATCGGCTCGCGCTTCACATCCTCCACCACCTGCGCCCCCGCGCCGTGAATATGCTTCGCCTCGATCAGCGCCTCGAACAAGGTCTGGTCCGTGTCGGACGTGGCGAAGATCATCTGGCTCATTTCGTCATAGAGCCGCCGGCCTGCGATCGCGCGGCGCGCGCGTGCGGTCATCTCGCCGTCGATCGCAAAGCGCCGGGGCGGGAGGACGGTCAGGTCGATCTTGGGGAAGCGCCGCAGCCGTACCTTGCCGCGCAGGCGGGAAAAGGGCGTGAACTGCGCGCCGTCGATCCGCACCGGGATGATCGGCGCGTCGGCCTTGTCGGCGACCATGCCGGGGCCGTCGAAGACCTTCATCAGCGCGCCCGTCACCGTGATCCGGCCTTCGGGGAAGATCACCAGCGTGCGGCCTTCGCGGACCGCCTTGACCATCGCCTTGGCCGACATGGGATTGGTGGGATCGACGGGGAAGGCGTCGAACAGCGGCAGGAAGGGTTTCACCCACCAGGCGGCGGCAATGCGGGTATGGACCGCGAAGGTCGGCTTGCCGGGCAGGAAGGCCGCCAGCAGCAGTCCGTCGAGGAAGGATACATGGTTCACCACGACCACGGCCGGTTCGCCGGGGCGCGGCATATTCTCCGCGCCATGCACCTCGACGCGATAGCAGAGCCGCAGCAGCGCGCGGACGATGGACTTGATGACGGTTTCGGGCAGCAGCCAGCAGGAAATCAGTGCGACCGCCAGCGTCGCCATGCCCATGACGCCGATCACGCCAGGCACACTCTCACCACGCGCCAGCATCAGCGTCACCACGGCGACGACCGCCACCGTGGTCGCGGCGTTGATGATGTTGTTGGCGGCGATGGTGCGCGACCGCTCCTCGCGCGGGCTGTGGGTCTGCAATATGGCGTAAAGCGGCACGATGAACATCCCGCCGGTAAAGGCGATGCCGAACAGGTCGGCCATGATCCGCCAGCTGCCGGGCGATCCCACGAACTCCGCTATGCCCGCGCCGTGACGTGCTGCCCCGTAACCGCTGGTCGAAAGCCACAGGTCGATGAGGAACCCGGCCAGCGCCAGCGCGGACACCGGCACGAAGCGCGCCGAGACCACGCCGCCCAGCAACCGGTTCACCAACATCGAGCCCAGCGCGACGCTGATCGAGAAGATCAGCAGGAAGAAGGTCGCGACCTCCTGCCGCGCCTTGAGGACGCCGCTCACCAGCGGAGCGAACTCGGCCAGCAGAACTGCACCGATCGCGAAAAACCAGCTGATGCCCAGGATCGAGAGCCACACGCCCCGGCCATGTCGCGCCGCGCGCAGGATCGCCCAGGTGCTCTTGAAGATGTTGCGCTCGATCCTGAGGCCCGGCACTACCGTCGGCGCCGACGGAACGGCAAGGCTGACCAGGAAACCCGCGCTAGCGAGGCCGATCGCGACCATGCCCGCCTGTAGCGGCGGGATCACCCCGGCAAGCAGTTGGCCGCTCAATATGGCGATGAAGGTGCCCGCCTCGATCAGGCCGGTCCCGCCCATGATCTCATGGGGGTGCAGATGCTGTGGCAGGATGGAGAATTTGACCGGGCCGAAGATGGTCGAATGCAGCCCCATCAGGAACAGGCAGGACAACAGCATCGGCACCGATTCCAGGAGGAAGCCGGTAAGCGCCATGCCCATGATCACGACTTCCGCGGCCTTCACCGCGCGGACGATTTTCGCCTTGTCCCAGGCGTCGGCCAGTTGCCCCGCGAGCGCGGAAAAGAGGAAATAGGGCAGGATGAACAGGCCCGTCGCGACCGTCGCCAGCATCTCCGCCTTGTCGGGCTCGGCACGATAGAGGCCGAAATTGGCCAGGAAGAGCAGCGCGAACTTGAGCAGATTGTCGTTGAAGGCGCCCAGGAACTGCACGACGAACAGCGGCGCGAAACGGCGTTTTCCAAGCAGCGACAGATCAGGTGCGGACATGGTGATACCCCCGTCGTGCGAGCACTATGCCGCAAAGATGGATGAGATGTTAGCGCGGAGAGGCCTTGCGAGGCGAGCGTTTCCTGACTATCCGGGCGCGGTTCGGACGGCATGTGCCGTCCGGGCATGATCGCGTCGGTGCCCCGAAAGGGGCTTAAAAGGGAACATGGTAAAGGCGGCTCCTGTCGCCCCAAGCCGAGGCTGTCCCTGCAACTGTAAGCGGCGAGCGCGATGCACACAGGCGGCGGAGCAGAGTCTCCTACCGTCAGCCACTGGGCCGGACGCTAAATCCTGCGAGGCCTGGGAAGGCCGTGCGTCAAGCGATGACCCGTGAGCCAGGAGACCTGCCGGCGTCTGGTCGCTCTTGCCCTGGTCCAGGGGATGGCCGAGGCACGGTTCTTCCGTCTGAGCGACGAACGAGCGGTGGAGGCCGTTCGGTGCGTGCACGCGGTCGCGGGGGCGTCCGGCCGTTTGCGTGCGCCGGCCGTCGCGGGCGGCAGGGCTCCACCGGCAGTCGCATGACGCCGGAAGGACTTGAGATGAAAAGACATTATATCCTGCCCTGGCTGGCCGCGGGGCTCGCCGCCGGTTCCATCGCTGCAACCGCGCGGGCCGAGGAGGCCGAGAGCACCGAAGCCAATATCGTCGTTTTCGGGCGCGGCGAAGCGAAGATCGGCGTCGCCCAGGCCGCGAGCGAGGGCAGCGTCGGCGGGGCGGACCTGCTCGTGCGGCCGCTGCTGCGCGTGGCGGAATTGCTGGAGGCGGTGCCGGGCATGGTCGCCGCCCAACATTCGGGCAGCGGCAAGGCGAACCAATATTTTCTGCGCGGCTTCAACCTCGATCATGGATCGGACTTCACTACCTATATCGATGGCGTGCAGATGAATTTCCGCTCCCACGGCCATGGGCAGGGTTATCTAGATCTCAACGGCCTGATTCCGGAAATCGTCGCGCGGGAGGATTTTCGTAAAGGGCCCTATCGCGCCGATGGCGGTGACTTCGCCTTGGCGGGCGCGGCCTATATGAAGACGATCGACGGCTATGACCGGCCCTGGGTCTCGGCCGAGGGCGGCTCCTACGGCTGGCGGCGGGTCGCAGGCGGCGGCACGGTGCGCGGCGTGGGTGCAGGCGACCTGACGATCGTGGCACAGGCCAAGGCCTATGACGGGCCCTGGCAAGAGCCCGAGCATCTGCGCCATTATGCGGGCTTTGCCAAATATCTCGTGCCGGCGGGCGCGGGCACGGTGGAAGCCTCGCTGCACGCCTATCGCGCGACCTGGCGGCCGACCGAGCAGATCCCCGAAAGGGCCGTCGGGACGGCGGCGTGCCCCGATGTCTTCTGTTCGCCCGATCCGTCCGCGCGGGGAGAAACGACGCGGATCATCGCCAATGTCGGCACCACGCAGCCGGACTGGCGCGCGAACGCCTATGCCCAGTTCTATGACTGGACGATGTTCTCCAACCCGACCTATGCCAATCCCGACGGCACCAGCGCGCAGATCGAACAGTTCGACCGCCGCTGGATCTTCGGCCTGACCGGGGTGAAGAAGTGGGAACTCAGCCCCGCACTGAGCCTGTCGGTCGGCACCGAGAACCGCTACGACCATATCGGCAATGTCGGCGTCAACCGGACGGCCGACCGCAGCTTCCTCTCCTCGCTGGGGCGTTATCATGTGGAGGAACTGTCGGCGGCGCTCTATGGCGAGGCGACCTGGGCGCCGCTGGCGGGGTTGCGGCTGACCGGCGGCCTGCGGGGCGACTATTATCGCCATTCCGTGCGCGCGCGTGATGCCGTCGCGGCGGGGCTGGGCGAAGGGAGCGGGTCCGATGCCATCCTCTCGCCCAAGGCGTCGCTCGCCTATCGCATCGCGCCGCAGTTGGAAGTCTATGCCAATTGGGGCCGCGGCTTCCATTCCAACGATGTGCGCGGGGCGGTGAATGTCGATACGCCGGTTCCGGTACTGGTGCGCGGCACGGGCAAGGAACTGGGCGGGCGGCTGCAACTGGACGGCTTTTCGCTGACGGCGACCTATTGGTGGCTGAATGTGGGCAGCGAACTGCGCTTCGTCGGCGATTCCAACGCGGTCGAGCCGACCGGGGCGAGCAGGCGTCATGGCTATGAGATCGTCGCCTTCTGGCGGCCGCTGCCCTGGCTGGCGCTGGACGGCAATTATACCGCCAGCCGGTCCCGCTATACCAATGGCGAACGCATCCCCAATGCGTTCGAAAATGCGGCGTCGGCGGGCGTGGCGATCGTGCTCCATCCGTGGGAAGCGAGCATTCGCATGCGGCATCTGGGCCCATCGCCGCTGATCGAGGACAATAGCGTGCGCGATTCCGGCAGCACGGTGGTCAATGCCAGGGCCGCGTGGAAGGGCAAGCGGGTCGAAATCTACGGGGAGGTGCTGAACATCCTCAACAGCCGGGACAAGGATATCGCATATTATTACGAATCCTACATCCCCGCTGTCGACAGCGGCGGTCCGGTCGAAGGACGGTTGAGCCGCGTCGTCGAACCGCGCACCGTGCGGCTGGGTGTGAAGTTCATCCTGTAACGCCGCCGTTCCCCTCTCTCGGCGAGGGAAGGGAACGCTAAAGTAGGATGACTTTACCTTGATCCGTTCGTTTCGAGCGAAGTCGAGAAACGGAAGCGCAGTTCTTGCTGTTTCTCGACTTCGCTCGAAACGAACGGAGGCAACTTGAATCCATCTAACGTCATCCCGGTTTAAGCGGATGCCATGGTCAGGTAGATTTCGGCCTCGATCATCCAGTCGGTGCCGTTGTTGCGCCATTTCGCGGTGTAGCTGCCGGACGCGAGAATGTGACCGGCGGCGGCCGTGACGCCCTGCCAATGGCCATGTTCCAGCGCGATCGGCTCTATCGGCGAGGCGACGATGCTGTCGGGCGTGCGCGTGTAGATGGTCCGTTCGGGCGCCGCAAATTCACGCTTCCAGGCAAGCAACTGGGCCTTGCGGCCGGCCAGCACCGCGCTGTCGGTGCCGGTGACGAGTACCGCGTCCGGCACCAGCAGCGGCCCGATGGCGGCCAGATCCGCCTCCGCCAGGGCGCGATTGAAGGTGGCGCGGCGCAGGCGGATGGCAAGATCGGGGGTCAAAACAGGGCTTTCGCTGACGGGGTTCAGAGGCCGCATAGCGTGGCGGCAGCCAGCGCTCAACGGGGGCGCTGCGGCTCCTCCAATCGGAAGAAGAGGGCGAGCTGCAGGCTTTCGGCGATGCGGGCGGCCTTTTCCTGGAGCGCCGCCGCGGCATCGGGCGGCAGGAGCGCATCCGTCGTTTCCGCCCACAATGTCAGCCAGCGGTCGAACAGCGCCGGGCTGATGCGGTCCTTATGCCTGAAATGGGCAGGGACCGGCTGGCCCTTGTAGCGGCCGGTGCCCAGCATCACCGATGACCAGAAGGCGGTGAGCTGATCCAGATGCGCGGGCCAGTCATGAATGGCATCGTTGAAGATCGGGCCCAATGCCGAGTCGGTGCGGACGCGGGCGTAGAATGCATCCACGACTCGCGCGATCACATCGTCATCAAGGTGCTGGCGAGGCATTGCAAATCACTCCCGTTCACAAGTCGCGACTCCCCGGAAGAGCGCGAGATGCGGGGACGATGTAGGACTGCAGGGGCGCAAAAACAGGCCGGACTTAGGAAGAAAAGATCAGGGCCTTCGTACAATCATGGTTACAAGCATTTGACCTGCAAAGAGAATCCGGTTAAATAAGGGTTAGGACAGAGCAGCGAGCGATGTGAGCAATCTGGCCGAAAAAGGCAAACTGTCGGCGACGGCAGGACGCAAAGCCTCCGATCTCTCAGGAGACAGCGGGGCTACCGAAGCAGGGATGGCGCGATGACACTGCAAATGGTCTTTTCTCCGAGATTGGATTTTCAGTCGAGACGTCGATCGACAGGGCCTGCGGGCGGTTGATCGAACGATGATATCCTGACGCTTTCGATCGGGCGTCGGGTTCGGGATGGGCTGTCCAGGTGTCGGCGGACGCGGGCTTGTGCCACCCTTGCGCCAACGGCGGCGATATTTTCGAGCATTTCCCATAACTCCCTCGGGTCGCAACCACGGGAGAGAAGCACAGCGTCCCTGCTTCCCAGCGCCCCACCGGGACGCTGTGCTTCACTTTTTTCCAGGACTTACCTCATCCTTCGCAGGCACCAGTTCGGTTTGTCCAGGCTGGTGCCTTTTTCGTCATCGGGATCGGCACATCTTCCCTTCCGCCAGAGTCTGTCGATGGCATCCCGTGTCAGCTTTGTGGTATAAACGGCTAATAATATTGGAAAATGGACGGAATCTCGGCGCAAATCGCGCCCCGTTCAGGTCAGCGTGCGCCTGAACAGCGCCAAGGTCCGTGCCCAGGCGAGATCGGCCGCGGCCTTGTCGTAGCGCGGCGTGGTGTCGTTGTTGAAGCCATGCTCGACGCCGGGATAGATGTAGGCCTTGTAGTGGACGCCCGCTTTCTTGAGCGCTTGTTCATAGGCCGGCCAACTGGCGTTGATGCGGCTGTCGTTGCCGGCAAAGTGGATCAGCAGTTCCGCCTTGATCCGGGGCACGTCCGTCAGCGGCGGCGGGCTGCCGTAGAAGGGTACGGCGGCCCGCAGCTGCGGCACTCGTGTCGCAAGCTGGTTGGCGATGCCGCCGCCGAAGCAGAAGCCGACCGCGCCGAGCCGGCCGTTGCTGCCCGGCATCGTGCGCGCATGATTGGCCGCGGCGACGAAATCCTCGCCCACTTTGGCGCGATCGAGCCTGGCGAAGGCAGCGCGTGCCTTGTCCTCGTCCCCCGGATAGCCGCCAAGCGAGGTCAGCGCGTCCGGCGCGACGGCCAGGAAACCCTCCAGCGCCAGCCGCCGCGCAATATCCTCGATATGCGGGTTGAGCCCGCGATTTTCATGGGCGACGATGATGACCGGCAGTTTCGCGCCGCCCTTGGCCTTGGCGTGGGCGACATAGGCGCGGATCATGCCGTTGCCCGCGGGCGAGGGAATGTTGATATAGCTGGTCGCGATGCGGCTATCGTTCGGCTTGATCACCTGGCCCCGCGCGAAATCGGGGCTGAGCGCGGCGAGCATGGCGGTTGCCGCTGCCGTGCTGCCGGCGTGGACGGCGCATTGCTGCAGGAAACCACGCCGATCGATCGCGCCGTGCACATAGGCATCGAACAGGTCGAGCACCGCGCGGGGATAACTGGCGGCATTGTCGGTCATGATGCACTCCTTATTCCCTGTTTACAACTGCTTATCCGCCGTATTTGCGATTGAACCAACAGTATTCTGCGGTCGGCGAATGATTGTCCGTCAACGGTCTTTGAAGGTGGTGCGCAATCTGCCCGCGCATGACGCCGAAGAAAAGGGCGTGCAGCGGGATCGGCTGCGCTGACCGGGTTGCGACAGACCTTGATATGGATGGCGCTCCGTGCTGTGGACCACGGCCCATGCCACCGGCGGCAGGCGCGGCCTGCCGAGCAGAAACAGGATATCGAAAACGCCCATGAGCGCGCCCTTGCCACCCCGCAACATCGGCCCTTTCGCCGTTTCGGCCATCGGCCTTGGCTGCATGAACCTGAGCCACGGCTATCAGCCGCGGCCCACCCCCGATCAGGCCGAAAGGCTGCTGTTGCACGCGCTGGACAAGGGCGTCGATTTCTTCGACACCGCCGCGCTCTACGCCTTCGGTGCGAATGAGGAACTGCTGGGCCGGACGCTGATGGACCGGCGCGACGAATTCGTGCTGGCCAGCAAATGCGGACTGGGCGGGAAGGACGGCAAGCGGGGGATCGACGGATCGCCCCTCGCGATCACCCAGACGCTCGAAGAGTCGCTGCGCCGCCTGCGGGTCGATCATATCGACCTGTATTACCTCCATCGGCTTGACCGCAATGTGCCGATAGAGGAGTCGGTGGGCGCGCTGGCGCGTGCGGTCGAAGCTGGCAAGATCGGCGCCATCGGCCTGTCGGAAATGTCGGCCGCAACCTTGCGGCGCGCCCATGCCGTCCATCCGATCGCCGCGATGCAAAGCGAGTATTCGCCGTGGAGCCGCAATGTCGAAATCGCCGTGCTCGATGCCTGCGCCGAACTGAATGTCGGCTTTGTCGCCTTTTCGCCGGTGGCGCGCGGCCTTCTCGCCGGGTCGGTTCGGCCGGAGGGCACAGCGGAAGGCGATATGCGCAGCGGCTTCCCGCGCTTTCAGCCGCTCCATCTTGAACATAATCTGGAACTGGCCCGGGCTTTCGGCGAAATCGCGGCCGAGGCAGGGTGCACCATGGCGCAACTCAGCCTGGCATGGGTGCTGTCGCGGCGGCCGTTCGTGGTCGCCATCCCCGGCACGACCAGCACGGCGCATCTGGACGAGAATCTGGGGGCGCTGTCGCTCGACCTCACCGGCGAGATATTGGCGAAGGTCGACGCCTTGTTCCCCTTCGGCGCCGCCTCCGGTCCGCGCTATCCGCGCGTGCAGCAAGGGCAGATCGATACGGAAATCTGGGAAGGCGAACCGCTGGATTAGGGACGCCGTTTCGGGCCGAGGGCATCATCACCTTCCTGGAAAAGCGCAAAGCCCGACTTTCAGGGACGGCGTGAATCCGCCGTGCCTGCTTCATCAGTTGTTCATCCAGAGTGCCTAGAGTGGCTCCTGTCGCTCCTACCCCTTGGGGCGGCACCTCCCTGAACCTTGGCCCCGCCGTTGAGCTTGCTCCGGCGGGGTTTTTTCTCCGGTGCTTCATGCGCCTGCCCTCCTCATGGGGCGGCGGCACGGTCGGTCAGCATCGCAGTGGTCAGCAGCTGCGGCAGTATCTCGGGCGCGCGCGCGTTTTTCCCATACCATAAGTAGAGCGGGACGCCTGCACGATCATGCGCGGAAATGAACCGGCCGAGCGTCGGGTCGCCGTCGGTCCAATCACCCACAAGAATGGCGACGCCATGCTGTTTCAAGGCGCTCTGGACGATATCGGTCTCGATCACCGCCTTTTCATTCACCTTGCAGGTGACGCACCAGTCGGCCGTGAAATAGGCGAAGACAGGCCGCCCTTCCGCCCGAAGCGCGGTCAGTCGCGCTTCGGTGAAGGGTTCGGCGGCGCCGCCTGCAGCCGCGCGGACGGCAGCCGGCGCCCGTTCGACCAGCGCCATCGCGCCGGGGGCAATCAGCACGGCCGCCAGACCCGGCAGCCAGGCGAGGCTTCGCCCGCGCCGCTGGCGCACCCCGGTCCACCATAGCCCCGTGGCGATCAGCAGCGCCGCGCCCAGACCCAAGGTCATGCCGTTCACCCCGGCCTGCCGCCCGAGGACCCAGGCCAGCGCCAGCGCCGTCAGGAACATCGGCAGCGACAGGATATAGCGGAACGTCTCCATCCACCTGCCGGGCTTGGGCAGCCGGCCACGCAGCGCGGGGGAAAAGCCGATAAGAAGGAAGGGCAGCGCGAGCCCGAGCCCCAGACCGCCGAAGATGGCGAGCGCCCCCCAAGCTGGCAGGACGAGGGCCGCGCCGAGTGCCGCGCCCATGAAAGGGCCGGTGCAGGGGGTCGCGACGAAAGCGGCCAGCGCGCCCGTCAGGAAGGCGCTGCCCGTGCCCCGCGCCGCGAGCCGATTGGCGGCGCCCGGCGCCGACAGCTCGAACAGCCCGGCAAGGTTGAGCGCAATCGCCATCACCAGCAGCAGCAGCAGCAGGATCACCCGAGGGTCCTGCAGCTGAAATGCCCAGCCGACGCTCGCGCCGCCGGCACGCAAGGCCAGCAACACGCCGCCAAGCACAAGGCACACGAACACCACGCCTGCCGTATAGGCGACCGCTTCGCCGCGCGCCCCTTCTCCTCCGGACCGGGCGAGGCTCAACGCCTTGAGGCTCAATATCGGGAAGACGCAGGGCATGATGTTGAGCAGCAATCCGCCCAGCACGGCGCCCCCCAGGGCGATGAGCCAATGGGATGCGGACAGCTGGCCGGTCGCTTCGGCGCGCGCAACCGTGCCGGGCACCGCCCGAATGGCGAAGCCATCATCCCTGTCGACCGCCAGCACGCCCTCGATCGCCGGCGGTCTGTTCGCCTTGGCCCTGGTTTCGACGACCAGCATATCGCCCTGGCGCGTGACCGTCTGGGGTGCAGCATAATCGAGCACGCCATCGGTCAGGGCGAAGAAGTGGACGGCGTCGGCCTGCGCCGCTGCAGGGTAGGGGATGCCGATACGCAGCCGATCGCCGGACACCGCATAATGCGCCTGGGCGCCCAAAGGCCGGGGCAGGGCGCGGCGCCACCGGTCGAACTCCGCGCGGCGTTCGGGCGTGATCGCGCCGTCGCCGACGGTCAGCCGTGTCGAAAATTCCGCGCTTTCCGGCACGCAAATCTCGTCGGTGCAAACCAGATAATCCAGCTTCACCGCTATCGGCAGCGGCGCACCCACGGCCAGTCCGGTCGGCAGTTTCAAAGTCGCGAACTGGACGAACGGCCCTTCATAGACATGGTTCATCAGCCCGCTGATCAAGAGCGTGCGCGGCACCGGATATTGCAATGGCCCCGCCGTCACACCGCTCGGCAGCGTCCAGTGCGCCTGCGTTTCGATGCCCGCATCGCCGGGATTGCGCCAATAGCCATGCCAGCCCGGTTCGGGACGGGCGACGAAGGCAAGCGCCAGCTCGCCGCCCGCGCGCGGTGTCAGCGTTTCGGGCACGAGATCGATCGCGATGTGCCGCGAATTTGCCGTCTGCGCAAAGGCAGGTGGCCCCATCGCCGCCAGCAGCAGCATCCATAGCGCAGAAATCACCCGCATCGCACTCATCTATCCGATCACGCCAGCCTTTGGAGGGTCCCTGGCATCCTTGCAGGATAGTCGGCCCCAAGTGAAGCATCCTTCTTTGCAAGGGCAATATGACCCCTATCGCCCGCGGCCTCCGCCGCCGCGCAACGCCCTTCGTCGCCGCCGACCTGCAATTGAGGGCTTTCACAATCGGCTCGGCGGCTTTATCGCGGGCCGGGAGCGCTCCCAAAATGCGCTCGGGAGAAGGAACAGCCATAGCCATGACGATCGATGCCTCTCAAGCGACGACAACATCCGATGCGGCCTATAATTTGTCGGGCCAGCGTCTCGGTCGCAAAGGGCAGGAAACGCGCAAGCGCATCATCGCCGCGATGGAATATCTGCTCGAAGAAGAAGCCGCGCCCGTCACCTTGAGCGCGATCGCGCGACATGCGGGGCTGGGCATGTCGACGCTTTACCTCTATTTCCCGGACCTGGGCGACCTGCTGCTGGCCGTGCTGGACCGTGCAATGGACCAGGGCGACCAGGACTTTGTCCAGTTCGTGCGGGATCGCTGGCCGGATGAGGATGTTTCCGCCCGCGCATTGGCGTTCGTGCGCGCCTATTTCGATTTCTGGCGGCGTCACGCCCCCTTGCTGCGCATGCGCAACGGCTTTGCCGACGCCGCGGACCAGCGGCTGGTGCGCTATCGCTACGAAAGCACAGCTCCGCTGATCGACCTGCTGGCGCTGCAGATGGATGCCGACAAAGCACCTGACACGCTGTACCGGGACTGCGCGGGAATTTTGCTGACCGGGCTGGAGCGCATCGCGACGATCGTCATGTCGCCCCATCCGGCTGATGGCGGTCCGCCTCACGATGCCGAGCATCAACGGAAAGACCTGGAGCGCACGGCAGTGGCGCAGGCCAAGATTTTGGAGACCGTGGTGCGCGCAAGCCGCGCGGCTGCGGGGTAGACGGGACGGCTCCAGGGCGTCAGCGCGGAACCGTCCGGCGCCGCCTAGAGCTTGCCGAGGTCGGCCTGGGTCAGGGAGGTGGTCAGCCCCCGCTCTCCGGAAGACAGGCTGTTGGTCGGGATCGACACGAACTTGCCGTTGTAGATCACGCTGACATCCGCACCATGCACGCGATCGATGCGACCGATGCGACGGCCTTCCGCGCTGAAGATCAGCGCGCCGCGCGAGATGGTCGGGGCGGAAGTCGCGGCGGCAGATGCCGAATCGGCAGTCGCCTGCGCAATTGCGGGAACAGCGGCCACACTGGCGAGAACCGCGACAACATACGAAATCTTCATCATCTTCACCATGTTTGAATGAGAGCGGGGCGGAGCCCCCGGGACGGGCCCATTAGTGCGGCGCAGCACGGATGTCGAGAGGATTTGGAATATAATTCCGATTCGACATCGTAAATTAAGGGAGAGGTTGACGCGCATAGCGCGGGATGCCACTGGTGAAAAATTCTTCTTTCAAGGATCTGCAGGATTTCGAAAGCAATGCGCGAAAAGAGGCCGCCTTCCGCGCCCGCCCGCACGGTCGGCCGCCCGCGCCGACTGACCGTGGAGGCGATCGTCGACGCCGCCTGCGAAGTGGGTGTCGCCAATCTCGACATGGGCATGGTGGCCGACCGGCTGAATACCGGCGTCGCGACGCTCTACGGCTATGTCCGTGGTCGCGAACATCTGCTCGAACTGGTGGCCGAACGGCTGGCCGGTGACTCGCGGCTCAAGGATCGCGGCCAGAGCTGGCAGGATGTCGTGCGCGAACATGCCACGGTCACCTATGCGCTGTTCCAGTCGCAGCCGCAGCTCATCACGAACCTTATGGGCCATGTGTCCAACCCGGCCTCCGTCAAATATTGGCAGCGGCTCTACGAACTGCTCGGCAGCCGCGGCATGAGCCTGCAGGACGCGATCGACATCTATGTCGAGGTCAACCAGGTGGTGATCGGTGCCGCCATCAGCCTGATGCGGCGCAAGGCGCTGGAGGCGCGCGCCGCGTCGGGGGAGGGGCCCGTGGTCAGTCTGCCTGCGGTAATGGGGGATTATCGGCAGACATTGGAGCGGATCATCGCCGGCTATGAGCAACTGCTGGCCGACAGACAGGGCGCCCCAGAGGAATTGTGATCCCGCCCCGATGCCCAGCGTGACGTATCGCCAGCACGACGGCTCCGAATGGCTTGTCCCGCTTCCTATCGGCGACAGCATCATGCAGGGCGCGCTACGCAACAATATGCGGGGAATCGATGCCGAGTGCGGCGGGAACTGTGCCTGCGCCACCTGCCATGTCTATGTCGACCCGGAATGGATGGAGCGCATCGGCACACCCTCCGCAATGGAGCAGGCGATGCTGATGGTGGCGCACGATCCCCGGCCCACCAGTCGCCTGTCATGCCAGATCGTGATGACCGAGGCTCTGGACGGGTTGGTCGTGGAGATTCCCCACCGGCAGCGTTGAATGGGAAGGACGACAGGGCCGCTCCCTGCCCGCTGCATCGCCACCAGCCACCACTGATGCAGCATCGCTACATTCCGCGTAAATATAGCAACGCAATCTGTAGCGACAAAATGGATGGCCCCGCATCTGTGCCCTGAAAGCAACATTACTTCATTTTTTGTGCGGCTGCGTAAGAAAATCTCCTGACGCCGATCCTGCACATTGCCCCGCCCTGGAACTGAGGCTATCACGGCTTTAAATAACCAAGGGAGAGGGACTATGAACCAGAAGGGGATCCACCGCATCCTGTACGTGTTGCTGGCGGGGACGGCGACCATGCCGGGCCTGCTACCGGCATCGGCCAGCGCCCAGACTAGCGGCAATCCCGACATCATCGTCACCGCACAGCGCCGTTCCGAACGCTTGATAGACGTGCCTATGGCAGTCACTGCGCTGACGTCGGAAACGCTCGAAAAGTCCGGCGTCGCCAACACCTCTGATCTCGCCAAGGTCACGCCGGGCCTGACGATGAACTTCTACGGTTCAAACCTTCAGCCGTCGCTGCGCGGCGTATCGGCGACCGGGGGCAATACGGGCGATAATCCCAGCATCGCCATGTATCTGGACGGCGTCTATCAGGCGCAACAGATATCGGCCCTGTTCGATTTGCCCGACGTGGAGCAGGTCGAGGTACTGAAAGGGCCGCAGGGCACGCTTTACGGGCAGAATGCGACCGGCGGCGCGATCACCATCACGACCAGGGCGCCCAGCTTCACCCCCACGGGCAAGCTGTCCGCGAGCTACGGCAATTACGACAATGTCCAGTTGCGCGGCTTCGTGAGCGGTCCGATCGTCGAAGACAAGCTGGCCGTCAGCCTGGCCGGTTCCTATCAGACGCGTGACGGTTTCCGCACCAACATCAGCACCGGGACCAGGGACCGCGGCCTCGACTCCAGGCTCGTGCGCGGCAAGCTGCTGTTCCAGCCGGACGACCGGCTCAAATTCACCTTCACCGGCTATTATGCCGACCGCGACGATTCCACCGTCTATGCGTTCGTCCCGCTGAACGACAATTCGCTGGGCTATCTTCTTCGCCCCGACGCGCCGCGGGCGACCAATCCATCGAAGCAGTTCGTCGGCTATCCCGATCCCTTCGTCAATTCCAAGCTGTGGGGCCTGAGCGCCAGGACAGAATTTGAGCTGGACGCCGGCACCTTCAACTGGATTTCCGCCTTCGCCCAATCCAAGGTGACGGCGAACGAGGATCTGGACGCCAGCCCGGTCAACATCGCTCAGTATAAATATGGCTCGCTCTATGACCGGACCATCCTGCACGAAATCAATTTCGCGTCCCGAACCCTCGGCGCCGTCTCCTTCCTGGTCGGCGGCCTCTATCTCAATACAGAGTCGACCTTCGATCGCGGCACCTATGTTCAGTATCCGAACTTCGACGATCCGAATTTCGCGACAAATCTGACGCTCACGGGGGCGCCTTTGCCTACGCCGTTCACGGCCTTCCCCAGCTATGGACAGGTCAAGAAGCGGATCCTGGCCGCTTATGCCGAGGTCACGCTCAATCTGACCGATCAGTTTGTCGTGACGGCGGGCGGCCGCTACACGCATGAAAGGCAGACGGCGAAAACCGACGTCGGTTTCCTGCCGGCGCCCATCCCTTCGCCGCTCAATCCGCAGACGTGGAACAAGTTCACCCCGCGTGTCACGGCACGCTATGAAATCACGTCGGATTCCAACGTCTATGCGACTTATGCGAAGGGCTTCAAGGGCGGTCTCATCAACACGGGCAGCGGCTTCCTTCTCAACAATGTCGTCGATCCGGAGGTCATCACGTCCTACGAAATGGGCTATAAGGGCCATTTGTTTCATGGGCTGACCGCGACGCTCGACGCCTTCTGGTATGATTACAAGAATTTGCAGGTCGTCGCCTATGGCGCCAACAACCTCTACGTCACGCAGAACGCGGCCAGCACGCGGGGCAAGGGCGTCGAACTCGACCTCCGCTGGGCCGTCACGCCCGAATTCACCCTGAGCGGCGGCGCGGCCTATGTCGATACGAAATACCGCTCCTTCCGCGATGCCCAGACCTTTGTGCCCAATGCCTTTGGCGCGGGCAATGTCCCGGCCCTGGCAGATCTCAGCGGCAGGCGGCTGCTGCGTGCACCCAAATGGACCACGAACGTCACCGCCAATTATGAAAAACAACTGAGCGCCGGCACGATCGGGGCCTTCGCAACGCTCTACTATAACAGCGGCCAGTATATCGAAACTTCGAGCCGCATCTATCAGGACCATTATGCGACGGTGGATGCGGAACTGTCCTTCGCGCCTACCGCGCTCAACGGCGTGCGCTTCGTTCTGTGGGGCAAGAACCTGACCGACAAGGCCTATCTGAGCGGCGCGCTGGTCACCGACTTCGCCGACGCGGTGGCCTATGCCGAACCACGCACCTATGGCGGCCGTGTCGAGTTCCAGTTCTAACTCGGCCAGCAAGCGATCTGCGCTTCCTGAACAATGCGACCTTGGCCGCTCAGCGCGGGAGTGGCACTATAAGTCACGAATTTTGAAGGAAATTCCGTACCTCTGAAGGGCCAAAAAAACTGTTGCGAAACGGCCGGACTTGCGAGTGGGGGCATTTTACGATAGTGGTTCAGTTATTGATGCCTTCCACGACTCATCGGGTTGGGAGAGGGCTGCCAGGGGACCGCCCAGCGGTTCTCGATGGGTTTGGGAGACCGGAATGCCTTTCCTGAAGAATTTGTGGTATGTCGCGGCCAATGCGGACGAGCTGGACGCCGAAGTGGTGAGCCGCACGATCTGCAATGAGAAGATCGTGATGTTCCGCACGTCCACGGGTGAGGTTGCGGCGCTCGAGGACCGCTGCCCGCACCGCTTCGTGCCGCTATCCATGGGTCATCGGGTCGGCGATACGCTCCAGTGCGGCTATCACGGCCTGCGCTTCGGCGCTGACGGAAGTTGCGTCGACATGCCGAACGATCCGGGCGCCGATACCCGGCGAGCCTGCATCCGGGCCTATCCGGCGGTGCAGCGCTATGGCGTCGTCTGGATCTGGATGGGGGAAAAGGAACTGGCCGATCCGGCGACGATCCCCACCTTCGACTTCATCACCGACCCCAATTTCGCCTGCGCGCAGGGCTATCTGCACATCAAGGCCAATTATCAGCTGATCACCGACAATCTGCTCGACCTCAGCCATGTCCATTATCTGCACCCGGCGGTCGACCTTGGCGCGGACTTCCACACCTTCGAGAACAAGGTGCGGGCGGAAGGCGACATGGTCTGGTCGATGCTGTGGCGACCGGACCTGAAATTCCCGGACTCGCGGCTCGAATATATGGGGCTGCCCAAGGGGGTGACGATCGACGGGCAAGGGCATAGCCGCTGGACCGCGCCGAGCCTGGAACTGGTCTACACCGCCTGGTTCGAACGGGGCAAGACCCCCGAGGAGGGCTCCCAGTCCCCTTCCGCCCACCTCGTGACGCCGGAAACCGAATATTCGAGCCACTATTTCTGGGCGGTCGGCCGGACCAGCCAGACCCATGACGCCGAGCTGACCGCCAGGACGGCCGAGATGGTGCACAAGATCTTCACGACCGAAGACGGCCCCATGATCGAGGCGCAGCAGATCGCGATGGGCGAAAATACCGACTTTCTCGACCACAAGCCGCTCATCCTGAAGGCCGACGCCGCAGGCGTGCTGGCGCGCCGTATGCTCAAGCGCCGAATCCGGGACGAGCAGGCCGGTCGCCGCTCGGCCGCCGTTGCGACGGCAGCGGAATAGTCTCCAACGCGAAGCATGCAATGACAGGAAAGGTGCCGCGGCACGCCGCCGACACCTGACGATGTAGGGAAGAGACCTGATGGCGGGATATAAATTCTTCGTGCTGACCAATCCGGTCGCCGGACGCGAAGACGAGTATAACGACTGGTACAGCAACCGGCATCTCGCCGATATCGTCGCCATCCCCGGCTTTTCGGCCGCGCAACGTTTCGTGCAGCGCAAGGCGATGATGGGCGACATTCCGCAGAAATATCTCGCCATCTACGAACTGGACGTGACCGACCTGCCGGCAGCGCTGGCGGCGGTTGAAACCATTTCGCAGACGGAGATGGAAATCAGCGACGGGCTGGACATCGAAAGCGTCGCGGCCGGCCTGTTCGAGCCTTGCGGCGAACTGCACGCGGACGACGGCGCACAGCCCGGTCCGTTCCGGACCATCGCCCTGACCGACGCCGCCCAAGGACGCGATGCTGAGTTCAACGACTGGTATACCAACGTCCACATCCGCGAGGTGATGGAAGCGGGCGGCCATGGTTCAGCCGAACGGTTCCGGCGCCGCTCTCCCGCGCCCAGTCTCGACGAGGAATATCTCGCCCTCTACAGCCTGGAGGGCAAGGACTGGCCGGCTGTCGAGCAGGCCATGCAGAATTCGGCTTCGGTCAAGTTCACCCTGTCCGACGCTGGGAAACCCGACGTCCGGCTGGCGCTGTACGAAGCCTGCTGCCCGCGCGTAACCGCTTGACGGCCTGTCGGACCTGACGCATTTCGTTCAGCTGATCCTCGGCCGGATCGGCGTGGATACGGACGGGGCCGCCTGCGGTTCGGCAGGAGGCTACAACGCCACTTCGATCCAGCCATCCTCGATCCGCACCGCATAGGTGGCGATCGGCTCGGTGGCGGGCGGGTTCATCGGCCGACCCGTCGCGAGGTCGAAGCGCGCACCGTGCATCGGGCAGGCAACCCAGCCGCGCCGTACCATGCCGCATTTCAACTCCTCATCCGCATGGGAGCAGCGGTTGTCCACCGCGTAATACAGGTCACGGCTACGGCAAAAGAGGATGGATCGTCCCTGAATGTCCAGCGCGCGGCTGCTTTCCGGGGCGAGTTCATCTGCCCTCATGGCTCGGTGATATTGCGGCATGTCACTCATAGGGGGCGGATAGACAGGATCGGGCTGGAAGGGAAGGCGGCGCCCCGCGCGCGCCTCATTACGAAAAGCAGTTCACTCCACACAATTTTTCGGGTCAAATATGAACACGATTCGAATATATCAGATGGGTGAAGCGAATCAATGCGTTCAGCGTCGCCTTCGCCGCGGCAAACGACTATATTCGCGGCAAAGCAGTAGAGGATTCCATGGCAGACTATTCCGAACCGTCGGTCCGCAACGTTCCCTTTCGCGTGACGGACCCCGAACGCATTCCGGTCAAACGCTATTATGACGAGGCCTTTTACGGGCTTGAAAAGGAGCAGCTGTGGCCGCGCGCCTGGCAGATGGCCTGCCGTGTAGAGCAAATCCCCAATGTCGGCGACTGGATCGAATATTCGAACCTTGGCAAGTCGGTGATCGTGGTGCGCACGCGCGAAGGGATCCAGGCATATAGCAACGCCTGCCGGCATCGCGGCGTGCAGTTGGCCAGCGGCCATGGCAATTGCGAGAAGAAGGGATTCACCTGCCCCTTCCACGGCTGGCACTGGAATATAGAGGGCGAGAACACCTTCGTCTACGGCCGCCCCGTCTTCAGCGAGCACCAGCTGGATCATGCCGACCTCGCGCTGCCCAAGCTGCGCACGGAGGAAGCGCTGGGCTGCGTCTTCATCAATTTCGATGATGACGCGCCGTCGTTCCGGGACAGCATCGGCCCGGTCGTCGAGCGACTGGAGGCACATGCCCTGCACAAGGCACGCGCCGAATGGTGGTATGCGACCGAATTGCCCGCCAACTGGAAGCTCGCGATGGAGGCCTTCATGGAGGCGCTGCACGTCATGCGCACCCATCCGCAGCTCTACGCCGTGGGCGAGGAGTTTTTCGGACCCCGCTACGAATGGCCCCGCGACGAGGTCGAGGAACGCAGGGCCCAGGCCGGCATCCCGCCGCTGCGTGAGTTCACCGAAAATTATGCCGACTATCTCAACTGCATCGGCACCGGCATGGCGGGCATGGCCCATGCCAAGGATGTCGCCACCGCCCGGTCGATGATCGACGCCGAAGTGCCGGGTGATCCAAAGATGGGCATCATGACCTGGCTCGGCATGCTGAACGACGCGGTGACGCGTGACGGCCGCGCGCGTGGGGAACCTACGCCCGACCTCAACGCCGTCAACCAGAGCCATCCGGTCAGCTCGGTCGAGTTCATCTTCCCTCATGTCTTCTTTTTGCCGACGCTCTCCAGCTTCTCGGCCTACCGGATCCGGCCGACCGGTCCCGAGAGCTGCCGTTTCGAGATCTGGTCGCTGACGCTGTTCCCCGAAGGGCAGGAGCCCGCGCCGGTCATGGAGCCGACGATATTGCCCTATGACAGCAAGGATTTCCCGGAAATCCCGCAGCAGGACTATGCCAATATCCCGCTGCAGCAGCAGGGGCTGCATGCCGACGGTTTCGAGTTCATGCGCCTGAGCCGCGACACCGAGGGGATGATCAGCAATTTCCACCGTATCCTGGACGGCTGGCTGGCGGGCCTTGCCGCCGAGCGGGTGGCCCCTTCGGTGCACAAGTTGGGTGGCAATTTCGACGGGCCGGTCCTCGATCTCGACCTCTAGGGCGGCGGGATCGGCGCGCGTCGATGAACAATGGCAGCCCAGACCGAATGCGGCCGGGCGAGGGGAGGGATAGCATGATCGACCTCTGGTCGGTCGCCAGTCCGAACGTCTACAAGGCGCTGCTCGCCTGTCTGATGACGGCGCTGCTAGCTGGATGCGGCTCCGGTCAGCCGCGCGGGTCCGCTTTCTACATGGACGGCAACGGCGCCGGAAACTGGCCGGGCTACGGCAACACCTATGGCGAGCAGCATTACAGCCCGCTGACCGAGATCAATCGGAACACCGTAGGCAAGCTCGGCCTGCAATGGTCGCTCGACCTGGACAGCGACAATTCGGCGACGCAGCCAATCGCGGTGAACGGCATCCTCTATTTCGCCAAGGGCCACAGCATCGTCCATGCGGTCGACGCGCGCACCGGCAGGCTGCTCTGGGTGCATGATCCGCATGCGTCCGAGCGCGCGGGGAAAAATCTGCGCCTGGGCTGGGGCAGCCGCGGCATCGCCTGGGGCGGCGGCAAAATCTATACCGGCACGCAGGATGGCCGGCTGATCGCGATCGACGCCAGCACCGGCAAGGAGGTGTGGAGCGTCCAGACCTTTCCGCCGGCCCAGGCGGCCTATATTTCCGGAGCGCCCCGCATCTTCGGCGACCGGGTGATCGTGGGCTTCGGCAGCGACATGGGCAAGGTGCGCGGCTATGTGACGGCCTATGACGCGGCAACCGGCAAGCAGGCCTGGCGCTTCCATACCGTGCCGGGAAATCCTGCCGACGGCTTCGAAAACAAGGCCATGGAAATGGCGGCGAAGACATGGTCGGGCGAATGGTGGAAATATGGCGGCGGCGGCACCGTATGGAACGCCATGTCCTATGACCCCGAAACCGACACCCTCTTCATCGGCACCGGCAATGGCTATCCCTGGAACTACAAGCTGCGCAGCCAGGGCAAGGGCGACAATCTGTTCCTGGCCTCGACCGTCGCGCTCGATGGCCGGACCGGCGAATATAAGTGGCATTACCAGCAGAATCCGGGCGAAACCTGGGACTATAACTCGGCGATGGACATGCCGCTGGCTGATCTCACCATCGGCGGCAAGTTGCGCAAGGTCATCATGACGGCGCCCAAGAACGGCTTTTTCTACGTGATGGACCGGCAGACCGGGAAGCTCCTCTCGGCCAAGCCGATCGTCAAGGTGAACTGGGCGTCGAGCATCGACATCAAGACCGGGCGCCCGGTGATGAACCCGCAGGCGCGCTTCCCCAGCGGCGCACCGTTCGAAATGTGGCCTGCCTCCACCGGTGCGCACAGCTGGCCGCCGATGGCGTTCAGCCCTTCGACCGGATTGGCTTACATTCCGGCAATCCACCTGGGCATGACGGTCGGGGATTCCCCCGATCTCAAGACCTGGAAGGTGCCTGAGGATCGCGTGTCCGGCGGCACGCTGGCGATCATGTATCCGCCGCAGACCCCGGAAAATCCCCAGCAGATGACCGGCGAACTGATGGCCTGGGACCCGGTCGCGCAGAAGAAGATATGGGGCGTCAGGCATCCGACGCCGGCCAATGGCGGGGTCATGGCGACCGCCGGCGACCTGGTCTTCCAGGGCACGGTCGACGGCACCTTCAAGGCCTATGACGCGCGCACCGGCAAAACGCTGTGGTCGTTCGATGCCGGCACGCCGATCATCGCGCCGCCCATCGCCTAC
>DATFDS010000253.1:0-3607 GCA_035251955.1 Sphingobium sp. | reverse complement strand
ATTGATTATGGAATGGCCCGCCCCTTTTCCCGGGCATCGGATATGATGCCGGTGGTAGAGAAGGGAAAGGAACGGACCGATGTCTATTGTGATCCTGGGTGTTGATTTGGGCAAGAACTCTTGCAGCATAGTCGGCGTTGATGGAGCGGGCGCGGTAGTCGTGCGCCGGACGATGCGTCGGCAGACGTTGATCGAGTACGTTGCCAAGCTTCCGCAATGTGTGGTTGCGATGGAAGCCTGTTGCGGGGCGCATCACCTGGGACGGTTGTTTGCTGAACATGGGCACGAGATCCGGCTGATGTCACCGGAGTATGTTCGCCCCTATGTCAAAGCCCAGAAAAATGATGACCGCGACGCCGAGGCGATTGCGGAAGCCGCCTCGCGACCGACGATGCGCTTTGTCGATCTGAAGAGCGAGGGACAACTTGATCTGCAGACCCTGCATCGGGTGCGCTCGCGGCTGGTGGCCGAGCGCACCAGCCTCATCAACCAGGCGCGTGCGATCCTTCTCGAGCGCGGTGTGATCTTCCCGGCCGGGCGGCGCAAGTTCGAGGTCGCCCTCGATGCCTTGCTGGGCGATGGTGTCGGCGCTTGCGTCTCTGCACGTATGTTCCAACTGATCAGCGAGCTACGCGCGGAATGGCAGGCGCTTGATTTACGGATCGAAGCGCTCAACGGCGAGTTCGTCGAAACGGCGCGGCATGATGAGACGATGCGCCGACTGACGTCGATTCCTGGCATCGGTGTGCTGAATGCAACCGCACTGTCGGCGGCGGTGGGAAACGGAAGCGGCTTCGACAAAGCGCGTGATCTTGGGGCCTGGCTCGGCCTTGTTCCCCGGCAACACAGTACCGGCGGTAAGGCGCGTCTGTTCGGTATCACCAAGCGCGGCAACAAATATTTGCGCACTTTGCTGATCCATGGCGCGCGGGCAGCCTTGCCGTCATTGTCGCAAAGCGACACGCCGATCGGGCGCTGGCTCAAAGCGATGATCGAGCGAGGCATTCACCGCAATGCGATCATCGTGGCGCTGGCCAACAAGCTGGCGCGAATCGCCTGGGCGGTAATACGCAAGGACACGCGTTTTGAACGCAGCTACCCCGTCGCAGCATGAACCAGATCGGCTACGTCCTCGAACACGCGTAGCCCACGGAAGTTTGCAGGAAGGATCGAAAAGATGGCCTGAACAGTCAATCGGCGTTTGGAAAGCCCGGAACTCTGAATGGTACTCGATACCGATTTGATTATTGTGGCTCCAGGCGCGCGGATGTCCATCTTGGCCGTGGGAAATCCCATGAGACCGCATACGTTGACGCAGACTGATCAGAACACCGTAAAATCCTACTTGCAAACGGGGCGGGCCATACGTTCAGGTACGCGGTGCTCCTGCGCAGGCAGGAGCCCAGGGTGGGGAAGCGCAATCTGGCCCTGGGCTCCTGCCTTCGCAGGAGCACGGCGCGCTCATAGGACGGGGGATAGCAACGCCTCTCCCGCAAAATGCGCGGCCAGATTGGCCAGCAGCATCTCGACCATCCGCGCCACCGCCTCCTGTGTCGCGCCGCCAGTGTGCGGCGTCAGCACGACGTTCGGCACATCGGCCCAGCGCGCGGCGGGCGTCGGCTCGGTTTCGAACACATCCAGCGCCGCACCGCCCAGCCGCCCCTCGCGCAAGGCCGCGATCAGCGCATCCTCATCCACCAACTGGCCGCGCGCGACATTGACCAGCAGTCCCTCCGGCCCAAGCGCATCGAGGATCGCGGCGGAGATCATGCCCTGATTGTCCTCTGTCGCCTTGGCCGCGACCACCATGACGTCGCTCTCGGCCGCCAGCGCCTCCAGACCGGCCGCCCGCATCCAGGGCAATTCCGGCTTGTCCCGCGGTCCCCACCAGGTGATGGGCATGCGCATCACCTCGGCCCGGCGTGCCAGCGCGATGCCGATGCTGCCCATGCCGACGATGCCGATCCGCGCGCCTGCCACCGATCGGGTGAGCATCTTGGCGTCCGCCGTCCACGCGCCGCCGCGCACTTGCCCATCGCCGACCAGTATCCGCCGGCGATGGGCCAGGATCAGGCCGATGGCGTGATCGGCGACATCCTCCGCATTGGCATCGCCCGCATGGGTGACGGCCACGCCCTTCGCCCGCGCCCAGGCGAGATCGACGCCATCATAGCCCACCGTGAAGCAGGCGATGAGGCGCAGCGCGCGCATCTGCTCCAGCATAGCGGGATCAAGCCGAAACTCGCCCGCCGTCACCAGCACCTCTGCCTCGGCCAGCCGGGCGCGGCCGCTCTCCTCCCACAGCGGCATGGCGTCATAGTCCGCCGACAGCCGCGCCAGAGGCGGCGCCAGATGCGGCTGCGCGACCAGTATCAGCGGCCGGTCCCGGCTCATCCCACCGCCCGCAGCGCCTGCGCGAAGTCGGCGATCAGGTCGTCCGCATCCTCGCAGCCGATCGAGATGCGCACCATATTGTCGCTGATCGCCAGCGCCTTCTTGCGCTCGGCCGGCACGGACAGATGGGTCATCGCGGCGGGATGGCTCGCCAGCGTCTCGGTGCCGCCCAGGCTGACCGCCAGCTTGGCGATCTTGAGCGCGTCGAGGAAGGCGAAGGCTTCGGCCTCGCCGCCCTTGAGGTACAACGAGAAGGTCGATCCCGCGCCAGTGCAATGGCGCTGGTAGATATCCTCCTGGCGCGATCCGGGCTCGAGGAAACCGAGATAGCCGACCTTTTCGATTTTCGGATGGTCGCGGAGGAAGGCGCAGATCTTTTCGGCGCTTTCGCCGGCCCGGGTCATCCGAAGTTCCAGCGTTTCGAGGCTGCGGAGCAGCATCCAGGCCGTGTTGGGATCGCAGATGCCGCCCATAACGTTGCGCATCAGCCGGACCTTGTCGAGCAACGCCTGCTTGCCGACCAGCGCACCGGCGACCAGGTCGCTGTGCCCTCCGGCATATTTGGTCAGGCTGTAAACGCTGATGTCGGCCCCATCATTGAGCGGCTTGGCCCACAACGGCCCGAGGAAGGTGTTGTCGATCGCGATCGGCGGCAATTCTGCCTGACCGTTGAACGCCGCTGCGCGGGCGGCCGCGACTGCCTCGACATCCACCAACGCGTTGGTCGGATTGCCCGGGCTTTCGAGATAGATCATCGCCACCCGGCCCTTGGCCTTGGCCTTGGCCATGACCTCGTCCAGCTCCTCGCGCGTCGCGCCGGCCGGGAAGTCGATGTAGCGGACCCCGAACTGGGGCAGGATCTTGTCGATGATCGACTCCGTCGCCGCGTAGAGCGGGCCCGAGTGAATGACGACATCACCGGGCCGGACGAAGCTGAGCAGCAATATGGCGATGGCGGTCATACCGCTGGAAAAGGTCAGCGCCGCCTCGGCGTCCTCCCAGATCTTCAGCCGGTCCTCGAGGATTTCCTGATTGGGGCCGTTGAACCGGGAATAGACCAGGCCTTCAGCCTTGCCGCCTGAGCCATATTTGTTGGTGATGCCCTCGAAGAAGCGCTTTCCGTCCTCGGCCTTCTCGAAGACGAATGTCGAGGTGAGAAAGATCGGCGGCTTCAACGATCCTTCGCTGAGCGCCGGGTCGAAGCCATAGCCCA
>DATFDS010000252.1:0-9675 GCA_035251955.1 Sphingobium sp. | reverse complement strand
CGTCTCGCGGTTGATGCGGATGATCTGCACCTTCACCGTGTCGCCGATGCCCAGCACCTCGCTCGGGTGGTTGACGCGCTTGTAGCTGATGTCAGTCACGTGCAGCAGGCCGTCGATTCCGCCGAGGTCGACGAACGCGCCATATTCGGTGATGTTCGTCACACGGCCCGACAGCTTCGCGCCAATCGGATATTTGGCGGCGGCGCCTTCCCACGGATCGCTTTCCAACTGCTTCAT
This sequence comes from Sphingobium sp., assembly GCA_035251955.1. Taxonomy (GTDB): domain Bacteria; phylum Pseudomonadota; class Alphaproteobacteria; order Sphingomonadales; family Sphingomonadaceae; genus Sphingobium. The sequence continues at coordinate 9,438 of DATFDS010000252.1, read as the reverse complement.
GCCAAGGCTGATGCGCTGGGTGTCGCGGTTGATGCGGATGATCTGAACGCGGACGGTGTCGCCGATGTTGATCATCTCGTTGGGGTGGTTGATGCGCTTGTAGCTGAGGTCGGTGACGTGCAGCAGGCCGTCGATGCCGCCCAGGTCAACGAACGCACCATAGTCGGTGATGTTCTTGACGACGCCCTCAATGATCTGACCTTCGGCCAGCGTCTGGATGAGGCCGCTGCGCTGTTCGGCGCGGGTTTCTTCCAGAATGGCGCGGCGCGACACGACGATGTTGCCGCGGCGACGATCCATCTTCAGAATCTGGAAGGGCTGCGGAATGTCCATCAGCGGGGTGACGTCGCGAACCGGGCGGATGTCGACCTGCGAGCCGGGCAGGAAGGCCACGGCGCCGTCGAGGTCGACGGTGAAGCCACCCTTGACGCGACCGAAGATGACGCCTTCGACGCGGGCACTTTCGGTGAATTCGGCTTCGAGCTTGTCCCAGGCGGCTTCGCGGCGCGCGCGGTCGCGCGACAGCATGGCTTCGCCATGGGCGTTTTCGACGCGGTCGACATAGACTTCGACTTCGTCGCCGACCTTGAGGTCAGCCTTCTGGCCCGGCGCGGCGAATTCGCGCAGCGGCACGCGGCCTTCCGACTTCAGGCCGACGTCGATCAGCGCCATGTCGTTTTCGATGCCGGTAACGGTGCCCTTGACGACGCGGCCTTCGAAGCCGCCATCCTCGCCACCGAGAGAATCATTGAGAAGCGCGGCGAAATCGTCGCGCGAGGGGAATGCCGTAGAGGCCATGTAAGTTTCCTTCACTCGTCATTGCTGGCCTACCGGTTGTATCCGGTGGTCTTTCAGGCCAAACCGCCCGCACGCCCGAATAGCGTGCGAACATCCTTCCGGCCATGACGAGTGACGCCCCGCAGATAAGCGAAAAGGGCGCCTGGGATTCCCACGCGCCGTCATCGCGTCAGGCCTGTCGCCGACGTTCCAACTGGGCGTCCACCAGTGCAATGGCCTGCTGGACGGCGGCGTCTATAGTCAAATTACTGGTGTCGAGCAAGTCCGCGCCGTCGGCCATTCGGAGGGGGGCGTGATCGCGGCTCATATCGCGGGTATCCCGCGCCTGGATGTCCGCGATCAGGCTGTCCATGTCGGGATGCCCCCCATGGGCGACGCCGTCGTCATAGCGGCGCTGGGCGCGGACATGAACGCTGGCGGTGACGAAGATCTTGGCATCGGCATCGGGTGCGATCACGGTTGCGATGTCGCGGCCGTCGAGGATCGCGCCGCCGGCTTGGGTAGCGAAATGGCGCTGGCGCTCGACGAGAGCCTGGCGGACGCTCTGATGGATAGAGACGCGAGAAGCGAGCGAACCGACGGCTTCGCTGCGCAGAGCCGGGTCGTTCAGCATGGCGTCGTCGAAATCGCACGCGGCCAGCGCGTCTGTCTCATGGTCCGGGTCGCCGCTGCCCTTGAGAACGGCCAGGCCGACCGCGCGGTAGAGCAGGCCGGTGTCGAGGACGGGCAGGCCGTAGTGGCGGCCGAGCGCCTTGGCGATCGTACCCTTGCCTGAAGCGGCGGGGCCATCGACGGCGATGATCATGATGCTTTGCCTTTCCGCAGCGCCTTGCCGAGGCCAATCAGGGCGATAAAGGCCCAGATTATCTCCAGCGCCATCGATGCCATGTTGAAGTGAACCGTCAGAGACCCGATCAGCAGCAGCGCGCCGATCAGGTTCAGCAGGTTGAACAGGGTGAAGTTCAGCGTTCGCGTGATGTTGCTGTAGCCATAAGCGATGACCATCAGGCCGCTGCCGATCAGCCCTATGATATTGGCGAGGTCGAAGATCATCGCAAAGCGCCGAGCGATTGCAGCAATGCCGTGAAGCCGGGGAAGCTGGTGGCTACCGGGCGCATGTCGTCCACTATGAGCCCGCTGCTGGTGGCAAGGCCGGCCACCGCGAAGCTCATGGCGATCCGGTGGTCCAGCGAGGCGGCGATGACCGGCGGCGCGTTGCCGCCCGAAAGCGGGGTGCCGTCCGTGCCTTCTATGATCAGGCCGTCCTCGGTCTCCTGCACGCGGGCGCCAATGCGCGCGAGGCCCGATGCCATCAGGGCGAGGCGGTCGGATTCCTTTACACGCAGTTCGTCGAGGCCGCTCGTCCGCGTCGTGCCCTTCGCAAAGGCGGAGGCGACGAAGAAGATGGGGAATTCATCGATCATGCTGGGCGCGATGTCGGGCGGCACGTCGATGCCGGTCAGCTGGCTGTAGCGGGCGGTGATGTCCGCGACCGGCTCACCACCGACTTCCCGCTGGTTCGAGAAGGTGAGATCGGCCCCCATCGCCTGTAATATTTCGAACAGCCCCGCACGGGTAGGGTTCATGCCGACATTGTGGACGGTCACGTCCGAACCGGGCGTGATCAGCGCCGCGACGACGGGGAAGGCGGCGGAGGAGGGGTCGCCGGGCACCACGATCGACTGCGGGCGCAGTTCCGCTTCGCCCTTGAGCGTGATGATGCGGGTGCCGTCCGCCTCCAACTCCACGTTCAATTCCGCGCCGAAGCCCCTGAGCATCCTTTCGCTATGATCGCGCGTCGGGATCGGCTCGACCACGCGCGTGATACCGGGCGCGTTGAGGCCGGCGAGGAGCACCGCCGATTTGACCTGCGCCGATGCGACGGGCAGGCGATAGTCGAGCGGCACGGCGGGACAAAGACCGCGCATGGTGAGCGGCAGCCGATCGCCCGGACTGGTCATGAAGCTCGCGCCCATGCGGGACAGCGGATCGGTGACGCGGGCCATGGGGCGCTTGCTCAAGGACGCATCGCCGATGAAGGTGGCAGTGATCGCATGGCTGGCGATCAGGCCCATCAGCAGCCGCGTGGAGGTTCCGCTATTGCCCATGTCGAGCGCGGTCTGCGGCTGCAGCAGGCCACCCACGCCGACGCCGTGAATATGCCAGATGCCATCGTCGTCCCGGCCGATATCCGCGCCCATCGCGCGCATGGCGGCGGCGGTGGACAGGACGTCCTCGCCCTCCAGCAGGCCTTCGACGCGGCTTTCCCCGACGGCCAGCGCCGAAAGCATGAGCGATCGGTGGGATATGCTCTTGTCCCCAGGGACGGTCACGACACCCTTGAGCGGCGGCGCGCTGGTGAAGGTCATCGGGCGGGGTTGATCGGAAGAAGCGGTCACGGCGGAATCCGTTGCGAAGAAGCTGAAAAATTGCGCCCGGCTTTTGACAGCGCGGCTGTGCTATGGCAAGGCGCCCGACGCTTCGCGGGCGACTATGTCGTGCCGCGTGATATTCGTTTAAGCACTCGCAAGAAGGACAAGGCCGGACATGGTCAAGGCTGAATGGGGCACGAAGCGTACCTGCCCGAAATGCGCCACGCGCTTCTATGACCTGGGCAAGGACGACCCGGTTACCTGCATCAACTGCAATACCGCCTGGGAACCGGAGCCGGTGCTGAAGTCGAAGCAGCCGCTGCCTTATGAGGAAGCGCCAAAGAAGGTCATCGAAACCGCCGATGGCGAGATCGAGACGGCCGATGACGATCTGGACCTGGATCTGGACGTCGATGACGACGGTGATTCGCCGGACAATGACGTCGATCTGGGCGGCGATGACGACCTGGGCGTCGATGCCGGCGGCGATGACGACGGCGACGACAATTAACTGAATTTTCTGCTTGCCAGCGAGGACGCTGCTGCCTAATGGCAGCGAGCTCGCAAGGCGCCGGACCCAAACGGCGCCTGCACTGGATACGGGGCCTTAGCTCAGCTGGGAGAGCGCCTGCATGGCATGCAGGAGGTCAGCGGTTCGATCCCGCTAGGCTCCACCAGTTTTTCGGATCAAGGAAATGTCCGTGGGGCATTTTCCCGAAAAGCTCCCGAGCGCAAGTGAGGGGTGTCGTGAGGTCACAAGTGACCTTGACCAGCATCCTGGCGCAGGCAGGGGATTCCAGACATAAGGCCGACGGCGGCACGCCGGACATGGCCTGATCCATTGCGATGCGCTATTCTATACCGCGCAACGATGGGGCCTTAGCTCAGCTGGGAGAGCGCCTGCATGGCATGCAGGAGGTCAGCGGTTCGATCCCGCTAGGCTCCACCACCCCAAAATTGATCCGGCTCGCGAGTGTAAGCGGGTATTATCCGACAACGCATGCTTGCTTGAGTCTTGCGGTTCAACTCTGCCGCGCATCGACCTGCACAGGCCGGCTGCTGCAACGTACCAGCTTCAGGGCGTGAGTGCATCGTTCGGGTCGATGGCCCTGACGCTCCTCGATTCGGACGGCGGCGGGGCAGCGGCTTGCGAAGTCATGGCCGCTGGCATGGCCGGGCCGATCGCAACCTCCTTGTCGACATAGACTTCGAAGGTCGTGCCCGCAGGCAGCTTGACGTCCTTGCCCCGCACGAGGATGGCCAGAGGAAGGAAAACGATCCCCGCGCCTACCGAGCCGAGCGTCCCCGACCTCCCCTTGGCATTGCGGTCGCCGCGCACGGGCACGTCCTGCTGCTCGACTTTCACCGTGTTGACACGGATATCCAGCTTGCCCGATCGGCCGAGAAGGCCGTTGTCGCGCACGCTCGCGACTTCGCCCGTGACCGGCGTGCCAGCGGCGATCAGGGTCACGCCGCCGATCGTCACCGCCTTGGCGACCGCCAGGTCGACCGTGTCGCCCTTTTTCGCCGACTTGGAGGAGAGGTCCTGTCGCGTCTCCAGAGAGATGGTCAGCCCTTCAGGCAGGATCATGGATTGGGCGGACAGGGCATGCGCATGGATCAGGGAAAGGGCCATCAGGGGGAAGGCCAGCCGCCTTGCCCAGCCTATGCGGACTGCGTTGCAGATCATCGGACATCCTTTCCGCCCGATGCCGGGCTCGAGCGGTGCCTTGCCCGACAAGATTACGCGCCCGGCTCCACAGCGTCAACGAACGGCAGCTCCTATGATGCCGGTTGGACGAAGCTGTCCATGACGCGCTTGCGCCCCGCTGTTTCGAAGTCGATCTCCAGCTTGTTGCCTTCGATCTCCGCAACGGTGCCGTAGCCGAATTTCTGGTGGAAGACGCGCAGGCCGACGCTCATGTCGTCGCGGCCCTTGTTCCCCAGCGAGACGGCCGAGGCGCGCGCTTCGACGATTCGCGCCGGTTCCCGACTGAACTGGCCGCCTTGCTGGGCGCGTTGCCAGCCGGGGCCTCTGCCCGTGCCGCGCTGGACATTGGCGAAGGGATCGGCGCGTTCCGACCAGTTGGCGCGCCAGAGCGAGGCGCCGCCGGACATGCTGCTTTCCTCCTCCACATGTTCGGGCGGCAGTTCGCCCACGAAGCGCGAGGGGATGGAACTGGTCCACTGGCCGTAAATGCGGCGGTTGGCGGCGTGGAGGATGAGGCACAACTTGCGCGCACGGGTGATCGCGACATAGGCGAGGCGGCGTTCTTCCTCCAGCGAGTTAAGGCCGCCTTCGTCCAGTGCCCGCTGGGAGGGGAAAATGCCTTCTTCCCAGCCCGCGAGGAACACGGTGTCGAACTCCAGCCCCTTGGCGGCGTGGATGGTCATGATCGTGACCTTGCGCTCGTCCGCTTGCGCTTCATTGTCCATGACCAGCGAGACATGCTCAAGGAAGGCGCCCAGCGTCTCATATTCTTCCATGGCGCGGGTGAGTTCGTTGAGATTTTCCAGACGCCCCGCGCTTTCGGCGGTGCGCTCAGCCTGTAGCATGGCGGTGTAGCCGCTTTCGTCCAATATCTGCCGGGCGAGTTCCGCATGAGGCAACTGCGCCGCGCGGTCGCGCCAGCGGGCGAGGTCGCCGATGAAGGCGCCCAGGGACCGGCGGGCCTGCGGGGTCATCTCGTCGGTGTCCAGGATACGCGCGGCGGCGAGCGCCAGCGGAATGCCCTCCGCGCGGGCGAGGCGGTGGAGCTTTTCGACCGCCTTGTCGCCGAGGCCGCGCTTGGGGACGTTGACGATTCGCTCGAAGGCGAGGTCATCAGCGGGCTGGTTGACGAGGCGCAGATAGGCCAGCGCATCGCGGATTTCGGCGCGCTCGTAAAAGCGAAAGCCGCCGACGATGCGATAGGGCATGCCGATCTGGATGAAGCGGTCTTCGAACTCGCGCGTCTGGTGCTGGGCGCGGACGAGGATGGCGACCTCGTCCAGCGAAGTACCTCCGCGCTGGATCGATTCGATTTCGTCGCCGACGCGGCGCGCTTCCTCCGGGCCGTCCCAGACGCCGATGATGCGAACCTTCTCACCCACGTCGATGTCGGTCCAGAGAGTCTTGCCGAGGCGATTGCCATTTTCCGCGATCACGCCTGATGCGGCGCCGAGGATATGGGGGGTCGAGCGGTAATTCTGTTCGAGGCGGATGATCTTGGCGCCCGGAAAATCCTTTTCGAACCGTAGGATATTGGCGACTTCTGCGCCGCGCCATGAATAGATGGACTGGTCGTCGTCGCCCACGCAGCAGATATTCTTGGAGCTTTGGGCGAGCAGGCGGAGCCAGAGATATTGGCTGGAATTAGTGTCCTGATATTCGTCCACCATGATGTAGCGGAAGCGTTGCTGATAGCTTTCCAGAACGTCGCGATGGCGTTTCAGGATGGTGAGAACATGCAGCAGCAAGTCACCGAAATCGCAGGCATTTACGTCGCGCAGGCGGGCCTGGTAGGCGGCGTAGAGTTTTTGCCCCCGGCCATTGGCATAGGCTTCGCTCTCGCCTGCGCCGATTTCCTCAGGCGTCAGGCCCTTGTTCTTCCATTGGTCGATGAGGCCGCCCAATTGGCGCGCGGGCCAGCGCTTTTCATCGATCCCTTCGGCCTGGATCAGTTGCTTCATCAGGCGAAGCTGGTCGTCGGTATCGAGAATGGTGAAGTTGGATTGCAGGCCGACCAGTTCGGCATGGCGGCGCAACATCTTGGCGGCGATGGCGTGGAAGGTGCCGAGCCAGGGCATGCCCTCGACCGCCGGGCCGATCATGCGGCCCACCCGCTCCCGCATTTCGCGCGCCGCCTTGTTGGTGAAGGTGACGGCGAGGATTTCCGACGGCCAGGCGCGGCGGGTGGCGATCAGATGGGCGAGGCGCGCGGTCAGTGCAGCCGTCTTGCCCGTGCCTGCGCCCGCGAGAACCAGCACCGGGCCTTCGGTGGTGAGCACGGCTTCCCGCTGGGGTTCGTTGAGACCCTGGAGATAGGCGGGATCGTCGGGCGAGGGAGCGGGCAGGATCATGGGCAACAACTAGGGAGGGGAAGGGCTGACGGCAAGTTGCCGCATATCTTGCGGCTGACGTCGATCTATGAGAACAAAAGGCGAATCATGCAAGGAGAAAGGCCATGGCCACGGGACGATGCCAGTGCGGGACGATCCAGTATGAGGCTGAAGGCGATCCGTTCTACACGGCGCTTTGCCATTGTTCCGACTGCCGGAAAAGCGCAGGCGCGCCGATGGTGGGATGGGCCTTGTTCCCCGAGGACAAGGTGCGCGTAACCGGCAAGCCCCAGGCGTATGAATCGTCCGAAAATGTCATCCGCCAATTCTGCGGGACCTGCGGCACGGGCCTCTTCTATTTCAATGCCGCGACCTTCCCCGGCATGGTCGATATCCAGACGGCGACGTTCGACGACCAGGCGGCCTTTCCGCCGGCCGTCCATGTCCAATGGGCGGAAGCGACACCCTGGATGGCGGCAGCGCACAATCTTCCCAAATTCGATCGCTATCCGGAGGAGTGAGCGGCAAATCCTTTCATCTGGCGGCTCATAGGAAACGGTTCGTCGCCGGGATCGGAACGCCTGCGTCATCGATCCGGTTCTTCATCGGCCCAAGCGGCAGAACGGGGTGAAAAACCAGGAAAGGACGATCCCGATGAAATCGATGATGCTTGCAGGTGCCGCCATGCTGGTCTTTGCCACAGGCGCTACCGGCATTGCGATCGCTCAGGATACACCGGCGACCACGACCCAGCCTCCCATGGCCGACATGCCCCCGCCTGGCGGTCCTGCGGTTCCGGCAACGCCAGCCACCCCGCCGCCGGCGGCAGACCCAAATGCCGGTCAGCCGACAGGCGCGGTCCCGCCGAACACGGGCATGGCCCCGGCGCCTGCGGGCGTGCCCAAGGACCCTGCGGCACCGGTCGGCACATCGGCCAATCCCGTGACGGTCGGGGGCAATATGACGCCGCCGCCGACCGAGAAAAAGGATTATCCGCTCTGCAGCCGGACTGTGCAGGATAGCTGCATCAATCCGGGTGAAGCGGCAGGTGCTAGGAAGGCGACGCGCAGGCGTCGCTGACCGCAGGATCAAGGCCGGGCAGGGCGGCGATCAACGCCGCAAGCCCGGCCTTGTCACGTGCTGCATCCGCCAGACTGTGCCGGTCGAGAACGGCGAGGAATGCGGCAGTCGCCATATTCAGGATGCCGGATAGCCCACACGCCGGACGGAGCGCGCAACTGCCGCAATCCGCCATGTTCATGTCGGGCTCGCTATGGCGGATGACGTCGCCAAGCATGATGGTGTCTGGGGAACGGGCAAGCGCAAAGCCGCCGCCGCGACCCCGCTGCGTATCCAGAAATCCCCCCTGACCCAGATGATGGACGACTTTCATCAAATGGTTGCGGGAGAGGTCGTAGGCGTCGGCTATCTCCGCGATGGTCGCGCGGCCTGCCGGCATCACGGTGAGGTGAATGAGGACGCGCAGCGCATAGTCGGTGTGGCGGGTCAGTTGCATGGGAACAGCGTTAGGCGAACGCCCTGTGCGATTAAAACATGTATGCTATTTACATGTTAAAAGATGCAAAGTAAATGCACCTTTGTCGAGTCTCTAGTCAAAAGGGGTGCATTCATGAACCAGCTCACTGCCGAAACCATCGCGATCGTCAAGGCCACAGCGCCCGCGCTGAGAAGCCATGGGGTGGAGATCACCACCGCCATGTATGCGCGACTGTTCCAGGATCCGTCGATCAAGGACATGTTTGATCAGGCAGCGCAGCAAAGTGGGGAGCAGCCCCGGCGATTGGCCGCGGCGATCCTGGGCTATGCCGAAAATATCGACAAGTTGCAGGCGCTTGACGGGGCAGTCGCGCGGATGGTGCAGCGGCATGTCGAGACGGGCGTGAAGGCGGAACATTATCCCAAGGTTGCGGCGGCACTGCTGCCCGCAATCCGCGACGTGCTGGGCGCCGATGTCGCGACCGACGCCGTTCTGGAGGCCTGGGGTGAGGCCTATTGGTTCCTGGCCGAGATATTGATCGGCAAGGAAGCGCTGGCCTACGCGGAGGCTGAGGCGGCTTGAGGGCAGGTTTCGGCCAATTTCAGCCGAAGTTCACACCGTATGCGCGCGTGTGCGCGAGCGCGCGTAGGCGTGAGGGGAGCGAGGTTCCGACATTTCAAAGACCGGGCCGAAATAGGCAGGTCGGAGGGATGTAGGACAGGGAAGAAT
>DATFDS010000251.1:0-4479 GCA_035251955.1 Sphingobium sp. | reverse complement strand
GCATTGGGCGCGTCCTCGGAGAGCAGGCCCGACGAGCCGAGAATTTCCAGCGCGGCCTCGCCCAGGCGGCCCTGCAGCTCGGCAACATAGACCTTCGCCATGGACGCTTCATGAATGGGCGTGCGTCCTTGCGAGGCCAGGCGGATGTTCCGCAGCGCCAGCTGCCGCGCCGCTTCCATGTCGGCGGCGATCCCGCCCAGCCGATCGAGGAGGACAGGATCCTCCCGAAGCTTGCATCCGCCCACTTCGGCCACGGCGATATAGTTGGTCAGCTGGTCGAGCGCCCGCTGCAACAGCGCGACGGTGCCGCCGATCGTCACTCGCTCCGCCGCGAGCGCGCTGGTGATGATTGCCCAGCCCTTATTCTCTTTGCCCACGAGCGCGCTGTCGGGCACCCACAGATCTTCGAGCAGCAGTTCCGAGAAGGTCTTGCCATACATGGCGAGTCCGGGGCGAACGGTGAGCCCCGGCGTGTCCATCGGTACGATGAACACGCTGATGCCGGCATGCTTGGGATTGGCGTCGGGATCGGTCCGGGTGGCGAGCCATAGATGGTCGGCCTTGTCAGCCATTGTGGACCACATTTTCTGGCCGTTGATCCGCCAGCCGTCGCCATCCTTGACGGCGCGGGTCTTGAGCGACGCAAGGTCGGAGCCCGCTTCCGGCTCGCTATAGCCGAGCGCGAAGGCAACCTCGCCCGAGCGGATGCGCGGCAGATATTCCGCCTTCTGTTCCGGGCTGCCGAACTGGATGAGCGCCGGCGCGATCATCGTCGAGGCGACGAGATGACCATAGGGCGCGCCTGCATATTCCAGCTCCTCGGTCAGGACCAATTGTTCGGCCGGGCTCAGCCCAAGCCCGCCCTCGGACGTGGGCCAACCCGCGCCGATCCAGCCCCTCTCGCCCAGCGCCCGGGCGAAATCCCGGTCGAAGCCACGGTCCTTGAACGGAAGCTTCCTGTGTTCGGCCTCGCGGCTGTCGGTCCAATTCTCCTTCAGCCACTGCCTCACTTCCCGGCGGAAGGATTTGGCGGCCGGATCGAGATCAAATTCGGGTAATTTTGTCATGGGTCCGATGCCTCACTGGCTCGACTGTTCAGCCGAAGCGACGAGATAAGCGCCGATATCGGCGCGCGCGCGCATCACCCCGCCGAAACGGGATACATTTCCGTGAATCTGTCGGAAATGACGCGGCAGTTCATGTTCTTCCGAATAGCCGATGGCGCCCATCAACTGGTGCATGTCTATCGCAAGCTGACGCAGCCCGGGGTTGAGATGCGCGAGCGACAGGTTCGCGAAGACGTTCCAGGTCGCCAGCTTCTCGCTATAGGCGCGCGCGGCCGCTTCGAGCGTCAGCCGGGCGCCGTCCAGCCGCGTCAGATTGTCGACCAGCCGGTGCTGGACCGCCTGGAACTGGCCGATGAACTTGCCGAACTGCCTGCGCGTGTTGGCATGTTCGACAACCAGCTCATAGCCGCGCTGCGCCGATCCCAGCGCGCGGGCAGCTGTCGCCAGCCGCGCAATCTGCACGATGGTGCGCAGCGCCTGGGCGGGCACCGGCATGAACCGCGCGGCGTTGCCCTGGACATGGATCGAAGAGAGGCTCGGCAGCGACAGCGCCGGCGTCGGCACGACCGATAGTCCGGGGTCCGTCGCTTCGACGATCGCGACCCCGCAGGGTTCATCGAGAAACAGGATGAAGCGGTCAGCCGTTTCGGCATTCTCGACAAAATGGAACGTTCCGCTGACCGTCTCTCCGGACGATGCCGCCCGGCCGGCGGCGCGATCACCGTCGAACGCGCCGAAGCCCACCGCATAGCGGGTGGAAGCGGGCGGCGGGACGAGTTCCCGGGCCGCTGCATCGCCTTGCTCGTGCAGGAGATTGGCGACCACCGCTCCCAGCAGGGGCGCCGGACAGCAGGCGCGCCCCAACTCCTCGAAGACGAGAAGGATTTCGGCAAGGCCGCCCATTTCCGGGTTCCTGCCCAGGTCCGGAATCGACAGCGACGCAAGCTCGCCCCAGATCCGCTTGACCGCCGCGGGATCCTTGCTCAACTCCACGGCCGACAGGGAAGGCCACTGGTCTTCCAGCAGCCGCCTGACCGAGGACCGGATCAGTTCTCGCTCTTCATCAGAAAAAACAGGCATGTCATCCGACATGGATATCTCCGTGCATTTGGTTCGGTCCTCGCGCTGTCAACCGGCCGATCGGGTCACGCCGCGCCCAGCATCTTCGCGATCTCCGCATCGCCATAGCCAAGGCCGCGCAGAACCTCCTCGGAATGCTCGCCCAGCAGGGGCGGGAAACTCTGTTCCGGACCGCGCGACTTGTTGATGCGCGTGGGCCGCCTGGCCATCGTCATCGATCCCGCTTCGGGATGCTCCCGCGTCTCCAATATGCCGCTGTGTCGGACCTCCGGAGAAGCGACGACCTCGGGAATGGTCAGCACTTCGGAAAAAGGTACGCCGACCTCGGCGAAGCGGTTCAACCAGTGGGCGAACGGCTTGGCGGCGAAATAGGGGCGCAGCAGTTCGACCAGTTCGCTCCAGTTCGACCGGCGATCGAAGGCCACGCTGAATTTGGGGTCGCTCGCCAGTTCGGGGCAGCCCAGTTCCGCGACGAGCAGGACGAACGCCCTGTCGAGCCCGCCCAGCTGCACCGCGATCAGCTGGTCATCGGCGCAACGCATGATGCACGCCTGCGACGCGGCCACGCGGGTTTCCGACGTCGGATTCTTGTCCGCGTCGGTATAGCCGGCCAGGACGTCGGGAATGAAGGACACGCACGCGTCGACCATACTGATATCGATGCGCCCGCCCTGGCCGTTCACCGCCTTGCCGCGCAGCATCGCGAGGATGCCTGTCGCCGCCTGCATGGCAGTGACCTGGTCGGCGACGGTCGGGCCGCGCATCGTCGGCTTTTCGCGGTCGGTGAAAAGGTGCAGGATCCCCGAAAGCCCCTGTCCCACCGTGTCGAAGGCGGGTCGTTTCGCAAAGGGGCCGTCCGGCGAAAAGCCGGCGACCGCGCAGTATATGATGTTCGGATTGACCGCCTTCAGCGCTTCATATCCGATGCCGAGCCGGTCCATGACGCCAGGGCGGAAATTTTCCAGCACCACGTCGACATCCGCGGCGAGACGCTTGATCGCGTCGATCGCATCGGGGGATGACAGGTCGAGCGTCACGCTCTTCTTGTTGCGGTTGAACGCCCGGAAATTGAATCCGTAGTTGGGAACATTGCGCCCGCCATCATAGACACGGAAGGGATCGCCCTCGCCCGGCCGTTCGATCTTGATGACCTCCGCGCCATAATCGGCGAGCTGCTGGCCAGCCATGGGGCCTGCGATATACTGGGTCATTTCGAGGACACGGACGCCCTTCAGCGGGCTGTCGACCGGGATTTCTTGGGGGTTGGACATGTCTTTTCCTTGTATTGGATCATATTTTCCGGGGTTTGCCGCCTACCGGTCGGAATCCGGCTCGAACATCAGCTGGTGTTTCCCATCGGACAGCGCCTGCCAATGGGGTCTCACGCGCATGCCGATGAACAGCTCATCCACATCGCATCCCACCAGATTGCCGATAATGTTGACCCCTTCGTCAAGTTCCACATTGACGATGATATAGGGCTCGCATCCGCGCAAGGCACCCGCGCCGACACGCGCGATAGTGTAGGTGTAGATGGTGCCGTGACCCGAAACCTCGCGCCATTCGAGATCGCGCCTGCCGGTGAATATGCTGGTCGGGCGTGGGTAGAATTGCGGCTGTCCCGTCTGCCGACAGAATTGCAGCAATATCTTCCTGTCGCGCGTCGCTTCCCAAAATGGCGCGGAGAAGCTGAAGGGTGCGGGCGCGGTGCGATCCAGTTTCAAAATGGCGTTCATCTCATCCCTCATGAGCCAGGCGCGAGAATGAGGGCGACGCTGCTTCCCCAGTTGCGGCCATAGGGAATGTGCCCGATGCCCGTGACAAGCGCGTTGCCCGTGCGGCTGATCTGCCGCTCTCCCCCCTCGCCGAAAAGCTGCCGGACCGCTTCGATCAGGTTGGTCCCGCCCCCGGCCAGACCCGCCTGCCCCGCCGAAATCTGGCCGCCGCTGGTGTTGAGCGGCAGGTCTCCGTTCAGGCCGAAATCCGTGTCCAGCACATAGGAGGAAAACTGCCCGACCCCACAAAAGCCCAGCATCTCCAGCTGCAGGCCGATGGCGATGATGAAGTCGTCATAGGGATGGAAGGAACCGATATCCCTGGGCGACAGGCCGGCCGCGGCAAAGGCTTTTTCGCCGGCCACCCGATGGCCGCTCTGCGTTATGTCGACGCGGTTCTCATTGCCCCTGTAGTTCGTCCGCTCGCCATAGCCCAGCGGGACGACATATTTCTCCCTGCGCAGGCGTTTGGCGTTGGTGCGGCTCGTCACCAGAAGGCCGTTCGCGCCCTCGCATGGCATGACGCAATCGAGGAGGCGGATCGGATCGGCGATCAT
>DATFDS010000250.1:0-6065 GCA_035251955.1 Sphingobium sp. | reverse complement strand
CCACCCAAACCACGCCCTAATCGAACCTTATCTTCCCGCGTCCCTGTTTCACCGAACTGCGCGCCTTCTTCGCGTCGACGCGTCGCGCCTTGGCCGCTTTGCCGGGCTTGGTCGCCTTGCGCGCCTTGGGGACGATGGTCGCCTCGCGGATCAGGTCGACCAATCGCGCGAGCACGTCCTGCCGGTTCAACAACTGCGAGCGCGATCCTTCCGAACGCAGTATCAGCACGCCCTCCGCCGTCATCCGTCGCCCGGCGATCTGCGCCAGCCTGTATTTGACCGCATCGGGCAGGGAAGGGCTGTTCGCCACGTCGAAGCGGAGCTGGACCGCGCTGTCGGTGGTGTTCACATGCTGCCCGCCCGCCCCGGTCGAGCGGGTGAAGCTCTCCGTCAGCTCGTCGCTGTCGATCGCGATCGACCGGGTGATCGGGATCAGCGCCACGCAGTCTACAGTCCCGCTGCGTCCAGCAGTTCCGGTCCGAATCCTTGCGCGGCAAAGCTGCCGGGCAGCGGAGCGGTGGCTTGCGCCGGCGGCTTGGACCCGCGCGGCACGCTCAGGAAACGGCTGTGCAGCAGCATCACCCCCTGGCCATCGCCATAGACCGGGTCGCCCGCGATGCCAAAGCCCAGGCCATGCAGCGCATGGGCGCGGATCTGGTGCGTGCGGCCGGTGCGTGGGCTGAAGGCGATCAGCGCCCGCCCATCCTTAACCGCGATCTTCCGCCATTCGGTGAGCGCCGCCTTGCCGTCCTTCGCCGCCACCATGCGCCAACCCTCGGCCGGGCTGCTGACCTTCTTGAGCGCGAGGTCGATGATGCCGCTTTCCGCCTCTGGCACGCCGTTGACCACGGCGACATAGCGTTTGACGACGGTTCCGCCCTCGAACGCGGCGGCATAGCGTTTATGCGCCTTGGGGTTGCGCGCGAGCAGCAGGCAGCCGCTGGTGTCGCGGTCCAGCCGGTGTACCGGCAGCGGCCAGCGCTGAAAGCCGAAGGTCAGCGAGGACAGGTGATTTTCCAGGCTCAGCGATCCATCGCGCGGCGCGTCGACCGGCAGGCCGGCCGGCTTGTCGAGGATGATGGCCTCGCCATCGATGAACAGGACTCGGTCGTTAAGCAGGGTCAAGGGAATGTCCAGCAAGGAGGAGTGGCGAGCGGTTGACGCGCGAGCGGCTTCCTATAGGGCGTGGAAGCCATGGAGAACAGGGGGGACAGGGCCGAGCCGCATATGGCGCCATCCGATTGGGTGCCCGGCGGCGGGCGGCTCGAATGGATCGATGTCGCGCGGGGCATCGGCATCATCGCCGTGGTCGTCGGCCATGTGTGGACGCGCGGCCCCTTGCGCGACGCGGTCTACAGCTTTCACATGCCGCTCTTCTTCCTGCTTTCGGGTCTTCTTGCCCGCCCGCAGCCGCCCGCGCGCTTCGCCCGGCGCCAGTTTGGCGCACAGATGCGGCCCTACGCCGCCTTCCTCTTCCTGCTGATCGTCGCGGACCAGATCATCGAGCCGCTGAAGGGCAATCGGCCGATCTTTCACCGATGGCCGCAGGATCTGCTGCCGGTCCTGCTCGGCGGCTTCTGGCTGCGGGGGCCCTATACCATCTTCTGGTTCGTGCCCTGCCTGATGGCCGCGCGCATCCTGTTCAACCTGTTGCTGGCCCGCTGGCCCGATCCGCTCGACCGGCGTTGGATGCTGGTGATGCTGCCGTCATTGCTCCTGGCCTATGGTGTTGGTCGGCTTACCCAGGTGTCGGTGCTGGGGGTGCTGACGGTGCCCATGGCGCTGGTGCTGCTGTGGGTCGGCGCCGCCTGGCAGCGGGTGCCATGGCGGGCCTGGATGTGGCTGCCGCTCGGCGCATTTTCTGTCATGGGACTCGCGGGCCTGCTGCCGACGCTCAATCTGAAGGCGGCGGATTATGGCCTGTTCCTGCTGTCGATCGGATCGGCGGTCGCCACGTCGCTGCTGCTGTTCCGTTTCTCGGTGCGGATCGCGCCCTATGGCAGGTGGCTCGCAGCGGTCGGCCGCGCGTCGCTCGTCATCATGTATCTGCATGTGGCGGTGATCCATTATCTCTCACCCCATCTTGGCAAGCCCTGGCTGCTGCTCAACGCGCTGTTCCTGCCGATCGGCGCCTTTTATGGTCTGCGCGCCAGCCGGATAGGGCGGCGCATCTTCCTTTAACCCTCGGTCGGCGCATGGAAAAAGGGCCGACGCACCCATCCCGTGCGCCGGCCCCGACGTTGTGCCCTGCTGCGACCCAAGGCTCAACTGCCGCACCGCCAGACGGTGCAGCGAAAATTCACCCGTGCAGCTTGATCGCCGTCTCCGCGATCCGCCGCCCCTGATAGCGCGCGCCTTCCAATTCTTCCTCGCCCGGCTGTCGGCTGCCATCGCTGTGGGCGATCGTCGTCGCGCCATAGGGCGCACCGCCGCGCAGCTTGTCCACGCCCATCTGCCCGGCAAAGCCATAGTCCAGCCCGACGATCACCATGCCGAAATGCAGCAAATTGGTGATGATCGAAAACAGCGTGGTCTCTTGCCCGCCATGCTGGCTCGCCGTGGAGGTGAAGGCGCCACCGACCTTGCCGTTGAGCGCGCCGCTCGCCCACAGCCCGCCGGCCTGGTCGAGGAAGGCCGCCATCTGGCTCGACATGCGGCCAAAACGCGTGCCGGTGCCGATGATGATCGCATCATAGCCGGCCAGTTCGGGCACGGTCGCGATCGGCGCGGCCTGGTCCAGCTTGAACCCGGCGTTCCGCGCGACTTCCAGCGGTGCCGTCTCCGGCACCCGCTTGATATCGACCTGCGCGCCGGCGGATGCGGCGCCTTCCGCCACGGCCTTCGCCATCGTTTCGATGTGGCCGTAGGACGAATAATAGAGGACCAGGACCTTCGCCATGTCTATCTCCAATCTTTCCAATGCATTGATCGCAAAAAGGTTTCGGAAAAAATGTGGCCGCCCGCGCCAAGGGGGGAGGGATGGGAGGCGCGGGCGGCCGGTCGGCCCGGGGGACGGGCCTTATTCGCTGTCGACCAGGATGATTTCAGCGTCCTCGAGCGCGGTGATCGTGACGGGCTGGCCGCCGACGATCGCAGCGCCGTCGCGCGCCTGGAAAATCTGGCCGTCAATCTCGATCCGCCCGGTTGCGGGCACCAGATAGAGGTGCCGTCCTTGGGCGCTGTCATAGGTGACATTCTCGCCGGCCTTGACGGTGCCGCCCAGCAATCGGGCATCGGCGCGGATACGCAGCGCTTCCCTGTCATCGTCAAGCCCGCTCGCGAGCACCACCAGTTTCCCGGACCGATCGTCTTTGGGAAAGGGCTTGGCGCCCCAACTCGGCGATCCGCCACGGGTGCGCGGCAGGACCCAGATCTGGAAGAGTGTCGTCGTCTCATCCTCCAGATTATATTCGGCGTGGCGAATGCCGGTGCCCGCGCTCATCACCTGCACGTCGCCCGCCTCGGTGCGGCCCCTGTTGCCCAGGCTGTCCTGGTGCGTGATCGCGCCCTTGCGGACATAGGTGATGATTTCCATGTCGCTGTGCGGATGCGGCGAAAAGCCCGACCGCGGGCCGATTTCGTCGTCATTCCACACCCGGATTGCGCCCCATCCCATGCGGGCGGGATCATGATAGTCCGCAAAGGAAAAATGATGCCGCGCGTTCAGCCAGCCATGGTCGGCATGGCCGAGCGTGGCAAAGGGGCGGCGTTCGATGCGGCTCCCTGTGCTCATGCTCATATGCTTGCCTTTCAATTGCGTGCGCCGGAGCTTCCGGCTTGCTTTCGGTCAATCTAGCGATCAGGATCGTTTCTTGAATAAGCAGCATTGAAACGGATTGTTTCTTCTCATGCGACTACCTGACTTCGAAGCCTGGGCCATGTTCGCCGCCGTGGTCGAGCATCGCAGCTTCACCGACGCCGCCAAGGCGCTCTCCGTCTCCAAGGCGACGGTCTCCAAGGCCGTGACCCGGCTGGAGCAGCAGTTGGACACCAGCCTGTTCAGCCGCACCAGTCGCCGCCTGGCGCTCACCGAAAGCGGCAAGCGCCTCGCCGATCATGCCGCGCGTATCCTGGCCGAGGGGCAGGAGGCGGAGGAGGCGGCGCGCGATGAAACGGCCGCGCTGTCCGGCACCGTTCGTATCGGCGCCCCCATGACCTTCGGGCTGCTCAGGGTCGCGCCGTTGATAGCCGAATTCACGAAGCAGAACCCGCTGGTGAACGTCGACCTCCACCTGTCCGACGCGCGCATCGACATGATCGACATGGGGCTCGACGCCACCATCCGCATCGCCGACATGCCCGACAGCTCGTTGCGCGCGCGGCGACTGGCAGACGTCAACATGCATATCGTCGCCTCCCCCGCCTATCTGGCCGAGCGCGGTCGGCCCGCGCATCCTTCGGATCTCGGCGAGCATGATTGCCTCTGCTATTCCAACGTCCCGGCGCCGGACGTTTGGCGCTTCTCGGGTCCGGGGCAGCAGAATGTCGCGGTGCAGGTCCGGGCCCGCATCACCGTCAACAGCGGCGAGGCGATGCTGCCTGCGCTGCGGGCAGGCGTCGGCATTGCGCAACTGCCCGACTTCATC
This sequence comes from Sphingobium sp., assembly GCA_035251955.1. GTDB lineage: Bacteria > Pseudomonadota > Alphaproteobacteria > Sphingomonadales > Sphingomonadaceae > Sphingobium. The sequence goes on along the minus strand of DATFDS010000250.1, from coordinate 1,479 downwards.
ATCGGCGATGCGTTGGCAACGGGCGAGTTTGAGGAAATTCTGGTCGATTGGCGGCCGCCGCCACTCGGCCTGCATCTGGTGACGCCGCCTTCGCGGCTACGGCCGGCGCGCGTCGATGCGCTGCTCGATTTTCTTGCCAGGCATCACGGCTGCTGAGAGTTGTTGCGCAGGTGAATCCATATTGACTCCACCTGAATCATTTCGCGGACAAACCATTGTAAATAGATTCAATATCCAACGACTCGTTGGATTCATGGAGTTATCTAAAAATTAACCTTTGTCCTTCAGAAGTTTTTTGGTTAATGAATTGGAGCAGACGCCGTTCTGAGGGGTTGACGGGATCTGCAAGGGACAGGGGCTTCATATGCGTGTTCTGCTAATCGAAGATGAACCGACCACGGCCAAGGCGATCGAGCTGATGCTCACGACCGAAGGCTTCAACGTCTACACCACCGACCTGGGCGAGGAAGGCCTGGATCTGGGCAAGCTGTATGATTACGACATCATCTGCCTGGACCTGAACCTGCCGGACATGCACGGCTATGACGTGCTCAAGAAGCTCCGTGCCGCCAAGGTGCAGACGCCGGTGCTGATCCTGTCGGGCATTGCCGAAATGGACAGCAAGGTTCGTTCCTTCGGCTTCGGCGCCGACGATTATGTGACCAAGCCGTTCCACCGCGAAGAATTGATCGCGCGCATCCACGCCGTGGTGCGCCGGTCCAAGGGCCATTCGCAGTCGGTCATCCGCACCGGAAAGCTGGCGGTGAACCTGGACGCCAAGACCGTGGAAGTGGACGGCAACCGCGTCCACCTGACCGGCAAGGAATATGCGATGCTGGAGCTGCTCTCGCTCCGCAAGGGCACCACGCTGACCAAGGAAATGTTCCTGAACCACCTGTATGGCGGCATGGACGAACCCGAACTCAAGATTATCGACGTCTTCATCTGCAAGCTGCGCAAGAAGCTGGCGCTGGCGTGTGGCGGTGACAATTATATCGAAACCGTCTGGGGCCGCGGCTATGTGCTGCGCGATCCGGACGAGGCGGCGGATCTGGCGACCAAGGTCGCCTGACGGGATATTTTCGGGGGTAGTGAAGGTCGGCGGTCCAGCAGGATTGCCGGCCTTTTTTCGTCGTCCGCGCACGGCTGGTTTGGGTGGAAGTCGGACACTCCCCCTCCCGCAAGCGGGAGGGGGCCGGGGGGTGGGCCAGCGCAGCGCCTAGCCCATTCCCACCCCCTAACTCCCTCCCGCCAGCGGGAGGGGGAATATGTCCGACATTGGCCGCAACCCGCCGCATGGCCTTTCGCCGCCATGGCCGGTGTTTCACCGCAGCGAAATCATCACCCCTGGGTAACGCTTTCCAGCACCGCGGCGCGCAGGGCGGCAATGCCCATGCCCTTGTCGCTCGACGTCGCGATGATGTCGGGGTGGGCGGCCGGGCGCTTGCGGATGAAATCGGCTGTCGCCTGCGACACTTC
>DATFDS010000249.1:0-13189 GCA_035251955.1 Sphingobium sp. | reverse complement strand
GGGCTTTCGGCCGCCATTTACGGCGCGCGCGCGGGGCTGGCGCCGATCGTGGTGCAGGGCATGCAGCCGGGCGGGCAGCTGACCATCACCACCGATGTCGAAAATTATCCCGGTTTCCGCGACGTCATCCAGGGACCCTGGCTGATGGAGCAGATGCAGGCGCAGGCCGAACATGTCGGTGCGCGGATGATGTACGACCAGATTGTCGACGTCGACCTGACCGATCGTCCCTTCCGGCTGAAGGGGGACGGCGGCACGGTCTATTATGCCGACAGCCTGGTGATCGCGACCGGCGCGCAGGCCAAATGGCTGGGCGCCGAGGGCGAGCAGCTGCTGCAGGGCAAGGGCGTCAGCGCCTGCGCCACCTGCGACGGTTTCTTCTATCGCGGCAAGAAGGTGGTGGTGATCGGCGGCGGCAATACCGCCGTCGAGGAAGCGCTCTACCTCACCAACCACAGCCATGACGTGACGCTGATCCATCGCCGCGATTCGCTGCGGTCGGAGAAGATCCTGCAGCAGCGGCTGTTCGCGCATCCCCACATCAAGGTGCTCTGGAACCAGAAGGTCGAGCGCTTCGTGGGCGGCGGCAATCCCGAGGGGCTGGTCGGCGTCGACCTGATCGACACGGAGACGGGCAAAGCGTCCCATATCGAGACAGATGGCGCCTTCGTCGCGATCGGCCACCAGCCCGCGACCGAACTGTTCGTGGGCAAGCTGCCGATGGACGAAGGCTATCTGCTGGTCGAACCGGGCACTACGCGCACGGCCGTTCCGGGCGTATTCGCCGCCGGTGATGTCAGCGACAAGGTCTATCGCCAAGCGGTGACGGCGGCCGGCATGGGCTGCATGGCGGCGCTGGATGTCGAGAAGTTCCTGGCCGAAGCGGATTTCGAGGCTCTGGCGGCGGAATGATCCGCTCGTAAAATGTTAACCGTCATCCCCGCGGAGACGGGGATGACGGTCTCCTTATATCACGGTGAATTCAGCCGACCTTCGCCTCAGCGAACGCGACCAGCGTGCCGAAGGTTTCGAACGTGTCGCCGTCTATATCGTCATCCTCGATCAGGATGTGCAGGCGATCTTCCATTTCGGTGAGCAGGCTGGCGACGGCCATCGAGTCAAGCTCCGGCAGTGCGCCGAACAGTGGCGTATCGGCATCGAAAGCCTCCACGCGTTCCTGTGACAGGGCCAGAACGTCGCGCAACAGTTCGCGCACCTTGGCTGAAAGATCGCTCGTCCGGTCGACCGGCTGGGTAGTTTGCGCCCGCATGATGCGCGTTACCTAATCGTTCCGTCCCTAGCCGACAAGGGCGGAAATGGCGGTGCGCGCCGCCGGCAGCCAGGCCGAGGCGAATCGGGGGTTGAAGAAGTCGAGCCGATAGAGCGTTTCGCGCCGCTCCATCCATTCGCTTTTATAGCCATTGTCGCCGGTGCCATAATCGATCAGCCCCACGCGGTCCGTATCGATGGCATGGGCGAACATCGCATGGCTGAGCAGCGTGCCCGGCGAGGCGCCATCGAAGGCCTGGTCGTGCGACAGCTTGTGGATCAGGGCGACGCCATTTTCCACCGTCCAAAATTGGGTCGCGACCGGCTGGCCGTTGAGGCGCGCGAAGCCGAGCCGCAGGGCGCCCGCCGCAGCTTCTCGTTCGGCGAGCGCGCGCAGGAAGGAAAGGCCGGGTTCGGGCTGTTTCCAGCTGCTGGCGTGGACCGTCACATAGTCCCGCCACAGCGCGTCGGTCAGATCGTGCCGGATATCGATGGTGAAGCGGCCGGCGCGGGCCTTGCGCTGGACCTGGTTGCGCAGCCGGCTCGGCCGATCGGCCCAATAGGCGGCGAAATCCCGGCCGTTGAGGTCGAGCAGATGGCGTCCGCCCATCGGCCTGCGGACCGCGAACCATCCGGCCCGGCGAAAGGCGTCGAGCAGCAGTCCGGCGCCGTCCGCGACCGGATAGAGATCGACCTGGGCGTGCGTGGAAAGGAGTTGCTGAGCGAGCACCTCGACCAGCCGCTGACGGGTTGCCGCATCGGGATCGCCCAGGAACAGCGGCGTCCAGGAAAAGCTGTACCAGTTGGCAAGGGCGCTCACGTGGCGCGGCGCTGGGGCCAGCAGGAACAGCCAGGCTTCATGCGCCTCCTCGATAACCTGGAGGATGCGGGCTGGCATTCGCGCAAAGCAATGGCCGTGCAGCGATTCGAACCAGTCGATGCGGTCGAACAGCGACCGCGTGGAGGCGCGGTCCAGCCCGCCCGCGAGCGCGCGGCGGGCATCGGCAACCGTGCTATATTCCCTTGCGACCAGCAAATGACTATCTCCCCGCCAACCCTGCGAGCTTTTAGGGGAAAAGTCTGGAAATGGAGTTAAACGGCATCTTGGAGAGCGAGCCGGCCCTAATCGACGGCGCGGAAGTGCGGCCGATCGACCATCTGCTGCTGCGCGGGGACAAGGCGCGGCCGGCGTTGGACGGCCGTTCGGGTACGCAGACCTATGCCGAACTGGAAGCGACGCTGGGCCGGCTGGCCGGTTGGCTGGCGGGTTTCGGTCTGGCAAAGGGCGCCCGAGTCGCGAGCTGGATCGCCAAGGGGCCGGTCGCCGCGCTGATGCCATTGGCGGCGCCGCGCGCGGGGCTGGTGCATGTGCCCGTCAATCCGCTGCTCAAACATGGCCAGGTGGCGCATATCCTGGCCGACAGCGGCGCGCAGCTGTTGATCGGCACGACCGCGCGGATCGACACGCTGCAACCGGGCGATGTGCCGGCGGGGTGCCAGCTGCACCGCGAGGACGACGCCGCCTGCGCCATGAGCGGCGGCGGCGCGCTTCCACCGTCTGGCGCCGCGCCCGGCGATCTGGCCGCCATCCTCTATACCAGCGGATCGACAGGACGGCCCAAGGGCGTGATGCTGAGCCACGCCAATCTGTGGCTGGGCGCCGTGTCGGTGGCGGAGTATCTACGCCTGACGCCTGAGGACCGGACGCTGTGCGTACTGCCCTTCAGCTTCGATTATGGGCAGAATCAGCTGCTTTCGACCTGGCATGCGGGCGGGTGCGTCTATCCGCTCGACTATCTGACGCCGCGCGACGTCCTGAAATCGGTCGACCGGCGCGATATCACGACGCTGGCCGGAGTGCCGCCGCTCTGGGTGCAGCTGACCGAACTCGACTGGCCGCCTGAGGTCGCGGGGAAGCTCAAACGCCTGACCAACAGCGGCGGTGCGCTCACCCGGCCGCTGGTGGCGAAGCTGCGCAGCCTGTTCCCGAAAGCCGATCTCTATCCCATGTATGGGCTGACCGAGGCTTTCCGGTCGACCTATCTGCCGCCGGCGCTGGTCGACAGCCATCCCGATTCGATGGGGTCGGCGATTCCCCATGCGGAGATAGTGGTCGTGCGTCCGGACGGCAGCCTGACCGACGATGACGAGCCGGGCGAACTGGTCCATTGCGGGCCGCTGGTGGCGCAGGGCTATTGGCAGGACCCGATGCGCACCGCCGAGCGGTTTCGGCCGGCGCCGGCGGCATCGCGCTATGGCGGCAGCGCCGTCTGGTCGGGCGATACGGTTCGCCGCGACCGTGAGGGGCTGCTTTATTTCGTGGGCCGGGACGATGCGATGATCAAATCCGCCGGCAACCGCATCAGCCCGACCGAGATCGAGGAAGCCGCCGTGGCTGTTGCCGGCGTGCCCGAAGCCGTGGCGCTCGGCATCAAGGATGAGCGGCAGGGGCAGGTGGTGCTGCTATTGATCCGCTCGGCCGACCCCGACGCTGCCGCCGCCGTCGAGGCGCGGCTGAAGGCCGAACTCCCCACTTTCATGCACCCGCGCGAGATCGTCGGGCTGGCGGAATTTCCCCGCACGCCCAATGGCAAGATCGACCGCGTGGCGCTCGCCAGGGATTATTCCGCATGAAGCCGATGGGACCCATCCCGCCCTTTTTCGATAGCGAGGAGGGCATGTTGCTGATCGGCGGCTGTGGCGCCGCGAGCCTGGTCGAGGAGGCCGGCGACACGCCGCTGTTCGTCTATGACATGGGCATAATCGAGCATCAGGTGAAGGCGCTGCGTGACGTCATGCCGCCGGCGCTGTCGATCCATTATGCGGTCAAGGCCAATCCCTATCCGCCGCTGCTGGAGCGGATGGTCGGCCAAGTGGACGGGTTCGATGTCGCATCGGGCGGCGAGATGGCGCGGGCGCTGGAAGCCGGGATGGATTCAGGCCATGTCAGCTTCGCCGGGCCGGGGAAGCGGGACGATGAGCTGGCCGCCGCGATCGATGCCGGCGTGACGCTCAATCTGGAATCGGAAGGCGAGGCGCGCCGCGCGATTGCCATCGGGGAGCAGCGTGGCCGCACACCCCGGCTGGCGGTTCGCGTCAATCCGGACTTCGACCTGAAAGGCTCCGGCATGCGCATGGGCGGCGGCGCGAAGCCCTTCGGCGTCGATGCGGACCGTGCGGCGGACCTTGCCCGCTGGGTGATCGATGCGGGCGCGGACTGGCGCGGCTGGCATATTTTCGCGGGCAGCCAGGCGCTCGATGCGGAGGCGCTGATCGATATGCAGGCGGCAACGGTGGGGCTCGCCGCGCGGCTGTCCGACGCGGTGGGCCTGGCGCCGCCGCTGGTCAATCTGGGCGGCGGCTTCGGTATCCCCCATTTCCCCGGTGATCAGCGGCTGGATATCGCCCCGATCGGCGAGGCGCTCGCGCAGACGCTGCATGCGCGTGGGGATATATTGTCCACCAGCGACTTTGCGATCGAGCTTGGCCGCTGGCTGGTGGGGGAGGCCGGCGTCTATCTGACCCGCGTCGTCGATGTGAAGCAGAGCCAGGGTGAGACCTTCGTGGTGGTGGATGGCGGCTTGCATCACCAACTGGCGGCGAGCGGCAATTTCGGCACCGTCGTCCGGCGCAACTATCCGATCGCGGTCGCCAACCGGTTCGGCGCGCCGCCGGCGGAAGATGCGGTCACGGTGGTCGGCTGCCTCTGTACGCCGATCGACAAGCTGGGCGACAAGGTCGCGCTGCCTGCCGTGTCCGAAGGCGACCTGATCGCCATCTTCATCGCGGGCGCTTATGGCGCGTCCGCCAGCCCTGCGGCCTTTCTCGGGCATCCGGCGCCGCTGGAACTATTACTTGGCTGATATACCAATAGTTTGAAGCCTAACCCTATCTTTACCCTTTGACGGCAAGAAGAAGCCCAAAGCCATTTGCTTGACGGGCTGCCCTGCCTCTTTGGCGGCCCGCAGGCGCGTGGTTTGCCAAGAAGAGGTGAAGATCATGCGTTTCCTGTCCGTGTCCCGACTCCTGATCGGTGCGTCGCTGCCGGCCGTGGCCTTGTCCGGCTGCGCGTCGAGCGGCGGCGGACAGCAGTTGCCGCCGGCCTCCTTCGTGTCGACGCAGGAAGGGCCGGGCGAGGAATATGTGATCGGGCCGCTCGATGACCTGACCGTTTTCGTGTGGCGCAATCCCGAACTGGGCGCGAAGGTGCAGGTGCGGCCCGACGGGCGCATCACCACGCCGCTGATCGCCGACATGCCGGCGGTGGGCAAGACGCCCAAGCAGCTGGCCGACGACATGAAGGCCGCGCTCACCAAATATATCGAAAATCCGCTAGTGTCGGTGATCGTCAACAATTTCTCCGGCACCTTCAGCCAGCAGGTTCGGATCGTCGGCGCGACCGAAAAGCCGGCCTCCATCCCCTATCGCGCCAACATGACGCTGCTGGACGCCATGATCTCGGTCGGGGGTCTTTCCGAATATGCGGCGGGCAACCGCGCGCGCCTCGTCCGCTTCAACAAGGAAGAGGGCAAGCAGCAGGAATATCAGGTGCGCATCGGCGACCTGCTGAAGCGCGGCGACAGCAAGGCGAACGTCATGCTGGCGCCCGGCGACGTCATCATCATCCCCGAAAGCATGTTCTGATATGGCGGGTCTTTACGACGAGCTGCTGGTCGTCCTGCACGGCATATGGACCCGGCGCTGGCTGGCGCTGGGCGTGGCCTGGGGCGTGTGCATGGCTGGATGGCTGGGTGTGGCGTTGGTGCCCAACGCTTATGAAAGCAAGGCGCGGGTCTATGTGAACACCCAGTCGCTGTTGCAGGACAAGGTGGGAATCACCCAGGTCCAGTCGCAGCAGGACCTTGACCGCGTGCGCCAGACGCTGGCGAGCGCCGCCAATCTGGAGCGGGTGGTCAAGGAAACCGACCTGAACCAGACGGTCGGCGGCCCGCGCGATATCGCCGCCAAGATCACGGCGCTGCGCGAAGGCATCACCGTGATGGCGCAGATGGACCCGAGCATGATCGACATCAGCGCCAAGTCGGCGGACTCGGGGCTTTCGGATGGCGCCAACGCGCGCATCGCCCAACAGGTCGTGCAGAAGCTGATCGATATCTTCCAGGAGGCGAACCTGTCCTCCGACAAGGTGGAGACCAAGCAGAGCCTCGCCTTCCTCGACCAGCAGCTTGCCGAGCGTGGCCGCCAGCTGGCCGGGGCCGAGCAGCGCCGTGTCGAGTTCGAGCAGCGCTATGCCGGCGTGCTGCCGGGGGCCGGCTCCATCGGCCAGCGCATGGATGCGGCGCGGCTGGAGATCAACACTATCGATTCGCAGCTGGCGCAGGCGCAGGGCGCGCTGAGCGCGATGAACGGCCAGCTTGCCGGCACGCCGCAGACCTTGCCGGGCGTCGGCGCTTCGGGCGGGCCTTCGGCGCTGGCTCAGGCGCAGGCGGACCTTGCCGGAATGCGCGCGCGCGGCTGGACGACCAGCCATCCTGACGTGATCGCGGCCCAGCGGCAGGTCGATGCGCTGCGCAAGCAGGGCGGCGGTGGCGTTTCGGGCGGCTCGCCCAATCCCGCCTACCTCTCGATCAAGTCGATGCAGGCCGAGCGTGCCGCGACGGTGCAGGCGCTGCAGAGCCGCAAGGCGCAGCTGCAGGCCGACCTTGGCGCCATGTCCGCACGCCAGACCGACGAGCCGGGCCTTGCCGCCGAGCAGGAAAAGCTCGACCGCGACTATGAGGTCCTCAAGACCCAATATGACAAGCTGCTCGCCGACCGCGAGGAAATCCGCCTGCGCGGCGACGTGAAGACCGAAACCGGCGCCGTCCAGTTCCGCGTCATCAATCCGCCGAGCGCGCCCACGGCCCCGACTGCGCCCAACCGGCCGCTGCTGCTGCTGGGCGTATTGATCGTCGGCATCGGCGCGGGCGTGGGCACGGCCTTCGCCATGGGGCAGCTCAAGGGCAGCTTCCCCACCGCCGCGCGGCTTGAAAAGGCCGTCGGCGTGCCGGTCATCGGCTCCATCACCCAGACGGTCAGCGCCGCGCAGAAGGCGGTCGAACGGCAGCGCCTCAAATATTTCGCCGGTGCGAGCGGCGGGCTGGCGGCGGTGTGCCTGCTGCTGATCCTGGTCGAATTCATCCAGCGCGGGCTGGCCTGAGGAAAAGCGAGAGATGAACAAGCACAGCTCCCTGTCCCAAGGTTCGCTGATCGAGCGCGCAACGGAGATTTACGACTTCAGCGCCGCCCTTCGAGGGCGCGGGGCGCCGGCGGTGGAAGTCCCCGCCGACATGCCATTGCCGCCTGTGGTGGATGTGGCGCAGCCGGTTGCGGCAGAGGCAGGCTTCCGCGCGGCGGACTGGAGCGGTCCGGTGCAGCCGATCGATCGCGCCGCGCTGGCCGAGGGCGGCTATCTGCTGCCCGACGCGCCCGTGACCGCGATGAGCGAGGAGTTCCGGCTGCTGAAGCGCGGCTTGCTCGCCATATTGGCGGACAGTCCGCGCGGGAATCGCATCCTGCTCTGCTCGGCCCATAGCGGGGAGGGAAAGAGTTTCTGCGCCATCAATCTGGCGCTGAGCCTCGCGGCGGAGAAGGATCGCGAGATATTGCTGGTGGACGCCGACTTCGGCAAGCCGTGCATCCCGCAAGCGCTTGGCCTTGCCAGCGGTCCCGGCCTGATGGACGCGCTCGCCAATCCGGCAATCGCCATTGAAGACTGCGTGATCCGCACGGATATCCCGTCGCTGTCGGTGCTGCCGGCGGGACAGCGCAGCAACGACGACACCGAATATCTCGCCTCGGCGCGGACCGACATGCTGCTCGACCGGCTGACCGAGGGACGGCCCGACCGGATCATCCTGTTCGATTCGCCGCCGTTGCTGGCTGCGTCCGCCGCCGCCGTGCTGGCCAGCCATGCCGCGATCGCGCTGCTGGTGGTGCGCGCCGACCGCACCACCGAAGCCGCGCTGCGCGATGCGGCGGGGATGCTCAAGGCGGCAGGGCAGGTGCAGTTGCTGCTCAATGGCGTCACCTTCGCCGGGTCCGGTCGCCGCTTCGGCAGCTATTATGCCAAGGGAGGCGAGGGCGCATGACGCTCGCCAAGTCCCTGATCGGCGTCATGGCGCTGGCCATGAGCACGCCGGCCTTCGCGCAGGAGCGCAAGGTCGACGTCACCCCCTATCTCGGCATCGATCAGGTCGCGCTGGTGCCGCTGACCGGCGATGGCGATGTCCTGACCTACACCAATGTCACCGCCGGCGTGACGGCGGAAGTCCATACCCGCCGGCTGGAGGCCGTGGCCGACGTCCAATATAATCACAGCTTCGGCTGGGGCCGGGAGGCGACCGACCAGGATGTGATCAGCGGCATCATATCCGGCCAATATGGCCTGTCGCGCGGGCTGACATTGCATGCGGGCGGCCTTGCCTCGCGCATCCGCACCGATGGCCTGTCGGGCGCGGCGACGCTGAACGACAGCAATACCGCGCAGGTCTATGCCGGCTATGTCGGCCCGTCCTATGCGACGTCGCTCGGGGACCTTGATGTCAGCGCTTCCTATCGCCTGGGCTATGCGCGGGTCGATGAGGATGTCGACGCCGACTTTCCCGGCGCGCCTTCGGCCGGTTCCTTCGACGACTCCCTGTCGCACAGCCTGACCGGATCGGTCGGGGTCGCGCCGGGCGTCTGGCTGCCGCTGGGCATCGTCGTCAGCGGCGGCTATGACCGCGAGGATGCGAGCCAGCTCGACCAGCGGTTCGAGGATGCATGGGGACGGGTGGACGCCACGCTGCCCGTTTCGCCCACGGTCGCGCTGGCGGGCGGCATCGGTTACGAGAATATCGAGATCAGCCAGCGTTCGCCGTTGCTCGATAGCAATGGCCTGCCGGTCGTCCGCAACGGCCGCTACGTCGCCGACGAAAGCTCGCCGCGTGCGCTCATTTACGAATTTGACGACATCATCTGGGACGTCGGCGTGCTCTGGCGCCCCAATCGCCGCACCTCGCTGGAAGCGCGGGTGGGCGAACGCTATGGCGGCATGAGCTATACCGGCAGCTTCGTCTGGCAGGGCCGCAATCAGAGCTTCGCGCTGGTCGTGTTCGACGGCATCGACAGTTTCGGGCGGATCATCACGTCCAACGTTGCGGCGGTGTCTGGCAGCAGCCTCAATGTCGTGCGCAATCCCTTTACCGGCGATTTCACCGGCTGCGCCTTTTCGCAAAGCGGCGGCGGCCAGTGCTTCAACGATGCGCTGACGGGCGTCACCGACGCCAATTTCCGCTATCGCGGCGTCGCGGCGCAATATGCGGCGCAGCGCGGGCCCTGGGGCCTTGGCGTCGGCCTTGGCTATTCGCAGCGCAAGTTCGTGACGCCTTCGGGCCAGACCGTCCTCGTGCGCGGTTCGAAGGACCAGAATTGGTATGGCACCGCGTCACTCAGCTATGTGATCGACAGCAAGTCGAGCCTGGATAGCGCGATCTACGCCAATTATTTCGACGCGAGCGGTGCACGGCTGGACGTGCTCAACATGGGCGCCTTCACCAGCTATAACCGACTCATCAACCGCAAATTGCAGGCATCGGCCTCACTGGGCGTGGACAGCGCCAAGGCGGACGATCTGGAGACGCTCATCAACGCCATGGGCCAGGTCGGCCTGCGGTACAGTTTTTAATCCCGTCCGGGTGGAGACGAGAGATGTATGATCAGTTCTACGGATTTGAGGGTCGGCCCTTCCAGCTGACGCCGGACCCGCATTTCTATTTCGAGAGCGCGACGCATCGCAAGGCGCTGTCCTATCTGGGCTATGGCCTGGCGCAGGGCGAAGGCTTCATCGTCATCACCGGCGATATCGGCGCGGGCAAGACTACGCTGGTCGGCCATCTGATGGCGACGATCGATCCGGCGCGGCTGACCGCCGTCAAGATCGTGTCGACCCAGGTCGGCGGCGACGACATGCTGCGCCTTGCCGCGCAGAGCTTCGGCCTGCCGGTCGACGGCATGCCCAAAGCGCAGATATTGCGCCAGGTCGAAGCCTTCCTGCATGGCCAGGCGCGTGCCGGGCGCCGATCGCTGCTGATCGTGGACGAGGCGCAGAATCTTTCCGTCTCGGCGATCGAGGAACTGCGGATGCTGTCCAACTTCCAGCTGGGCGGGCAGTCGCTGCTGCAGATATTCCTGCTGGGGCAGCCGGAGTTTCGCGATCTGCTCAAGTCCGCCGACCTCGAACAGCTGCGCCAGCGCGTGATCGCGACCCACCATCTCGATCCGATGCAGGCCAATGAGATCGAGCCCTATATCATCCATCGCCTGACGGTGGTCGGATGGAACGGCGACCCGCAATTCACGCCCGATGCCTTCGCGGCGATCTATGCCGCGACCGGCGGCGTGCCGCGCCGGGTGAACGTGCTGGCGAGCCGCGTACTGCTGCTGGGCGCGCTGGACCAGCTGGGCGAGATCGATGGCGATGCCGTGCGCGCGGTCATCGCCGACATGGGCGCCGATACCGACGCGAAGCTGCAGCCGGTCAAGGCTTCGGTACTGGACAAGGCGGAGGAGGCGCCCTCGGCTCCGGCGGTTGCTGACCGCAGGGCCGACGAGGTCGACGCGCTCCGGACCGAGATCGAAACGCTGCGTGTCCGCCAGCCCGAACCGTCGCTGACGCTGATGGATGAGATTGCGGCGTTCCGGGCTGAAATCGATACGCTCCGCGCCGAGCAATCGATGATCCAGAGCGTCGATCCCGAAGCGCTCAAGGACTGTTTCACGCTGATCGAAGAGCGCTTGTCCTCGCTGGAATTCCGCGTCGGCGAACAGGATGTGGCGCTTCGCCGGGTGTTGACCCTGCTGGTCGAATGGGTCGAGCGGGAGGATCGGATGGGCACCGCGCCGCACAGCGCCGCTGCCTGAGCCAACCCCCATGCGCAATGCCCTGTCCGTCGATGTCGAGGACTGGTTCCAGGTCGGCGCGTTCGAGCGCACGATCCGCCGCGACGACTGGGCGAGCCTGACGCATCGCGTCGAGCGCAACACCGACGCGGTGCTGGCGCTGTTCGCCGAAGCGGGCGTGCATGCGACCTTCTTCACGCTCGGCTGGGTGGCCGAGCGCTATCCCGCGCTGATGCGGCGGATTGTCGAGGCGGGGCATGAGGTGGCGAGCCACGGTTATGACCATGTACGCGTCTTTTCCCTGACGGCGGAGGAATTTCGCGCCGACCTGCGCCGTTCCCGCGCCCTGCTGGAGGATGCGAGCGGGCAGGCGGTGGTCGGCTATCGCGCGCCAAGCTTTTCCATCGACGCGCGCACGCCGTGGGCGCACGCCGTGCTGGCGGAGGAGGGCTATCATTATTCCAGCAGCGTCGCGCCGATCCGGCACGATCATTATGGCTGGCCGCAAGCGCCGCGCTTTGCCTGGAAGCCGGTGGAGGGGTCGCCGCTGGTCGAACTGCCGGTGACGACGGCGGTCTTTGCCGGGCGCAGGCTGGCGGCGGGGGGCGGGGGCTTTTTCCGCCTGCTGCCCTATGGTTTTTCGCGCTGGGCGATCGAGCAGGTCAACGGGCGGGATCAGCAGCCGGCGATCATCTACTTCCATCCCTGGGAGATCGATCCCGACCAGCCGCGCGTCGCAGGCGCGCCGCTCCGGTCGCGGCTGCGCCACTATAGCAACCTGTCCGTGATGGCGAAGAAGCTTCGCCGGCTGACCCGCGATTTCCAATGGGGCCGGGTGGACGCATTGGTGGAGCGCGCCGCATGATCGCCGGCCCGCATGCCGATCTGGCGGTGACGACGCTCGACCTTGGCGATGCCGCGCAGGCGAAGGCTGCCGATGCCTTCGTACTGGGGAGCGCGGACGGCACGCCTTTCCACCGGCCGGCGTGGCTGAAGGCCATCGACCAGGGCACCGGCAACCGCGCGCATATGCTGGCGGCCGTCGCGCCTTCGGGGAAGATCGTCGGCCTCCTGCCGCTGCATCACATCAAAAGCCGCCTGTTCGGCGAGGCGCTGGTGTCGTCGGGCTTTGCCGTCGATGGCGGCATGTTGGCGGACGATCCGCCTGTCATCGCCGCGCTGGCCGCGGCAGTGGAGGGCATGGCGCGCGATCGGCGGATCGGATCGGTCGAGATTCGCGGCGGCGTTCGGCCGGCGGGCGACTGGACGGTGCATGAGGGCGGGCATCTCGGCTTTTCCCGGCCCTTGGCGGCGGACGATGAGGCCGAACTGCTCGCCGTGCCGCGCAAGCATCGCGCCGAACTGCGCAAGGCGCTCGCCAATCCGTCGCTGCGCGTCGAACATGGCCGCGACAGGCGCCTGATCCGCGACCATTATCGCGTCTATGCCGCATCCGTCCGCAATCTCGGCACGCCGGTCTTCCCCGCGCGCCTGTTTGGGCAAGTGCTGGCGCATTTCGGCGAGCAGGCCGATATCACCGTCGTGTATGACGGCGAACGGCCCGTGTCCGCCGTGCTGACGCTCTATCATGCGGGGCGCGTCATGCCCTTCTGGGGCGGGGGCATCGCCGATGCGCGGCGGCTGCGGTCCAACGAACTGATGTATTACCGGCTGATGCGTCACGGCCGGCAGCGCGGCATGGCGACCTTCGACTTCGGCCGCTCCAAGACGGGCAGCGGACAGGCGGCCTGGAAGAAGAGCTTCGGCTTCGAACCGGTGCCGCTCGCTTATTACAACTGGTCGGCGAGCGGCGAGCGGCGGGACATCAGCCCGACCAGCGCCAGATATCAGCGCGGCGTCGAACTGTGGAAGAAGCTGCCCCTGCCGATCGCGAACCTGATCGGCCCCCATATTGCACGAGGTTTGGGATGACCGGCGAAATACTCTTCCTCTGTCATCGCATCCCCTATCCGCCGGATCGGGGGGACAAGATCCGTTCCTACCATCTGTTGCAGCGGATGGCGGAGATTGCGCCGGT
>DATFDS010000248.1:0-7739 GCA_035251955.1 Sphingobium sp. | reverse complement strand
GAGCTTGACGGCATCCACGCTCTCACCGTGAAGGGCGGATGAGTGCACCGCTGATCCTGATTGCCGAGGGTCAGCAGGATTTACGCCATCAGGTGCGTGAATCGCTGGAGCAGAGCGGCTTCCGCGCGCTCCCTGCGGCCTCGGCAACGGATATCTGGACTGCGATCGAGACGATGCCGATCGGTGCGCTGGTGCTCGATGCGGCGCTGCGCGGACCCGATGGCATGGACCTGTGCCGCGACGTGCGCGAGCGCAGCGACGTGCCCATGATCCTGGTCAGTGCGAACAGCAACGAGGTCGACCGGGTGGTCGGCCTGGAACTGGGCGCCGACGACTATATGGCCAAGCCCTATTCGATCCGCGAACTGGCGGCGCGGCTGCGCGCCGTGCTGCGGCGCGGGCGGAGCGAGCGGGTGCTGGGACTGCGGCGCCAGACCGAGGCGCGCTTCGACGGATGGACCGTCGACTTCGCCCGCCGCGAGGTGCTGGATCCCGATGCGAGCCCGGTCGAACTGACCGCGGCCGAATTTTCGCTGCTCGCCATATTGCTGGATCATCCCCAGACCGTGATCGCCCGCACGCGCCTGATGGAACTGGCGGGCGTGCGGGACACGTCCTCATCCGACCGCAGCGTCGACGTGCTGGTCAGCCGGTTGCGGCGCAAACTCAGCCATCAGGGACGCGCCGCCCCGATCGTCACGGTCAGGGGCGCGGGTTATATGTTCAGCGCCGTCGTCGACCGGCGCTGAACATTTTTGCTGTTCTATTTCCGTATCTTGTGTTCCGCATGGTCCTGGAGCCGAGCGGACGGCGCACCGGAAAATCGCTCAGACATATTATTTAACAAAGCCGCTGCGACGCAGCAAAGCCGCTTCCCTATCCTTCATGTTCAGGCCGGTCCGCCCCCTGACCGGCAAGCCATAAAAGGATAGAGAAGCCATGAACGAGCTTATCGGTCGCGTCTTCAGCTTCGAGAAGCATGTCTTCCCGAACCAGAGCGCGCTCTACAACCGGCTCGCGAGCCACGGGCAGAGCCCCAAGGCGCTGATGATTTCCTGCGCCGATTCCCGCATCGTGCCGGAACATATCATGCAGGCCGATCCGGGCGACCTGTTCGTCTGCCGCAATGCCGGCAACATCGTGCCTCCTCACGCCAGCCAGCTCGGCGGCGTCACCGCCACCGTCGAATATGCGATCATGGTGCTGGGCGTGCGCGACATCATCGTTTGCGGTCACAGCGATTGCGGCGCGATGAAGGCGCTGGCGACCGACGCCGATCTGTCGGCGATGCCGAACGTCGCCGCCTGGCTGCGCCATTCGCACGCCGCACAGAAGGTCTGCCGCGAAAATTATCCCACTGACCTCAGCGACGCGGAAAAGCTGCGCAACATGGCGTTGGAAAATGTCGTGGTGCAACTGTCGCACCTGCGCACCCATCCGTCGGTGGCGTCCGGCATCGCACGCGGCGATATCGCGTTGCACGGCTGGTATGTCGATATCCACGCGGGCCAGGTCCTGGGTCTCGACGGGGAGACCGGCCGTTTCGTCCCCTTGCGCGAAGGCGAGCCGCTTCCCGTCGCGCTGATGCAGGCGCGTCGCCTGGCGGGTGAAGCCAACATCGCCGTGGCGGCGGAGTAAGCCCATGCGACAAGCCCTTTCCGGCGGCACATTCAGCCGCGATTTCACCGCTTCCATCGTCGTCTTCCTGGTGGCGATGCCGCTGTGCATGGGCATCGCCATCGCGTCCGGCGTGCCGCCCGAAAAGGGCCTGATCACCGGTATGATCGGCGGTCTGGTCGTCGGCCTGCTGGCAGGGTCGCCGCTGCAGGTCAGCGGTCCGGCGGCGGGCCTGGCCGTCATCGTCTTCGAAATCGTGCGCGAGCAGGGCCTTTCCGCGCTGGGACCGATCCTGATCCTGGCCGGCGCGATCCAGGTCGTTGCCGGCCTCCTGCGGGTCGGCGGATGGTTCCGGGCCATTTCGCCCGCGGTCGTGCACGGCATGCTCGCCGGCATCGGCGTGCTGATCGTCGTCGGCCAGTTTCACGTGCTGTTCGACGACAAGCCGCTCTCCAGCGGGCTGGCGAACCTCCTCGCCATGCCGGGGCAGATTTTCGGCCTCGGCAACCAGGATGCGGCGACCGCCTTCGCCGTGGGTCTCGTCACGATCGGCGGCATGCTGGGCTGGGAGAAGTTCCGCCCCGCGTCGCTGAAGCTGGTGCCCGGCGCGCTGGTGGGCGTCGTGCTGGCGACGCTGGTCGCCTTTGTCCTCGGCCTGCCGGTCGCGCGCGTCGTGGTGCCCGAATCCATCGTCGCCGCGATCACGCTGCCTGAACAGGGCCTGATCCAACAGCTGCTGAACCCCGCCGTCATTACCACGGCCATTGCCATCGCCTTCATCGCCAGCGCCGAAACGCTGCTGTCGGCGGCGGCCGTCGACCGGATGCATGACGGCGTGCGCACCAACTATAATCGCGAACTGAGCGCGCAGGGCGTGGGCAACCTGCTCTGCGGCTTTGCTGGCGCGCTGCCGATGACCGGGGTCATCGTTCGCAGTTCCGCCAACGTCCAGGCGGGTGCCAGGACGCGCCTGTCCACCATATTGCACGGCGTGTGGATCCTGGGCTTCGTCGCGCTGCTGCCGTGGCTGCTGCGGGAAATCCCGATGGCGGCGCTGGCGGGCATATTGGTCGTTACCGGTGTCCGGCTGGTCAGCCTGGATCATGCGAAGCATCTGCTGCACCGCTACGGTCCGCTGCCGGCGATCGTCTGGGCGGCGACGCTGATCATGGTGGTGGCGACCGACCTTCTGACCGGCGTGCTGGTGGGCATCGGCCTGTCGCTGCTGGAACTGCTGCCCCATGCGCGCCGCCTGCGGCTGGGTCTGGACGAACAGCATCGCGAGGACGCGCATGAAGTGCAGCTGCACGGCACCGCCACCTTCCTGACGCTGCCCAAGCTGTCGGCGAAGCTGGAATCCGTGCCTGCCGGCCGTCTCGTGATCCTGAACGTCGAGCGGCTGGGGCATATCGACCATACCTGTGCCGAGATGGTCCGCGAATGGATCGACCGCCGCCGCGGCTCGGGCGCCCAGGTCGAACTGTTCGGCGCCACCGGACGCCTGCGCAACCTCGTCGCCTGATCCCTCCCCCTCCTTCAGGCGATGCGAGCCGCCGCGCTATGTCCCGATAGCGCGGCGGCTTTTTCATGTTCGATCTTCGAATGGAAATGAACTGGAAACATTGGGACGCGATAGCGACAATAACCGTGCCACCACCGCCACAGCGGCCCCCTGTCCTTTCGCAGGCGCGGGAAAACCAGTTCCTTCCCCGCAACTTGCCCCATAGCGTGATCCTCACTCCGCCGGCACCTGAGACATCAAGATCCAAGGGCCCTGAGCGGACGCAGGACGGAACATTCTTGCCATAAAGGGGAATGTTTCATGAAGTATCACATAGCCTGTGCCGCCCTCGCTCTGCTGTCGAGCGCGCCGGCCTTCGCTCAGGAAGAAGCCGCGGGCCCCGTGACCGTCTCGGGCAGCGTGGCGCTGGTTTCCGACTATCGGTTCCGTGGCGTGTCGCAGAGCGACAAGGGCATGGCCATCCAGGGCGGCATCACGGCAACGCATGAAAGCGGCGCCTATGTCGGCACCTGGGCTTCGAACCTCGGCGGCTGGGGTCGGTTCGGCGGCTCCAACATGGAACTCGACCTGTTCGCCGGCTATGCGATCCCGCTGGGCGGCGCGACGCTGGACGTCGGCCTTACCTGGTACATGTATCCGTCGGGCGCCGACACCACCGACTTCGCCGAGCCCTATGTGAAGCTGTCGAGCGAACTGGGCCCGGTCAAGGGTCTGGTCGGCGTCGCCTATGCGCCCAAGCAGGAAGCGCTGGGCAAGTGGTGCAGCGATGCGCTGTGCACGGTCGCTGATCCGGGCGACAAGGAAGATAATCTGTACGTCTGGGGTGACATCAGCGGCGCGGTGCCCAACACGCCCGTTACGCTGAAGGCGCATCTGGGTTGGTCGAACGGCAATTCGGGCCTGGGCCCGAACGGCACGTCCGTTGCGCCGACCGGCAAATATCTCGATTGGCTGGTGGGCGCCGACTTCGCCGTCCCCGGCACGCCGCTGACCCTGGGCGTCGCCTATGTCGACACCGACATTGCCCGCGTCGAGGAAAATTATCTGCGTCCCAATTTCGCCGTTTCGAGCGACAGCAAGGATGTCGGCAAGTCGATCGCGCGCAGCCAGGTCGTCTTCTCCCTGACCGCCGCTTTCTGATGCGATGCGCATGCCGGGCCTGTTTTCGCGGGTCCGGCATGACATTTCTACGCCCCTGCGCCAGATTGTCTGTTCCATGACAAATCATTGCTGGGCTTGCGCTGGCGTGTTTCCTCGACAGGGTTCGGTTGACCCTCCCGCCGGCCACCCTTATCTCGCGCTGCATGAGCCGATTTTGTTGCACTGACCGGGCATGACCGCACCCACGATCATCCTGGTCGAGGACGACCCGCCGCTGCGCACCCTGACCGCGCGGGCACTTCAGGAACATGGCTATCAGGTCCGCCCCGCCTCGTCGGGACCGGAAATGTGGGTCGCTTTCGACGCCGGGCCGGTCGATCTGGTAGTGCTGGACGTCATGCTGCCGGGCACCAACGGCATCGACCTGTGCCGGCAGATCCGCCGCAAGAGCGACGTTCCGATCATCTTCATCAGCGCCAAGGGGAGCGAGACCGACCGTATCGTCGGGCTGGAACTGGGCGCGGACGACTATCTGCCCAAGCCCTTCGGCACGCGCGAACTGATCGCGCGCATCCGCGCCATCCTGCGCCGCGTCGGCGTGGAGCGCGGCCCTGACGAGCATCGCGAGAATGAAGCGCGCTTCGACGGCTGGATCGTCAATTTCCCCCGTCGCGAACTGCGCTCCCCCACCGGCGCGATCGTCGACCTGACCGGCGCGGAGTTCGACCTGCTCGGTTCCTTCCTCAGCCACCCGCAGCGCGTCATCGCGCGCGAGCGGCTGATCGAATTGTCGCGTACCCGCATGGGCGACAGCAGCGACCGCAGCATCGACGTGCTGGTCAGCCGCCTGCGCCGCAAACTGTCGACGCAGGAGAAAGGGGCGCCGATCACCACCGTGCGCGGCGTCGGCTATATGTTCAACGCGGAAGTCAGCCGCGCTTGAGGCGGCATGTCAGCCGATCGCTGGGGTTGGTCGGCCGGCTGTTCGCGATCTTGCTGCTGGCGCTGACGCTGGAATTTGCCGTCGGCACGCTGATCTACGAGCGCGCCGGCCATTTGTCGCTGCAGGATGACGAGGCGCGGCGGCTGGCCGAACATCTGGTGATCGCGCGCAAGCTGGTGGCGGAACAGCCGGTGGAGGAGCGCCATACGCTCGCCGTGCAGCTGACCACCGACCGTTACGACATCCACTGGACGCCGGCCTCTCCGCCGCCGCCCTCGCTCGCGCCGGAACTGGAGCGGATGCGGCGGCAGATCGTCACCTGGGAGCCAAGCCTGGAACAGTCGCGGCTGTGGCTGCGTCTGTCCTCGCCGGGGCGGGTGGCGCAGATCAATGGCGGGCTGCAACTGCCGGACAAGAGCTGGCTCTATTTCGGCATGCATCATAGCGGCGGGAAATGGACCTTCACCATCGGGCGGATCGGTCTGGCGCTCATCCCGCTGGTCGCTCTGCTGGTGGCGGGCGGGATGCTGATCCGCCGCACGCTGGCGCCGCTCAAGGACCTGACCAGGGCGACCGAGCATATCGGCCTCAGCGACGAAGTCGTGGTGGCGGAAGGCGGGACCAGCGACGTGCGCGACCTGATCCGCGCCTTCAACGCGATGCAGAAGCGCATCCATCGCCTGATCACCGAGCGGACCGAGACGCTGGCGGCGGTCGGCCATGACCTGCGCACGCCGCTCGCCCGGCTGCAGCTGCGGCTGGAGGGGGTGCGGGACTCCGAAGCCCGAGAGGCGATGGACGAGGATCTGGCCGAGATGGGCGAGATGATCGACTCCCTGCTTGCCTTCCTGGGCGGCGAGAAAAATGGCGAGCCGCCGGTGCGCACCGATCTGGCGGTGACGGTGGCGACCGTGGTCGATGCGTTCCAGGACCAGGGCAAGGACGTGACCTATGCCGGGCCGGACCATCTGGAAATGGAAGTACGGCCGCTGTCGCTGCGCCGCGCGGTCGTCAACCTTGTCGAAAATGCGCTCCATTATGGTCAGCGTGCGCGAGTCAGCGTGGAGCAGCGCGGCAATGAGGTGCTGATCCGCGTCGATGATGACGGCCCCGGCATTCCCCGCGACAAGCTGGAGGAGGTGCTGAAGCCCTTCTCCCGCCTGGACGAGGCACGGCAGCGCAATACGCGCGGGCTGGGGCTGGGCCTCGCCATCGTCGCCAAGACGGTGGAGCGGGAAGAGGGGCAGCTGACGCTCGCCAACCGGCCCGGAGGCGGGTTGCGCGCGGAAATCTGTCTGCCGTTGCGTGGGGAAGCCTCCCGGCGCTGAGAGTCCGTTTGGAATTCCGCTGTTCGGCGGATTGCCGCACCAGCCCTCTCCCCCACCCGGTCACCCATAAGATACTGCCGTTGGGTGGCCGGGTGGAGGAGTGGGCCGGTGCCGCCTCGAAATGCGCTCTTCCGCGCATGTCCAAACAGTCTCTGAGCGATATCGCGCCAACGAAACAGAGTGTTTCGACAAACAGAATCTGTGCCGGCCCAAGCAAAACTCGTTTATCGGAACGCCTCTGGCCGGGTTATGGCCGTTTCATCGAACATGAGGCGGATATGACGGCACACGGCGAAGACGAAGATCAGGTCCTTGAAGGCTATTGGGACATCGGCCGCCTGGTGTCCGACCTCAGCGCCGTGCGCACGCGCTGGCGGCTGGAGCAGCAGCATCATGCCGAATATGGCGCGGAGGGTTTCCCGTCGCGCGCGAACCTGACGAAGATCATGACATCGCTGTGCGGCGCCCTGTTTCCGCTGCGGCTGGGGCCAAGCTTCGTGCGCATCCATAATGAGGATGCCTTCGTCGCGCAGACGCTGCAGACCGCGCTCAGCCGGCTTTATGGGCAGATCCGCCTCGAACTGCTCTACGCCATGCAGGGCCAGGCCGCGAGCCGGGTGGATGCCGAAGCTACGCGCATCATCGGCAGCTTCGCGCAAAATCTGGCAACCTTGCGGGAGCTGCTGGATACCGATGTGGAAGCCGCCTTTCTCGGCGATCCTGCCGCGCGCAGCGTGGATGAAGTGCTGATCTGCTATCCTTCGATGCTGGCGATCATCCACCATCGCCTGGCGCACCAGCTGCATGAATTGGGCGCGCCGCTGGTGGCGCGGATCATCTCGGAAATCGCGCATTCGCGTACCGGCATCGACATCCATCCCGGCGCGAAGATCGGCCGCAGCTTCTTCATCGACCATGGCACCGGCGTCGTCATCGGCGAAACCGCCATCGTGGGGGACCGGGTGCGGCTCTATCAGGGTGTGACGCTGGGCGCACGCAGCTTCCCGGCGGACGAGAAGGGCGCGTTGGAAAAGGCCTTGCCGCGCCATCCGATCATCGAGGATGACGTGGTGATCTATGCCGGCGCGACCATATTGGGGCGGATCATCATCGGCAGCCGGTCGGTGATCGGCGGCAATGTCTGGCTGACCGACAGCGTTCCCGCCGACAGCAATGTGCGGCAGGCCAAGGCGCAATATGAGGTGACGAGCCGGGTCGAAGTCTCCGC
>DATFDS010000247.1:0-2645 GCA_035251955.1 Sphingobium sp. | reverse complement strand
CCGCCTCTTGCGGGGCCATGGCATGGCCCGGTCACAGACTTTCAGGGAGAGCCGCGATGACCGTATCAAGCCGGAGGACCAACAGCAAATGAGCCAGGATCTGTTCCGTCTGGACCAAAAGGTCGCGCTGGTCACGGGCGGCGCGCAGGGCCTTGGCCGGATGATCGCCGAAGGGCTGTTGCGCGCCGGAGCGGCCGTGGCGATCACCTCGCGAAAGGCCGATATCTGCGAGCAGGCGGCGGAGGAAATGTCGGCGCTGGGGCGCTGCGTGCCGCTGCCCGCCGACCTTTCGACGCCCGAGGCAGCCGTCGAACTGGCGGGCCGGTTCCGCGAGGAACTCGGCAACTGCCACATCCTTATCAACAATGCCGGCAAGACATGGGGCGGGTCGATCGACAGCTTCCCCGACAAGGCCTGGCCGAGCGTCATGAGCGTCAATGTCCAGACGCCCTTCACGCTGGTGCGGGAACTGCTGCCCGAACTCAGCGCGGCCGGAACGGCGGAAGATCCGGCGCGGATCATCAATATCGGCTCGGTCGCGGGCGTGAAGGTGGAAAAACTGCAAGCCTATAGCTATGCCGCGTCGAAAGCCGCCATCCACATGCTGACCCGCGATCTGGCGGGCGACCTTGCGGCACGCAACATCACCGTCAATGCGGTGATCCCCGGCTATTTCCCGACGAAGATGACCGCGCATATGCGCGACGAAGATGAGGTCGATCCTGTCCTTCTGTCCCATATCCCCATGCAGCGGCTGGGCAAGGCGGAAGATATCGCGGGTACGGTGATCTTCCTCTGCTCGCGCGGGGGCGGCTATGTGACGGGCACGCTGCTGCCGGTGGATGGCGGGCTGGTGGGTTGCGGATGAGGCGAACCGGATCGGCTGTAAAATCGCGATCCCCGCTGAGGCGGGGATCGCGTTCCCCTCAAAGCGTCCAGCCGCCCCCGGCGACGATGGTCTGCCCGGTGATATAGTCCGCCTCCGGCAGGCACAGCAGATAGACCGCTCCAGCGGCCTCTTCGGGCGTTCCGGCGCGGCCCAGCGGGATGCCGCTTTCCATCGCATCGAGGATTTCCTGGCTCACCCCGGCCTTGATCTCCCGACCCTTCATCGTGATCGAGGATTTTCCTGCCTCGCCCGCCGTCATCCGGGTCATGATGACGCCGAAGGCCACGGCGTTCACGGTCACATTATAGCGGCCCCATTCCTTCATCAGCGTGTTGGTGACGCCGACGATGCCCATCTTGCCCGCCGCATAGGCGACCTGCCCCGCATTCCCGCCCAAGCCGGCCACGGAGGAGATATTGACGACGGTACGGCGCTTCGCCCGGCCATCGGCGGCGATTTCGGCCTTCGCAGCCGCTGCGATGACATGCTGCGCGGCACGCAGGATGCGGAAAGGCGCGTTCAGATGCACGTCGATCATAGCCGCCCACTGCTCGTCGCTGGTCTTCTGGATCACCGAATCCCAGGCATAGCCCGCATTGTTGATGATGATGTCGATCGTCCCGAAGGCGTCGATCGCTGTATTCACGAATTTCTCCGCAAATTCCGGCGCGGTCACGTCGCCGACGCAGGCATAGGCGTGACCGCCCATCGCCTCGATCTCGCCCACCGTCTCGTCAGCGAACGCCTGGTCCAAATCATTCACCACGACGCTCGCGCCTGCACTCGCCAGCTTGAGCGCGATCGCCTTGCCGATCCCCCGACCCGAACCCGAAACCAGTGCGACCTTATTCTGTAAAACCTTCAACCAAACTTCTCCCTCGCGCGCTTGGGGGCGCCCTATCAATTAAGCTTGCGCTCATCCAGTCCCAGTGACCGGCCGATGATCTCGCGCATGATCTCCGACGTGCCCGCGAAGATGCGGCTGATCCGCGCATCGGTATACATGCGGCAGATGCGATATTCGTTCATATAGCCCGCGCCGCCGTGCAACTGGACACATTCGTCCATCACCCGCGCTTCCAGCTCGCTGGTCAGCAGCTTCGCGGCCGATGCGTCCTCCGCCTTCAGCTCGCCGGCGTTCAGCAGCAGCACGCACTGGTCGACATAGGTCTGCGCCATATCCAGTTGGGCGCGCATCGTCGCCATCTTGAACCGCGTGTTCTGGAAGGCCCCGATCGGCTTGCCGAAGGCGCGGCGTTCCTTCACATAGTCCAGCGTGATGTCGAAGGCGGTCTGCGCCGTCGCCATGAAGCCGATCGCCGCGACCAGCCGTTCCTGCGCCAGGAAGCGGGCGAGATAGCCGAAGCCCTGCGTGGGATCGCCCAGCACATTCGCCTTGGGCAGCTTCACATCGTTGAAGAAGAGCTCGGCGGTGTCCTGCGATTTCAGGCCCATCTTGTCGAGCTTGCGTCCCCGCTCGAACCCTTCCATCCCCCGCTCGACCACGAACAGACCCAGGCTGTGCTTCGCATCGGGATCGGTGCGCGCCGCCACGACCACCAGGTCGGAGAGGATGCCGTTGGAGATATAGGTCTTCGCCCCGTTCAGCAGCCAGTGATCGCCCTTGTCCTCGGCCCGCGTGCGAATGCCCGCCAGGTCCGATCCGGTGGACGGTTCGGTCATCGCCACGGCCAGGATCTTCTCCCCGCTGACGATGCCCGGCATCCACCGGTCCTTCTGCTCATCGGTGCCGAGC
>DATFDS010000246.1:0-92645 GCA_035251955.1 Sphingobium sp. | reverse complement strand
TTTCTATCAGGTCAAATATACCGCTAGCACATCAATAACGATGGTATATGTATATTTAGAATGACTGTCAGCCGCCGCACCGCCATTCTGACGTGTGCGACTCGGCTCTACAGTCATTTTCCCTTGACGATGGTCTGCCATTTCTGGGGCCAATTACCGTCAGACATCACGATTTTTCCGCGTCGTGCTCGCAAAGATGCGTCTATCGTATTCCTTACCCGCTCCCGCGTTGCAGTATTCGCGTCATGAATACCTTCACGACGAAGAACTTCATCGGCAATTTCTCGCGTGGTCATTGGCTCGGTGGCGTCCCGAAGAACCTCAAGGCCTTTACGGGCGGCCTCACCAAGTTTGATGGGTATCTGATGAACGAATGGACGGATTGGATCGATCGTGTCTCGTGACCAATCAGGCTTGAAGCTTTTGATTAGGGTCTCGGTCGCCTCTGTCAGTGTTTGAAGCTCCCACAGACGTTCGCGGAGCGCCGGCAATGTCTCAGCCAGCTTCTCGATCCGCTCGATCTCTTCAAGCTTGGCGGCATGTTCGCCCATGAACGCGCCGATCTTGCGTTCGAGGCCTATCAGCAAATTGGTATGTCCCATGGCGGGGAGAATATCGGACCCGCCGGTTCGCGGTCGATGGGGCATTAGGTGCGTTTGCTACCTAATACCGAAACTATGGTGAGCCCTGCTGGATTCGAACCAGCGACCTACTGATTAAAAGTCAGTTGCTCTACCGACTGAGCTAAGGGCCCGCATGCGCGAAGTTCGCTCGCACTAGAGGCGGCGGTGCGGCTGGTCAACCTCTAGGACGCGGCGCGGGCACTGCTTTTTGCAACTGGTGATGAAGATGGCGCACCGATCGGCCCGAAACCGGGTCGCGCCAGTGGCCGGCGATCGTGCCAAGGGGGCGCAATACGAAGGCGCGGGCGCGGAAAGCCGGATGGGGAATGTGGAGCGAGCGGCTGATCCAGCGGCCGCCGGACCACAGGATGATGTCGATGTCCATGCTCCGCGCGCCCCAGCGGCGATGCCGGCGCCGACCCAGTTGTCGCTCGATCTGCTGGAGCCGGGTGAGCATCTCTTCAGGCTCCAGGGGGCTGGCGACCAGCAACGCGCTGTTGGCGTAGAAACGCAGCGATGGGCCGAGCGGCGGCGTCATGATGGTCGGCGCGACCGCATGAACCTCGCCCAATTCCGCGACGCATGCGGTCGCCTCGGCGAGCAGGCGGGCGGGCGTGCGTCGGCCCGATAGCGGGCGGTTCGATCCCAAAGCCAGGGCGTAGAGATGAGGAACGCTTGTCTTTGCCATCGGGCAGCGCCTATCGGCTGATCATGATGCTGGAAAGTCCTATCACACAGGTCGAGCCGCCGCGCGACTGTCCGCTCTGCCCGCGCCTGGTCGCCCTGAGAGCGGAATGCCGTGCCGAGCATCCCGATTGGTGGAACGCGCCCGTTCCGGCCTTTGGCGATACCGATGCCAGGATCGCGATCATCGGCCTGGCGCCGGGCCGGCATGGCGCCAATCGGACGGGGCGGCCTTTCACCGGCGACGAAGCGGGTGAGTTGTTGTTCGCGACACTGGCGAAGTTCGGGCTGGTCGCAGGTGCCTATGGTGCGCATCCGGATGATGGGCTGAAGCTGCAAGGCGTCATCATCCTCAATGCGGTCAAATGCCTGCCGCCGCATAACAAGCCTGTACCGGCGGAAGTCCATAATTGCCGCCGCTTCCTGCAGGCGGAGGTCGACGCGCTGCCCCGCGCGCGGCTGTTCGTGGCGCTGGGGCAGGTGGCCCATCAGTCCGCCGTCAAGATTTTGGGCGGCAAGCTGCCCAAGGCGCGCTTTGCGCATCTGGCCGAGCATCGCATGCCGGACGGGCGCGTGCTGATCGACAGCTATCACTGCTCCCGCTACAATCAGAATACCGGGCGGCTGACGGCGGAGATGTTCGACGCGGTGTTCGCGCGCGCGGTGGAACTGGCCGATCAGATGTCCTGAGCGATCCGGGCGTACAGTTCAGGCCGGCGATCGCGGAAGAAGCCCATGCCTGCGCGGTGCTTGCGGGCTTGTTCCAGATCCAGCGTCGCGACCAGCGCACCGCTGTCTTTCGCGCCGACTTCGGCGGCGAAATCGCCCCATTCGTCGGTGATGAAGCTGTGGCCGTAGAATTTCTGGCCGTCTTCCTCGCCGATCCGGTTGGCGGCGATTACCGGCATGCAGTTGCTGACCGCGTGGCCGATCATCGCCCGGCGCCACATGCGGCTGGTGTCGAGTTCGGCATCATAGGGTTCGGAACCGATGGCGGTGGGGTAGAAGAGCAGTTCCGCTCCCATCAGCGCCATGACCCGCGCGGTTTCGGGATACCATTGGTCCCAGCAGATGCCGACGCCGATCGTGCCATATCTGGTCGGCCACACCTTGAATCCCGAATTGCCGGGCCGAAAATAATATTTCTCCTCATAGCCCGGCCCGTCGGGGATATGGCTCTTGCGATAGACACCCATGATCTCGCCCTCATCGTCGATCATGGCGAGCGAATTATAATAATGATGGCCGTCGCGCTCGAAGAAGCTGGTCGGGATATAGACACCTTCCGCCTTGGCGACCTTGCGCATTTCCTGGACGGCGGGATGTTCGTCCAGCGGCAAAGCGCACGCGAACAGGGCTTCATCCTCGACCTTGCAGAAATAGGGGCCTTCGAACAGTTCGGGCGGCAGGATGATCTTGGCTCCGCGCGCGGCTGCCTTCACGACATGGCCGGCTACCATCTCGATATTGTTCGCCATGTCGTTGGAAAAGGCGAGTTGAAGCGCGGCGACGGTGACTTTGGTCATCTGTTCATGGTCCCTAGAGACGAATGCCCATCCGGGCGGCAATGGCGACGGTTGCGAGATAGAGAAGGATTGTCAGCACGCAACCCGCGATCAGTGCGGGGGCGAAGGAAATCCCGCGCCGCAGCAGCGCCGGGATCAGCAGGAACATCGGCAGGGAGGGGATGACATAATAGAAGGTCGCTTCGGCATGGCGCGCCATATTTTCGGCATCGGGCCGGTCGTTCCACAGCCAGATCATCCCCAGCACCGAAATCAGCGGCAGCGACGCGATCAGTGCGCCAAGCCCCGGATAGCGGCGCGACACCACCGACACGATGGCGATGATGATGCCCGAGAGCAGTGCACGCAGCGCCAGCATCGCGGTCATCCCGCCGACGGCATCTGCTGGCTGGAGCAGTGGAAGCTGCCCCCGCCCGACAGGATGGCATCGCTGGGCAGGCCGATGATGTCGCGGCCGGGGAAGAAGGGGCTCAGCGCGTCGAGCGCCGCCTGGTCATTGGGCTGGCCATAGATCGGCACGATCACGGCGGCATTGCCGACATAGAAATTCATGTAGCTCGCCGGGATCACCTCGCCATCCAGGACGACACGGCCGGGGGAGGGGATGGACGCGACATCGATCCCGAACGCCTTCGCCCGCGCCCGCGCATCGGCGTAGATGGCGGCGTTCGGATCGTCTTCGGTGGTCGCTTCGGGCAGCGCCAGCAGGCCGGGAGCCACGAAGCGCGCGAGATTGTCGACATGGCCGTCGGTATGGTCGCCCAGCAGCCCGTCGCCCAGCCACAGCATATCGGAAAGCCCCAGCGCGCCGGCCAGCAGCGTTTCGATCTTGCCGCGGTCCAGCGATGGATTGCGGTTGGGATTGAGCAGACACTGCTCGGTGGTCACGAACAGTCCCGTTCCATCGGTGTCGACTGCGCCCCCTTCGAAAATCCAATGCTGGGTCGAGACGGGGAGGCCCGTCGTGGCGGCGAGCCGCGCGCCGATATCCTCATCGCCGGGCATCTGATATTTGCCGCCCCAGCCGTTGAAGCCGAAATCGACCAGAGCGCGGTCGGCCCCGCGCAGCACCGCAATCGGTGCCGTATCGCGCAGCCAGACGTCCCCCAGATTCTGCACGACGATGGTGACGCCCGGATCGGTCAGGGTGCGCGCCGTTTCGGCATCGGCTTCATTGGCGACGACCAGCCGCACCTCTTCGCCCCGGCCGCCGGCATAGAGCGCATTGGCAAAGGCGGCGATCTGCTGCCGCGCCTGGGTGAATGCGCCGGGCCATTCGGCGGGGTTGGTCGGGAAGCCGATCCAGGTCCAGTCATGCGGCGCCCATTCGGCGGGCATATGAAAGGTCATGGGCTTGGCTCCTGTTATCGCGTCTCCCCGCGCCTCTACAGGATCGCGCCCTGCATGACACCGCCAAATCTCAGCGGCGCTGAAGGTTCACATATTTCTCTGCGTCGCCCATTGGTCCAGCAGCTTGAACCCCAGGGGGACCTGGAACCTCAGGCCCGCGTAAGGATGCTGGCGCCAGCGCACCAAGGCGTCGCGCTTGCCCAACCCGTCGATCGTCACCTGAACCTGCTCTCCTTCTTCCAGGAGGCCCGCTTCATCCAGCACCTTCAACCCAAACAGGGATATGTCCTGCATCATGCAGCCAACAACGCCCTGTGGAGTGACGATGGATGTCCGCATCTGGATGGTCAGCCGCACGGCCGCCCGTTCATCACGCCCGTTGCGCTGCTGGGCCAGGATGGTGGAGATCGACACATGCTCTTCGAAGATCAGCGATATCTGTTCCCCCTGGACGATGCTGACCACGGCCGGCACTGAAAATTCATTCCGCAGGCCCAGCGTGACGCTTTGACCGGGTGAAAAGGGCAGGCTGGCCTTGACCAGTGCTTCCCTGGGGGACAGCGAATGAACGACGCACAGGCATTCGCTTTCCGTCGTTGTCAACTTGCCGATATGCAGTATCGAAACTGGGCCCTTGTTGGCCATGATTGAAGTTCCCCCCATTTTTTTGGCGACCGTGATTCTGTATTGGGGGGATACATAATCGTTATATTTCCGTAACGTAAACTCGAATTAAACCATGTTGGCTTGTGCCATAATGGGATCAACGCCAGGGGAGTGAGCAGCGTCCGCCAATCGTCAAAGGCGGATGCTATTTCTCCGCCCGGCTCCTGTCCCTGATCGCCCGGAACTCGTCTCCGGGCACCCAATTGGGCCATTCCGTCGTGGTGGCCAGCGCGCGGCCGACATCATAATAGAGCTTCAAATCCGCCTTCACCCCGCTCCAGTCCCATTTTGGATCATATTCATCCTTGGGCCCGTGATAGCGATGTTCCTCATAATCCTTTGCCGCGGCGGCGCCGGCGACGGTGCCGCCCTTCACCAGATCCTGCCCGCCTTCGAAATAGAGCATCGGCACGCCATGTTTGGCGAAGCTGAAATGGTCGGAGCGATAGTAGAAGCCTTTCTCCGGCGTCGGCTCCAGGCTGGCGACGCGCTTTTGCGCAGCCAGCGCGCGGTCGAGATAGGCGTCGAGCTGCGATTTGCCCTTGCCGATCACCACGACATTCCTGGCGAGGCCGGCCATGCTGAGCGCATCCATGTTGATGCCGCCTACCGTCTTGCCCAGCGGTACGACCGGGTGATTGCCATAATAGGCTGAACCCAACAGGCCCGATTCCTCCGCGGTGACGGCCAGGAATATCTGGCTGCGATCGGTGGGACCGGCCTTCACATTGGCTTCGGCCAGCGCCACCAGCGCGGCGGTGCCGGTCGCATTGTCGATCGCGCCGTTGCAGATGTCGTCCCCGTCCGGGGCGGCTTCGCAGCGGCCGAGATGGTCCCAATGCGCAGCATAGAGGACATATTCGTCGGGCCGCGCCTTGCCCGGCAGCAGGGCGACGACATTTTTCGAGCTATGCTTGCGCACCGCATTGTCGAAGGCGACCCCGGCCTTCACGCCCTTGAGCGGTACGGCCCTGAAGCCGCGTTTCTTCGCCGCGGCCATCAGCGTGTCGATGTTGAGCCCCGCGCTCGCCATCAGCGCGGCCGCCTTGTCCTTCTGAATCCAGCCGATCGCGGCGGACTGGTCGGCATTGGCGTTGGCGCTGTCGGCGACATGCTGCGGCCCGGTCCAGCTCGACTGTACGACATTCCAGCCATAGGCGGCCGGCATCGTGTCATGGACGATGATCGCGGCGGCCGCGCCCTGCCGGGCCGCTTCCTCGAACTTGTAGGTCCAGCGGCCATAATAGGTCATCGCACGGCCATTGAAGGGGCCGCGCAGGGTGGGGTTCTGATAGTCGGGATCGTTCACCAGGATGATGACCGTCTTGCCCTTCACGTCGACGCCGGCATAGTCGTTCCACTTCTTCTCCGGGGCATTGATGCCGTAGCCGACGAAGATAACGGGACTGTCCTTCACCTCCACGTGGCGCTGGCCGGTGCGATAGGTGGCGATGACCATTTCCGCACCATAGGAGGCGGACACGGTGTTCTTCCCGCCGGTAAAGCGCAGCGGCGACACGTCCTTCGCGGCAATCTCCACCAAGGGAACGTCCTGGAACCAGCTGCCCTTGTTGCCGGGCTTCAGGCCCAGCGCCTCGAAACGCTGGACGAGATAGGCGAGCGTCTTTTCCTCGCCCAGGGTGCCGGGTGCGCGGCCTTCATAAGCGTCGGAGGAAATCTCCTTCACGACCTCCTTCATCGTGTCGATCGAAGGCTGGCCTTCCGATGACGCGGCGGGAGCCGCTCCCCCGGCAAGAGCGAGGAGGAGGGGGGCGAAGGTAAGGAGAGGGGCGCGCATGGCAAAGCCTCGGCTAGGGCAGGATGTTGCTGTGATGCCAGCAGCTTGCCCATCGAACAAGGCGTGTCGGACAAAAGAAAAAGGGCGGCCCCGCAGGACCGCCCTTTCGCGTAACTCGTCGATCCGAACAGATCAGCGCGAATAGAATTCGACGACCAGATTCGGTTCCATCTTCACCGGATAGGGCACTTCGTCCAGCGACGGCACGCGGACATAGGTGACCTTGGCGGCGCCATCGGGCGACACATAGTCGGGAATGTCGCGCTCGGGCAGGCTCTGCGCTTCCAGGACCAGCGCCATTTCCTGTGCCTTCTTGCCCAGGGTGATCTCGTCGCCCGGCTTCACCAGGCGGCTGGCGATGTTGCACTTCACGCCGTTCACATAGATGTGGCCGTGCGAAACGATCTGGCGGGCCGAAAAGATGGTCGGCGCGAACTTGGCGCGATAGACGACGGCGTCCAGGCGGCGTTCCAGCAGGCCGATCAGGTTCTGGCCGGTGTCGCCCTTCATCCGGGCGGCCTCGATATAGTTCTTCTTGAACTGCTTTTCGGTGATGTCGCCGTAATAGCCCTTCAGCTTCTGCTTCGCCTTGAGCTGGATGCCATAGTCGGACATCTTGCCCTTGCGGCGCTGACCGTGCTGGCCGGGGCCATATTCACGCTTGTTGACCGGGCTCTTGGGGCGGCCCCAGATATTCTCGCCCATGCGGCGGTCGAGTTTATACTTTGCGCTGGAACGCTTCGACATGATAATTTCCTAACAACTGCGTATAACGTTATTCCCGGTATCGCCTGCGATCCATATTTCAGGGGCAGGGCCACCGCTTCACCGGGATGCGGGACCAATCGCGAAGCGGCGCCTATGACGAAGGGAAGGACCCATGTCAACCCTCGACAGGCCGTGTTTCCGGGCTTAGGCAGCGCCCATGAATCCCGAAAGCTACACGACCATGGCACAAGTCCGCGCAGGCGTGGACGAACTGGACCGCCAGCTTGTCGCGCTGCTTGACCAGCGCTTCGCGCATATGCGCGCCGCCGCCCGGATCAAGCCGGAACGCGGGGCCGTGCGGGATGAGGCGCGCAAGGCGGAGGTCATTGAAAATGTGCGCGTCGAGGCGGAGCGCCTTGGCGTGCCGGCTGGTGTGATTGCGGAGCTGTGGGAGCAGCTGGTCGAAGCTTCGATCGCTTATGAAATGACCGAGTTCGATCGCCTAAGAAGTTAAGACAATGTGTTCCTGCGAAGGCAGGAACCCAGTCCCGCCGTCTGAACTGGGCGGCTGCCTTCGCAGGAGTATGTCCAACGCAGTTTAGAGCGGGATGA
The DNA here is from genome assembly GCA_035251955.1 of Sphingobium sp. Classification (GTDB taxonomy): domain Bacteria; phylum Pseudomonadota; class Alphaproteobacteria; order Sphingomonadales; family Sphingomonadaceae; genus Sphingobium. Next base: position 84,678 of record DATFDS010000246.1, on the reverse strand, counting down.
CGTTAGATGGATTCAAGTTGCCTCCGTTCGTTTCGAGCGAAGTCGAGAAACAGCAAGAACTGCGCTTCCGTTTCTCGACTTCGCTCGAAACGAACGGATCAAGGTAAAGTCATCCTGCTCTAAGTAGCCGCGTCTGGCTGTGCCGGCTGCGGGTTCGGGTCCGCTCCCGATGCGTTCGTCGGATTGGCGCAGCAAGGCAAAGCTGATATGCGATAGCAATTCGGGAAAATGGCGCGTGTGACGCGCCCCGGTGCGATGGAAAGGAGAGGCGCGATGGTTTCGTTGACCATGTACAAGGACAAAGGTGGGGCGGCGGCCCCGGCCCCGGCCCCGGCCTCGCCCGCTGAGCTTGAGTTGCGCCGCGACCTGGCGGCAGCCTATCGCGCGGCGGCGCTGTTCGGCTGGGACGACATGATCGGCACCCATTTCACCGTGCGCGTGCCGACCGGGGAGGGGGAACCCGAGGCGTTCCTGATCAACCCCTATGGCCAGATGTTCGAGGAGATCACCGCTTCCTCGCTGGTGAAGGTCGATGTCGACGGCAACATCCTTTCCGACAGCGCGTTTCCGGTGAACAAGGCGGGCTTCGTCGTCCACAGCTCGGTCCACCGCGCGCGTCATGATGCCGGTTGCGTCATGCATCTCCACACCAGGGACGGGGTCGCGGTGTCGGCGCTGGAGGACGGGCTGCTGCCGCTGAACCAGACCGCGCTCATCATTCGCGGCAAGATCGGCGTGCATGAATATGAGGGGCCGGCGGTCAGCCTGGAGGAACGCGAGCGCATGGCCGCCGCGCTCGGCCATCACGACCTCATGTTCCTGCGCAACCATGGCACCATGGCGGTCGGCGCGACCGTGGCGGAGGCGTTTCAGCGCATGTATCTGCTCGAATGCGCCTGCACCTATCAGGTGCGCACGCTCGCCATGGGTCTGCCCTGGCATATGCCGGACGCGCAGGTGGTCGAGGATACCTACCGCAAATATGGCTTTCGCGACGCCGATAGCGAACATTATGCGCGCGAGCTGTTCTGGCCGGCGCTGCTCCGCAAGCTCGATCGCGTCTGCCCCGACTACAAGCAGTGACGCAGCGGCTTAGGGTCGACAGCCAGATCCACATATGGGAAGCGGATCGGCCGGACCGGCCCTGGCCGAACGCAGGCTGGGACGGGAAGACCCGGCATGTGCATCGCGACGCGCCGCTCGGCCCGCAAGAGGTGCTGGCGCGGATGGATGAGGCCGGGGTGGCGCGCGCGATACTGGTGCCGCCCTCATGGGAAGGCGACTATAACGACGTCGTCCTCGCCGCGGCGCAAGCCTGGCCGGATCGCTTCGCCGTCATGGGACGCTGGACGCCTGGCACGCCGGTCGATGCGCTGCGCCGCTGGCGCGATGCGCCCGGCATGCAGGGCATCCGGCTGATCCTGCTGCCAGGGACCGAATTGGCGGCGGCGGATCATCCCTTCTGGTGGATGGCTGCCGAGGTCGACATGCCGTTGATGTTGCACCCGGTGGGGCAGAATGCACTGGTGGCTGCCATTGCCGACCGCTTTCCCGGCCTGCGCCTGACGCTCGACCATATGGGCACGGGGCTGGTGGGGGAGGGGCTGGACGAATTCGCGCGGGGAGCAGATGTGCTGGCGCTCGCGTCCCGGCCCAATGTCGCGGTCAAGCTGTCCGCTGTCCCCTGCCACAGCCGCCTGGCCCAGCGGCCCTGGACCGACATCACGCCGCGGCTCCATCGCCTGGTGGACGCTTTCGGGCCGGAGCGCTGCTTCTGGGGATCGGACCTCAGCCGCCTGCCCTGTCCCTATCGCGACCTTGTCGACTATTTCGAGCAGGATCTGGACTGGCTTTCCCAGGGCGACCTGGACCTCGTCATGGGCCGGGCGCTGCTCGCTTGGCTGCGCTGGCCCGCGACGGTGGCGGCGGGCTAGGCGCGCCGCCACGACCGGCCGAGGGCTGCGCTTCCGCGCCGTCACTGTTATGGAGCGATCAAACGCCTGTGGGGAACGAGACATCATGATCGAAGGCAGCTACGACTACAGCCGCTATTCCGGGCTTCTTCTGGAAAAGCGGGACGGGGTGATGACGATCACCCTTTCCAACCCCGGCCGCCGGAACGCGACCACGCCGGAGATCAGCATGGAGCTGACCACCATCTGGGACGATGTCTGGCAGGATGACGACGTGAAGGTCATCGTCCTGCAGGGCGAGGGCAAGGATTTCTGCGCGGGCGCCGATACCGGTCGGCTCAAGACGCGGGAGGACGCGCCGAGCCCGCTGTTCGAGATGACGCGCAAGGCGAAGAAACACGCGCTGCGCATCATCGACTGCGAAAAGCCGGTGATCGCCAAGGTGCGCGGCGTCGCCTATGGCATCGGGCTGACGCTGGCCCTGGCCGCCGACCTTGTCTACGCGTCGGAAGATGCGCGCTTCTGCGATCCGCATGTGAAGCTCGGCATGGTCGCGGGGGATGGCGGCGTGCTGCTGTGGCCGGCCATGGGCGCCTTCCGCCGTGCCAAGGAGGCGCTGTTGCTGGGGGAGACGGTCTCCGCGATGGACGCGCTGGAGATCGGCCTTATCAACCGGGTGCTGCCCGACGATCAGCTGGACGACCATGTCGCAACGATCGCGCGGCGGCTGTGCGACATGCCAAGCCACGCGGTCAACTATACCAAGGCGTCGCTCAATGTCGCGCTCAAGCAGATGACCGGCGCGGCGTTCGAAACCTCGGTCGCCTATCAGGCCTACAGCATGAAGACGGACGACTTCAAGGAAGCGACCAAAGCCTTTGTCGAGAAGCGCAAGGGCGACTTCAAGGGCCGGTAATCGCGCCCGTGGCGGCGGCTCAATCGCCGAGCGTAAGCCGTCCCGAATGCATGCGGCCGAGCGCGCGCAGACCCGGATCTGCGCCGTTCGGCAGGCCCTGCGCGAACATGGCGTTCGCCAGGCTGTCCTCCTCGATCCGCGTGGAAAAGGACCAGTCGCGGATCTGCAATCGCGTCTTGATCGTCCAGGCTCCATCCTCCTTCACGAAATGGTCGATCAGGCGGCCGCCCATCAGGTCCATCCGCGCGTCATTTTCGCCCGACCCGCGAATGGCGACGAACATGTAACTTTCGGCGCTTGCCTCGCTGCCCTTCACGTCGATCAGCGCCTGGCCCATCTGGTGCCAGACCATGCTGGTATGTTCGACCTGCGCAGGCAGCGCCTCATTGACGAATGCAGCGCCCGTCGCACTGATATGTCCGTGATCAACGATGCTGTCGGGGTGGAAGGGTTCGGCCATTCGGACCGCGTCAAAGCGATCGCAGCCCTGGCAGTAGATATTGATGAGCTTCTGGATTTCCATCCGATCCAGAAGTTCCTGCAAACGGGAGTCCATAAGGTCCTTCCTCCATCGACATGATCGCGGTGACGGCGAACTTTCCATCGCACGGCACGCACCCTCGCAGCGAGCGACAAGAAAAGCATATCACATATGCGACAAGAAAGTTGGCCGCGTCACATATGTGATTACGCCCCCGGCAACACTGGGCGAGGGAGGCGCGATGCGATAAATAGCGATGCAGGAGAGATGGCCGGTCCCGACCCGGCGATCGCCCGACGTCGACCGCGCGAAAGAATGAAAGTCCATGAACCAAAAGCCTCCTTTCGCGTCCGTAAACGCCGATGCCGCTCCCAATGCGAAAGAGCTGCGCCCGTTGGCAGGCGTGCGTATCCTGGAGCTCGGTCGCCTCTACGCCGCGCCCTTCGCGACGCAGATCCTGGCCGACATGGGGGCGGACGTCATCAAGGTCGAGCGGCCGGGCCATGGCGACGACTTCCGGCATTATGCATCGCGGGTGGTGAAGAGCCCCACCGGGGAGGAAAGCGTCGAATCCTCCAACTATCATTCGGTCAACCGCAACAAACGGTCCATCACGCTCGATATCCGCAAGCCCGAAGGCCAGGAGATCGTCAAGGCGCTGGTCAAGACCAGCGACATCGTGGTGGAGAATTTCAAGGTCGGGACGCTCAAGAAATACGGCCTTGATTATGAGGCGTTGAAGGTAGTCAATCCCGACATCATCTACCTGTCGGTTACCGGGTTCGGCCAGGATGGTCCCTATGCCAGCCGGCCGGGCACCGACGCCATTTTCCAGGCGATGAGCGGCCTCATGAGCCTGACCGGCGAGCCCGACCGCCTGCCGCAGCGGATCGGCGTCGTCGTGTCGGACATGATCACGGGCCTGTTCGCCGCCAATGCGATGCTGATGGCGCTGCGTGCGCGTGAGGTGCAGGGTGCGGGCGGGCAGTGCATCGACGTGGCGCTGCTGGACTGCTCGCTCGCCGCCATCGCACCCGCCGCGCTGGAGATGTTCGCGAGCGGCCGGGTGCCCACGCGGCTGGGCGCGCGCGCCTTTGGATCGGCGCCGTCGGAAATCTTCCACTGCGCCGACGGGCTGCTGCAGATGCAGGCGACCGCGAACGACCAGTTCGCGCGGCTGTGCAAGGCCATGGAGCTGACCGAGCTGCTGGACGATCCGCGCTTTGCCTCGCGCGCCGAACGCTACGCCAATGTGGACGCGCTGGCGGCGATCCTGAACGATCGCTTCGGCACGGCGACGGTGCTCCAATGGTATGACCGGCTGGTGGAGGCGGACGTCATGTGCGCGCCGGTCTACTCGCTGGACCAGACCTTCGAGGACCCGCAGGTCAAGCATCGCAACCTGCGCGTCGAGCTTGACCGTGGCAATGGGGACAAGGTGAATGTGATCGCCAATCCGATCCGCTTCGGCGGCAAGGCGGTCGAAGGTTATCGCGCGCCGCCCTTCCTGGGCGAGGACACGGCGGCCGTGCTGCAGCAGGAGCTGGGGCTGTCGGCGCAGGACATACGCGAATTGCATGAAAAGGGGATCGTCTAAGTGGCTGTAACCAGGATTCCAAGGGCGCAGCGCCGCCCGCGCATCGGCGCGGGCTCGGCCTTCGCTGGCGATAGAATCCCGCCGGCGGTCGATCTCGCCAACAGCGGCGAGGTGGATTACATGATGTTCGACCGTCTGGGCGAGCAGACCATGACCCTCGCCACGCTGCGCAAGATGAAGAAGCCCGAGCAGGGCTTCGATCCCGCGACCGGCAAGGTGCTGACCGCGATGGGCGGCTTCCTGCGGCGCGGCGGCGTGGTCGTCGGCAGCTTCGGCCAGGCGAACGTGCCGGGTGCGCTGGCGCAGGCGGTGGACGCGGCGCGGGCAGCGGGCCTTGACGGGCTGCGGATCGGCGCGATGCATGGCGGCGATGTGCTTGAGTATCTCAAGGCGCGGAATGTCTACATGCCCGAGGTCGGCTGCACCATCAACGAACTGGGCGACCGTCTGATCTGTGCTCATGCCTATCTGGGCGCGGAAGGCTTCATCGACCTGCTGAACGAAGGCGCGACCTTCGTGCTCGGCGGGCGCATCGCCGACCCGTCCATGTCGGTCGCCATCTGCCATGATGCGCTCGGCTGGGACGGCCTGACGCCCCAGCGCGCCGCGCTCGGCACGCTGGCCGGGCACATGCTCCAGGGCAGCACCGGCATTTCCGGCGGCGGCTTCGCCGATCCGCCTTATCGTGTCGTACCGGGTCTCGACCCGCTGGGCTTCCCCTATGTCATCGTCGACGACGAGTCTGTGCGGGTGACGAAGCTGGCGAGCGCGGGCGGCATGGTGACGGCCGAGACGGTCAAGTGCCGCGTGGGCTATGAGATCCACGATCCGCGCTCTTATCTGACGCCGGACGTCGACATGGACATGTCGCAGATCAGCCTGACCGTGCCGCAGAAGGACCTGGTCGAACTGCGCGGCATGACCGGCAAGCCGCGCCCGGAAAAGCTGCGCGCGCTGGTCGGCGTGCGCAACGGCTTCAAGGCGATTTCCGAAGGGTCGCTCGGCGGTTCCGGCTGCCTCGACCGCGCCAGGCTGGTCGAGGATATCGTCCGCGAGCGGTTGAAGCCTTATGCCGACGATATCATGGACATGAAGTTCGAGGTCTACGGCATTTCGACCATGTATGGTAATATCGCCAATGCGCCGAGCGATCTCAACGAGCTGCGCTACCGCGTGGCGGCGCGCTGCAAGACCCGCGCCGTCGCCAAGGAAGTGTGCGAGGAAACGGGCATGGTCTATTTCGACCGCCCCGCCGGCGTCGCCGGTCCGCGCTCGCAGATCATCGAGGCGTTCAACGTCATCGGCGTGCCGGTCGACCGCGACGCGGTGGCCATCGAGACGGAGGTAGTGACCGCATGAAACTTCGCGAAATCGCCTATTCGCGCTCGGGCGACAAGGGCGACACCGGCAATGTCTGCGTGTTCCCCTACAAGGACGAAGATTGGGAGCTTCTGCGTGAGAAGCTGACCGCCGAAAAGGTCAAGGACTTCTTCTCGCGGACGGTGAAGGGGCCGGTGGACCGCTACGAGTTCCCCAATCTCAAGGGACTGAACTTCGTCCTGCACGGCGCGCTGGGAGGCGCCAATTCGGCGTCGCTGAACGTCGATACGCAGGCGAAGTCTTATCAGTCCTTCATCCTGGACATCGAAATCTGACGAATTTAGGAGGTAACTACCATGGCAACTGTTCTGGACAAGCCGGGCGAGATCAAGGCGCCCGCAGGCCTGAAGGTCATCGACGCCGACACTCACATCACCGAACCGTGGGATCTGTGGTCGAGCCGCGTTTCCGACAAGTGGAAGACCAAGCTGCCCCACGTGAAGATGGGGCCCAAGGGCCGTCCGCACTGGTATATCAACGACGACCAGATCCTGCAGAAGAAGGTCGGCGCCGCGTCGGTCATCCGCAAGGACGGCTCCAAGCAGAGCTTCTGGGAATTCGACATCCGCGCCGGCATGACCTTCGACGAGGTGCACCCGGCGTCCTACGATCCCAAGGAACGCGTGAAGTTCATGGACGAGCAGGGCGTGTGGGCCCAGATCGGCTATGGCAACATCCTGGGCTTCGGCGCGCACCAACTCGCCAACATGGACCCCGAGATCGGCCTGATGACGATCAAGGTCTATAACGACTATCTCGCCGAACTGCAGCAGGACAGCGGCGAGCGCCTGCTGCCGCAGTGCCTGGTGCCCTATTGGGACGTCAAGGAATCGGTCAAGGAAGCCGAGCGTTGCGCGCGCGACCTGAAGCTGCGCGGCATCACCATCTGCCCCGAGCCGCATGCCGGTGCGGACCTGCCGCCGCTGACCAACGAGCATTGGGATCCGCTGTGGGAAGCCGTCTCGGCTCTCGAAATGCCGATCAACTTCCACGTCGGTTCGAGCGAATCGAGCCTGGAAGCCTGGGCATCCTCGACCTGGCCGGGCATGGACAAGCAGCGCGCGATGGTCATCGGCAACTCGCAGCTGGAACTGTACAACGCGCGCGTCATGGCGAACCTGCTGGCGTCGGACCTGCTGGTGCGCTTCCCCAAGACCAAGTGGGTCATCGTGGAAAGCGGCCTGGGCTGGATTCCCTTCATGCTGGAACGCCTGGAATGGCAGCTGCTCGACACGCCGTTCGAAGGCAAGGGGCTGGAACAGCCGTCGCCGACCGAATTGTTCCGCCGCCAGGTCTACAGCTGCTTCTGGTTCGAAAAATCGGCCCCGAGCCAGGTGCTGGATTCGATCGGCTTCGACAATGTCCTGTTCGAAACCGATTTCCCGCACGCCACCTGCCTCTATCCGGGCGCGGTCCAGCACGGCCTGAACGTGCTCCAGCCCTGGGGCGAGGACGTCATCCGCAAGGTCATGAGCACCAACGCGGCGAAGCTGTACAAGATCGAAGTCTGATGGGAGCACCAGGCGGCAGCCACCGCCTGGACGTTGAGGAGGCAGCCATGCAGATTGACCGTCGCACGATGATGGCAATCGGCGGGGCGGCGCTCTTCGCCGGGGCGGCGGATGGTCGCGCGGCGCGTCAGCGGCCCGACGTGCTTCGGCCTGTCGTGTCCACCAGGACCGGCCGGATCATGGGCCGCGTGGTCGGGGACTTGCATGTCTTCAGGGGAATCCCCTACGCCCTGCCACCGGTCGGCAAGCTTCGTTTCCGCCGCCCGGTGCCGCTGCCATCCTCCCGTCGCCCCGTCGATGCGGGTGCCTTTGGCCCAGCGGCGTTGCAGCCTGCGTTTCCGGCTATGGAGACGGTCGGCCCCATGTCGGACGACTGCCTGACGCTCAATATTCTCGCACCCGCAGCGCAGGGACCGCATCCGGTGCTTTTCATCGTCCATGGAGGTGGAAACTTCCTGGGCGCTAGCAGCCAGTCCCATTATGACGGCACTGCCTTCGCGCAGGACGACATCGTCGTCGTCTCCGCCAATTACCGGCTGGGCGCGTTCGGCTTCATGGAATTGGGCGGGATTGATCCTGCCTTTGCAGGGTCCGGCCTCAATGGCCTGCTCGATCTTGCAACGGCGCTGCGCTGGGTCCGCGAGAATATCGCGGCGTTCGGCGGCAATCCGCATGACATTGCGCTGATCGGTCAGTCGGCTGGAGCGAAGAATGAGTGCGCGCTGGCGGCGATGCCGTCGGCCAACCGCCTGTTCCGTCGCATGCTGGTGCAGAGCGGCGGTGGCCTTACCACGTTCAACGATGCGCAGCAGGCCAGGCCGGTAGCTGAAGCGGTGATAGCGGCAGCCGGACTGAAGGCTGGCGACGTGCGCGGTCTTGCGTCCTTGCCCGCTGCCGAGTTGCTGGCGGCGCAGGGAAGGGCAATGGCCGCGCTTCCCCTGGGCTTCCCTTTTCGCCCGACGGTGGACGGGCACATCCTGCCGCTCGGCCCGGTTGCGGCCGCTCGCGCGGGGATGACGCGGCATCTGGACGTCGTGATCGGTACGGCGCGGGACGAGTCTGCCGGCATGCTTCTCCCCGGTCGCGCCGAAAAGCCGCTGGAACCGCGCCAGCTCGCCAATCTCGATTTCGCCTCCATGCGGTCGCTGGAGCCGGGCTATGAACGGATTTTGCCCGGACTTTCACCGCCGGACCGCCGCATTCGCCAGCTGACGGCGGAGGAATATTGGATCCCTTCGCTACGTTTCGCCGAAGCGCACGCCGGCGCTGGCGGGCGGGTCTGGATGTATCGTTTCGACTGGAAGGCGACTGACGGGCCGGCGACCGGCTATGCTTCCCACGGCGGGGACATGGGCTTTGTGTTCGGCGGCACCAACCCCTGGCGTCGTGTGCCCCAAGGCGCTGCCGCTGCGGCTGCGCGCGCGCACGATCTTTGGTCCAACTGGGCGCGGGCCGGGACATTGGCCGTCGATGGATTGCCGTCCTGGCCGACCTATGATCTGGAGACGCGCGCCACCATGATTTTCGATCGGGACATGCGGGTCGAATCCGATCCCGCCCGCGCCGAACGGTTGCTCTGGGACGGCGTGCTGTAGCAACGCCTCACCAGTCGACGCGATCCTCGACGAGCTTGGCGAGATTATTCTTGTTCACCTTGCCCGATGCGGTGCGCGGAATGTCCTGCTCCTCGACCACGAAGATCGCCTGCGGCACCTTGTAGGCGGAAAGCTGGTCCGACGTCAGCTTGCGCAGTGCTGCGGTGTCGAGCGTCTCGCCCTTTTCCGGGACCACCACGGCGACCACCGTCTCGCCCTTGGTCGGGTGGGGCATGCCGAACACATAGGTTTCGCTGACCTGCGGATGGGTGACGAGCACGCGCTCCACCTCCATCGGTGCGACATTGGCGCCGGAAGTCTTGATCATCTCGGTCCGCCGGGTGTGGAAATAGAGCCAACCGTCCCGGTCAATCGAGCAGATGTCGCCGGTCGGGTAGAAGCCATCCTCGGTAAAGATATCCTCGCGTTCGACCTTGTAATAGCCGGCCATCAGCGTGTAGCCACGTACCTGCAGTTCGCCCTGTTGTCCCGGCGACACTTCCATCCCCGTTTCCGGATCGACGATCCGGCGTTCGACATGCGGCAGGTTGCGCCCCATCGCGCCCGCCTTGCTTGCCGGTATCGGCACCGTGCGGCGCTCGATCGTATGCATGCCGAAGGTTTCGGTCATGCCGAAGGAATAGCCGCGTCGCGCGGGCGGAATATCGCGCCCATGATCGTCGCGGATGTTGAGCACGCGCTGCAGGCTGCTGAGGTCCACGCCCTTTTCCGCCGCTTCCTTGATCAGGCCCTGGATCTGGATCGGCCACCAGGGCAGTCGGGTGACGCCGAAGCGGGTGATCGCGTCGAGCATGTCGGAGGTCTTGGGACCGGCGGCGAAGACGAGCGCCGCGCCAATGTGCAGCGCCGGCAGAAGATTGGTGTTGAGACCGCCGACCCAGAACATCGGCATGCCGACCAGATTGCGATCTTCGGGAATGAAATCGATATAGTCGAGAAATTCGTGGGTTATGCGCACCGCAGTGCCATGGGTGTGCACGACTGCCTTTGGATGGGCGGTGGTGCCCGATGTGGAGATGGTGACCAACAGGTCGGCGGGCGTCACCAGTTGTTCGACATTGGCGAGATAGGCGCCATCGATCTGCGGATAGGCAGCGGCGGCTTCGCGCAGCGCGTCGGCGCCCTTGATCGCCCAGGGCCGATCGCAGTCGCCCATCACGATGATGCGGCGCAGATAGGGATGGCTCGGCAGGAACAGGGTGGTCGTTGCCTGATCGGCGAGGTCGGGGATCGCCTCCTCGAGCCGGGCGACCAGGTCGATATTGCCGTAGCGCGCCTGCACGAACAGGGTTTCGGTATCCAGATGCGACAGGCCCCAGTCCAGCTCTGCCGGCTTGTAGAGCGTGCTGAACGGCTGGGTCAGTGCGCCGATCCGCCCGGCTGCCAGCCAGCATCTTACCCAGTCCGTCGTGTTGGGGACGAAGAGAGCGACGCGCGATGCCTTGGCGACGCCCAGCGCCAGCAGACCGCGCGCCAGTTCGGCGGTGTCCGCCTCCACCTGGGCGAAGGTCTGTTCGCCCTTCTCGTCGATCAGGAAGGTGCGGTCGGCGAACTGCCGGGCCGCATTGGCCAGAAGATTGGGAAGCGTCGGTGAAAAACCCGGATCAAGCGGTTTCTGAGGCTTTTGCACGCCGGGGATCCTCCTCCAGAGTCTGATCGAGGCGGCCGCACCCTTCCAACAGGATGACGCTCGCAAATCGGGCCGCTTGGCGCGGATTGGCCTATGTCCCGGGTCATGTCAACACTTCCGAACCCGTTTCGAAAAACTGTTTCAGCGCTCGGCGAAGCGGGCAATCTCTTCCCGCATCACCGCGACCAGCTCCGTCTGGTTCGGGCCGATCTCGTTCGAGCGGCCGTTGATGCTGAGCGCCAGCGGCTTGCCGAAGCTGTCGCGGATTGGCAGCTTGACGGCGACGGAGCCGACCGCGGCGACCAGGCGATTGAGAACGCAGGCATGGCCGTCCTGCCGTGCCTGCGTGACCGTTGACAGAACGACGTCGAGCTTCTCCCGCTCGCCTGCATCATGCAGCGTGTTGAGCCGGCGCACGATCCGCCCGATCTCATCGTCCGGACATTCGGTCAGCATCATGATTCCGGCGCCCGCGCGGGTCAGCGGCCGCATGCTTCCCGCACGCAGCCCCATCATCCGTCGCCCGGTCGCGGCGAGCGCATAGACATATTGGACATGGACGCCGTTGCGCGTCGACAGGATCGTCGTCAGCCCGGTCCGCTCGCGCACCGCGGAGATGAGGTCGAGCACCTCATAGGCGTGGTGCGTATCAAAGCGCAGATAGCCGCCGACCAGCGCGACGCGGATGGAAGGCGCGAACTCGTGGGTCTCCGGATTGAAATTGAGATAGCCAAGCTGCTTGAGGCTGCTGATCAGCACCGATGTGCTCGACTGGGGATAGCCCAGCAGCTTGGCGATTTCCGAAACGCGCGCGGGCCGCCTCAGCCGCTCCAGCAGTTCGAGAATCGCCAATGTGCGCTGTGCCGACTTCACCGGATTCATCTGTCGGTCGCCTCCTTGTAGCTTCAACGCCTCTTGTGTCCGCATTCAGCTACGGCGCAAGCGGACTTGCCGAACATCCTATCAGATACATGATTTCCTGGCTCTGATGAAGTTGACGCTGCGGTCGGATAGCGCGAAAGGGAATGAAGCAGCGCCCCGTTGCGCGACCAGCCGGCCAAGTCACAGGATGGCGACCGGCGCTTTCAAGGGTGACAGACATGAGCGATTTCGCGCGGGCATCGAACCCGGTTTACGAGACGGATGAACCCATTCTCTACACGGTCGAAGGATCGACGGCCTGGATCATGCTCAACCGCCCTCGCTACAATAATTCGCAGAATGCCCAACTGCTCTACGCGCTCGATGCGGCGTTCAAGCGGGCGCTGGACGACGACAATGTCCGGGCGATCGTGCTGGGGGGAGAGGGCAAGCATTTCTCCGCCGGCCATGACATCGGCACGCCGGGGCGCGACGTGGGCGTCAGCCAGAATCGTGTCCACCTGTTCCCCGACCATGCGAACAAGCCGGCCGCCGAATTCCTCTACACGCGCGAGCAGGAAGTCTATCTGGGCTTTTGCCGCCGCTGGCGCGCCATTTCCAAGCCGACCATCGCCATGGTCCATGGAGCCTGTATCGCCGGCGGACTGATGCTGGCCTGGTCCTGCGATTTCATCGTTGCGTCGGAAGATGCTTTCTTCCAGGACCCGGTGCTGATGATGGGTATTCCGGGCGTCGAATATTGGGCGCACCCCTTCGAGTTGCCACCGCGCATCGCGTCGGAATTCCTGTTGCTGGGCGAGCGCATGTCGGCCGAGCGGGCGCATCATTTCGGCATGGTGAACCGGGTCGTCGCCCGTGACGATCTGCGCGCCGAATGCCAGAAGATCGCGGATCGCCTCGCTGCGCAGCCCCCACTGGGCGTCTGGCTGACCAAGCAGGCGATCGCCCATGCCGAGGATCTGCGCGGCAAGCGGACGGCGATGGATGCGGTCTATCACATGCACCATTTCGCCCATGCGCAGAACGACCTGACCCTGGGCAGTTCGATCGGCAATCTCGATTCCAAGGCGATGGCTGCCGCGAACAAGAAGCAGGCGGGCGAGGATTGAGCGGCGCGGGCGGCGGACCCGTCCGTCACCCAGCCGGCCCGGCTCAAGCGCCGATCGTCGTCGCCATGCCGCCCTCGATCCGCAGGAAGGCGCCGGTGGTATAGCCTGACAGCGGGCTCGCGAGCAGCGCGACTGCCGCCGCGATCTCGCGCGGGCGACCCAGGCGCGGCACCGACTGCGTCGCCCGCTCTTCGACATAGAGCCGCTCCTTCTCCGCAAAGTCTCCGGTCCAGCCGCGCTGCCCCGCCAGGCTTTCGATCCAGCGTTCGATCGCCGGGGTCATGATCGCGCCGGGGATGACGCAGTTTACGGTGACGCCCCGGGGCGCCAGCGCCTTGGACAGGTTGACGGTGAAGCTGTTGAGTGCCGCCTTGGACGCGCCATAGTCGAACAGGCGGCCGCGCATCTGCGTGCCCGACACGCTGGAGATGTTGACGATCCGTCCCCAGCCGCGCTCGACCATCGCGGAGGACAAATGCCGGCTCATCCGCACCGCCGCGCCGACATTGAGGTCGAAGGAGGCGCACCACTGGTCCATGCCGACCTTACGCCAGTCAGGCTGATCCACATTCAACACGGCGCCGGCATTGTTGATGAGGATGTCGATGCCGCCAAAGGCAGCGAGCGCTGCCTGGGCGATCGCTGCCGCGCCCTTGTCCGTCGCTATGTCGCCGACCGCTACGGCTGCCTGTCCGCCATCGTTCGCGATCCCCTGCGCAACGGCCTCCGCCCGGTCGCGGTCGCGCCCATGGACCACCAACTGAACGCCTTCGGCAGCGAGTTGCCGCGCGATCTTCGCGCCCATGCCCGAGCTGCTACCGGTTACGAGCGCGCGCCGGCCCGTCAGTTCAAGGTCCATCCTTCATCCTTTTCGTCTGATCGGGTCGTAAAGATCGCGGAAACCGACGGCTGCGGTGCGCGGCCGTCAGGCCGCTTCGCTCTCCCATTGCGGCGCGGGGATGAAACGATATTCGGTGGTGACGATCGCAGTGTTCGCCGCCGGTCCGGCCTGCGTGACATCATCGACCCAGGCCATGCGGACCAGCCTGAAATCGGGCGCCAGCCGCTGCCAGCCCTGACCGTCATGGACCAGCCTGTAACCCACGATATTGTCGAGCACGCGGCAAGCGCTGGCGGGCGGGGGCGGGGCGCTCGCCGCATCGGCATAGGTCCAGATCAGCTTCACGCCCGGCGTTGCCGTTTCGAGCGGCGTATCGGGCTGCGGTCCCGGCACGGTCTCGATCTGGTCAACGACGACATAGAGTTCGAAGCCGCTGAACATCGTGCGGTCGTCGACCAACACTTCGTTGAAATCATCCACCGACGCATAGGCTATGTCGGGGGTAAGGATGTCCATCGCACGGGACACCCAATGTTCCGTGATCGCGTCGGGGCCGTTCGCCGACTTCACGATATTGACCGTATAGCCGAGCAGGCAGCGCGTGAGCCGCTTGCCGAGCTTTGCATGGTTGTTGACGTAATGCTGCTCGAAATCCTGCGGATCGCGCTGCGGATTGCGGCGAAAGAAGAAGAGCGTCTTTTCCATGGTTCCTCATCCTCGGTCATGGTGCATGGGTGCCTTGCGCGTCCATATCCGGACAGCGTTACAGGATGAAGGGCGCGCAGCTTGCTGGCCGCGCGCCCCCACCCTGTTCGCCGACTGCCCCTCAAGGGTGCCGGCGGCCCCCTTTAGAATTCGAAGCTCAGGTCCAGGCCATAGGTCCGGGCCCGCTCATAAGTTGCCGATCCTGAGAAGGTGTAATAGATGGGGAAGGTCGGATTGCCCGCATCGGTGAGGTTCCGTACCCATCCGGCCAGTTCCACATCCGCGCCGGCAAGGTTTAAGTGCCGCAGCGCGACGCGGCCGTTGATCAGCCACAGGTCGTCCGAGACGAGGAAGGCGTCATAGTCCGGCAGCAGATTGGTCTGGCTGAGAGTCCGGATCTTCGAGCGCCAACTGGCATCCACGCGCGCCATGACCGTGGTATCGCTGAACAGGGGATCGGTCTCATATTGGGCGGACAGGGTCGAAGTCCATTTCGCCCGCGCCGTCGGCAGGCTGCCTGGTGGCCGGAGGAAGGTATTGACGTTGCTTTCCTTGACGTCGGTATAGCCGAGCGAGGCGTTGAGGCTTACGCCACGGATCGGTGCCGCGTTCAACTCCAGTTCGAAGCCTTTGGTGTCAAGGTCCGATTCCCGAACGACGATGGTGCTGAGATCGTTACGGGGCGGCGTGAGGGTGGCGCCGCCGCCTACCGACTGGATATTCTTATAGTCGGCCTTGAACAGCGCGAGGTTGGCGCGGAGGCGGCGGTCGAACAGGTCGGCCTTGATGCCGCCTTCCCAGGCCTTGACCGTTTCCGGCGGGAAGGGGATGCCGGAAACCGATCCGCCTGAGACGAAGCCGGTCGAATATTTGGCGTAGACCAGGATGCCGTCGTTCGGCCGGTAATTGGCACCGATCGAATAGTTGGGTTTCGTCTTCTTGTAGGTGAAGGGGAAGGCCAACTGATTGAAGGCGGCGGCATTGTTGAGATAGGCGGTTCCCGACTTCTTGTCCTTGGTGACGCGGATGCCGCCGATGACGTCCAGTTCCGGCGTCACATGGACTTCCGCCTGCGCATAGCCGGCGAGCGAGGAGGCGGTGTTGAAGGACAGGTTGCGCCGCCCTTCGAACAGATTGCCGCCGAAGACGGGGCTGAGGACGACGGTCTGGCGCAAGCCGTCCGGAGCGCCGTTCACGGCATTGGAATGATAATAGATCGCGCCCGCTGTCAGGGTCAGCATTTGGCTGTCATAGTTGAACTGAATTTCGTCGCTCCACTGTTTGAAGCGATTCTGCACCTGCGAGGCGATCGGCACATAGGGTGATCCGATCAGGATGTTGAGTGAGCCGGGTGGAAAGCCGGCGATTCCAGCCAGATTGTCGGCCACCGCCTGGGTGACGACCAGACCGCCAAGGCCGCCGATGTCCGAGTTGGCGTAGATGTAGGAACGTCTGTAGGCCAGTATGTTCTTGACCGTAAGATCGTCGGCCAGCCGTACCGTCGTAGTCATATTATGCCCTTCGACACGCTGGAAGCCGGGCGTCGAAAAGGAATTGTTGACCGCCTTGGGCCGCTCATTGCCGGCCAGCGCCACCGGGTTGGCGGCATAGGCCAGCGCCAGCGCGTCGCCGAAGGGTCCGAGCAATTGCGGCGTCAGCGCGACCGCGGCATTGCCTTCGGGCGTGAAATCGCCGTGCATCCAGTCGAACTTGTAGACCGTCTTGAAATTGTCGCTCGGCTCGAACTTGACCGCGACGAAGACGGATTCCGAATTCTCGTCGCCCAACGTCTTGGGCGATACGGCGATACCTTGTCTGGTGCGCGGTCCGGTGCGGTTCCAGACCGTTCCGGCGCCCAGATTCTTCATGTCGCCGGTGCGTTCATTATGGGTGTAGCTGACCGATGCGCTAAGCGAGCCCAGCGCCGGAAGCTCGACGCGGGTGGACGAGCGGAATTGGTCGTAATTGCCCACGGTGAAGACTTGCCGCACGCCGAACTCGCCGCTGGGGTCGCGGGTCACGACGTTGATTGCGCCTGCGGTTGCGTTGCGGCCGAACAAGGTGCCCTGCGGCCCGCGCAGTACCTCGATCCGCTCGAGATCGGGCAGTTCGAAGGCCGAACCGAAGGCGCTGCCGATATAGACGCCGTCCAGATAGGTGGAGATCGCCTTGTCCTGGCCCGGCACCGACCCATAGCTGACCGATCCGCGCATCGAGAAATTGGCGACGCCTATGCCGCCCGCGGTGGAACGCAGGGTCAGGTTGGGCGCCTGCGTGTTCAGATCCATCACGCTGGTGATGCGGTTGGTCTGCAGCGCGGTCTGGGAAATGGCGGTGATGGCGATCGGCACGTCTTGCAGATTCTGTTCGCGCCGTTGCGCCGTGACGATGATTTCCTCGACGCTCACGTCATTCCTGTTCTGCGCGGCAACTGGAGGGGCGGCCAACGCCAGAAGCGCTCCACTTCCCAGAAGCAGAGCGCGAAAAGACACGACTTCGCTATTGATGAAACCCTTCATGGCTTCCTCCCCTTTTGTGCCGGTTTTACCGACATTTGATCCGGTCTGCCGGACTATCAATTATGGATTCATCATACAGGCGTATTGGGGGCAGCGTAAAGGGGGAAATGAGAGTGCCTCGGTGATGCTTCCCTTTTGGGACAAGAGGGCGTCGTGTGGGCTGCCTCCAACGAAAAGGAGCGCCGCCTTGATCGAAGGAAGCACCCCATTTTTCATATATTTCAGCGAGCGCCGGCCGGACGCCCGGTCATCAGAATTTGAACGCGACGTCGATGCCGTAGGTGCGTGCCCGCTCATAGGTGGTGGGTCCGGCGAAGGTGACGTAGATCGGGAATATGGGGCGGCCGACAGCCGCAATTTCCCACCGAGCGTAGCAGAAAACCCACGCATCCGGCAGTGCGCGCAAGTCGTCACGCGTGGGCTATGGTCACGCGCGCCTCTCCCTTGTGCACCGGCATTACGCGCTTTTCGCGCGTCCGGGGGTGGCGCCGCGGGGTGCGACGCCAGCGTTTCAGGCGTCGGCGTCCTTCAACGCTTCGCCATGTGCGATATAGCGGTCGATCATCCGATGCAAGTTACGGCAACGAATTTCCGAATAACGGGCGAAATGAATTCCACGATCACCAAGCTGCCGCAGTCCTTCCTGCGTCTGCGGTATGTTCGATTCGTCCTGATCATAGACACCCGCCAGATATGCAAGATCGCCAACGCAGCTTGACCATTTGTCATCTGGTCCCAGCAGTTGCATCGCCACAGGCGGGGGTGGCCCATCGACGGGCGCCAATTTGTAGAGGAAGACCTCCATCAGCGTCTTTTCCGTGTCGAGCGGACGGAAGCGATAGGAAATCTTCGTCGCAAGCGAACCCCAGATGTGGAAATTGGGGAACAGGTCGTAGGAATAGCCGTCGATGAAGTCGGCGTCGCACCGGTCGGACAGGTCGCGGCCGGTCCGTTCCGACAGGTTCTTGCGGCCGGTCGTCGCCAGATAATGCCGCTCGGTCATGTCCGGACCGAATTCCAGGTCGGTAAGTGCGCCGGCCTTGTTCCCGTTGCGCATGGCGACCGCCAATATCTCCTGCGGCGACAGCTTGGGGCCTTCATAGAGCAGGCCATGATAGCCGTGCGGCGAAATGGACCGCGTCACATGATCCGACAGCACGTCATATTGGGAATTGGCGTCCATCGTATAGGGCGACACCTGCGGATGGGTGAAGGTGACGTGGTGGTTTTCCAGGAACGCCTCGGTCACGACCTTCCAGTTGGCGGGCAGCACCTTGGCCACATGCGCCGCCTTGTAGACATGGTCGATCATCCAATAGTCCATGTGCCGTTTAAGCGGCCCCAGAAATGCGTCGAGCGGCGCGCAGTCGGGATCGAAATTCACGAACACGAAGCCCGCCCAGCGACCGACCTTCACCTCGCCCAGCGGGAAATCGTCCCCGTCGATCTCCGGGAAGTCCCACGCGACCGGGCCGGGCCGGAATTTGCCGTCAATTTCCCAGGTGAAGCCGTGATAGGGGCAGCGGAACATCTGCTTGCAGCCGCTTTGCGTCGCGAGGCGACGGCCGCGGTGCCGGCAGACATTTTCGAACGCGCGGATCGATCCGTCCTTTTGGCGCGTGACCAGCAAGGAACGGTCGAGCAGTTCATAGACATAATAGTCGCCCGGCTCGGGAATTTCTTCTTCGCGCACGGCATATTGCCAGGTCTTGAAGAAGACGTGCTCGACTTCCTTGCGGAAGAATTCGGGCGAGGTGTAACGGTTCGCGGGAATGGGGTCATTGCCCAGGTCCACCATCCGGTGCTCGCGCACGACATCCGACGTCTTGTGAAACCGGTCGTCGATGTCGAGAATGTCCTGGTAGGTCGGACCGTCCCACAGTTCGATGGGAAGGCGGTTGCCCTCCATCGGGATTTCGCGGTCTTGCGTCACCAGCTTGCCGGGTTTGTTCATGCGTCTTCTCTCAACTGTCGAGCAGCGTCTTGTCGGTCAGCGTGCGGACCGAGTCCAAAGTTTCGAACCGCCCGACCAGGTCGACCAACTCAGCCGCGCGGGCCTCGCCCAAAATGGGGGCGACGAGGCCGGTGAACTTTTCGACCAGATCGGCCCATTGGGCATCGAGATCGGTACGCGGCTGGAAGATGTCAACGGCCGCGGTCAGCATCTCCCCCGATTTCAGGCGCAGATTGACCTGAACCGGGTTCTTCATGACGGAGAAGTTGCTGGGATCGCCGGGAATGAGGTTGAGGCGGACGAGTTGGCGCGCCGTGACCAGCGCGGGATCGGCCACCCTTGCGTCGGTGAAGGCTTCGGTGCCCGTGGTGCTGCCCGTCATGGCGAGGGCGGAGGCATAATGGATGCTGAACATCCCCTCCATGCCCGTCCTGGGCTCGACGATGCCGCAGATGGTGGGCAGCAGATCGGGCGCCACAAGCTCCACCTCCTCCACCTCGTCGACCGCGAAGGGCCGGCGCGCGCGGATCTGGCGAATGCCGTCGATCGCCGAATGGGTGCCGCCGCAGGCTGCATGCAGCTTGAAGATGATTTCCTCGACCGCGAGCTGGTCCTGAAGCCGGGCACGGGGGTTGGTCGGGTCCAGTTTCGCCTGCGGCGCGTTGACCGCGCTGGCGAAACCGACGGGATTTTCGAGCACGTCGACCGGACCGACAAAGCCGTTTTCCGCAAGCCGTGCGGCGAGCACGCCGGCCGCCGCCGCATTGCCGGAATTGAGGTGCTTGCCCATATTGCCGAAGCCCGCACGAAGGCCGGAGGACAGCATGCCCACCGTGCCGAAAGCCGAAAGCGTCTTTGCCTCGTCCAGCCCCAGCATGCGAGCGGCGGCGGTCGCCGCGCCGAACGCGCCGAACGTGCCAGTGCAATGGAAGCCGCGCGCGTAGGAGCTTTCGCCGACGACCGCATTGACGATCTTGAGCGCCTCATAGCCCTGCAGCAGGGCGTCGAGCACATCGCCGCCGCTGGCGTCGACCTCATCGGCTAGGGCGAACACGGCGGGCAGGACGACGACTGAGGGATGGATGCCCAGGCCCATGTCGTCGAAATCCTGGCTGTGGCTGGCGACGCCGCCGAACAATGCCGCCTGGCGTGCCGTCAGCCGATCAGCCGATCCGATCGCGGCGGCGCGCGCCTCTCCGCCTTCGGCCTGCAGGACCTGGCGGGTGATGCGGGCGGAGGGCTGCTGCGCGCCCGAGATGGTGACGCCGATCCAGTCGAGCACCGCATGGCGCGCGCGCTGCACCACCGCGTCCGAAAGCCGCAGCGCCGAAATCTTGCGGACTTCGCCGACCAGCTGCGCCGAACAGCCCTGGGACAGCGCTACTCCTGGATCGATGTCGGCCATATTGTCGGATCCTCTGCCCAATTATTCAGGAATTACGAATTACGTTCTGCAATTCCTCTGTCAAGCGCGTCGTAAAGCGCGATCACGGCCTGCAGGATAGAGGCAGGCGGCTATCGGCGCACGCTTCGCTGTGGCGTGCCGACCCGATTTCTCATATATGATAAAGCGTCGCCGAACCAGCGGAACTCCTGTCCTTTGGGGACGGACGACCCCCGGTCTGCGAGGCGCGGCGCGGGTGCGCGGGATGATGCCGGCTTGATCCCGCCGGCCAAGATGTGCATCCGACCAGCCATGGGAGCGGCAGGCTGGCCGCTGGGGGCACGGGCTGCCCCTATTATAAGGGAGAGTGCAGTGGAAGGCTGGGAAGACGATCTGGCGGTGCTTTCCGAAAGCATCGGCGAGGTCCTGTCGGCCGAATGTGGCCGGTTGGCGGTTCACGCCTTTTTCGACGGGCAGAACGCTCTGGACGAGGATCTGTGGCGGACGGCGGCGGAACAGGGCTGGCTGGGCATCGGCCTGCCCGAAGCGTTCGGCGGACTGGGCTTTGGCGCGCGCGGACTCGACGTGCTGTTCCGCCAGCTCGGCCGCGCGATGGCGCCGGGCCGGTTCCTGCCGACACTCGCCGCCGCCCAATGGCTGGCCGCGGCGGCGCCGGCCGATGTCGCGCAAGAACTTCTCGCCGAGCTGATCGGTGGAGGCGTGACTTTCGCCCTTCCGCTCGCGCTGGACGGCACGGCGACGGCCTTTGCCGAGGGCGGGCTTTCCGGGCGTTCGCCCCTGCTGCTGGGCGCGCGCGCCGCGACCCATGCGCTGCTGCCGGTCGAGGCCGGGGGCAAGGCGGCGATCGCGCTCGTGGCGCTCGGCGAGGGCGCGGCGTTCGAGGCTGCCGACATCTGGGATCATAGGCGGACGGCAGGCCGCCTGATGCTGGACGGCCTCACGCCGCTCGCGCTGGTCGATGATGCGGATGGGGGGGCGACCGCGCTGCTGCGCCGCTGGGTCGCGCTGGGCGTCAGCGGTGAAAGCGTCGGCGGTGCGCGTGCCGTTGCCGAACAGACTATCGACTATCTCAAGGAGCGGGTGCAGTTCGGCAAGCCGCTGGCGAGCTTCCAGGCCTTGAAGCATCGCGCGGCTGACCTTATGACCCATGTCATCCACGCTGAGAATATGCTCGACCAGGCGGTCGAGACGGCGGCCGACGACGCGCCCAGCGCCAATATGTGGGCCAATCTCGCCAAGGCGTCGGCGACCGAGAAGTTCAAGTTCGTCGCCGAAGACTGCGTGCAGTTGCACGGCGGCGTTGGTTTTACCTGGGAATTCGACGCCCATATCTTCCTGAAAAGCGCCCTGCTCAATCGCGAGATCGCCGGCAGTGCCGGAAAGCTGCGCGACCTGGCCGAAAAGGACCTGGCCAAGGCAACGCTTGCGGGCGAAACCACTGCGGAGTTGACGCTGTGATACTGGACAAGGTGAACGACGAAGCCGCCTTCCGCGCGGCATTGCGCGAATGGCTCGCCGATGTGCTGAAATCCGACGAGGCGCGCCCCATTCCGGGCGATGCCAAGAGTTTCCACAAGAGCCAGAAATGGTGGATGGCCGAACGCAACAAGGTGGGCCTGGGCACGCCCCACTGGCCGTCCGCCTATGGCGGGTCGGACCTGTCGCTCTACAACCAGATCATCATCGCGGAGGAGATCGTTCGCGCAGGTGCGCCTTCGCTCGGCCAGTTCACGGTGTCGATCAACCATCTCCCCGCCACGCTCATGAAATGGGGCACGGACGCGCAGAAGGAGAAATATCTGCCGGGCGTCGCCAATGGCACGATCTGGTGCCAGGGCTTTTCCGAACCGGGTGCAGGCTCCGACCTTGCCGCCGTGCGCACCCGCGCCGTGCGGGAGGGCGACCACTATATCGTCAACGGCCAGAAGATCTGGTCGTCGCACGCCATGTACGCCAAGCACTGCATCCTGCTGACGCGCACCGATCCCGATGCGCCCAAGCATAAGGGGATCAGCTATTTCATCCTCGACATGGATTCGCCCGGCGTCGAGGTGCGGCCGCTGACCCAGGCCAATGGTCTGGCAAAATTCGCCGAAATCTTCCTGACCGATGTGAAGATCCCGGTTGAGAACATGGTCGGCCCGGAAAATGAAGGCTGGGCGGTGGCGCAGACGACGCTCGCTTCCGAGCGCGGCGTCCTCTCCTTCGAGCGCAACGAGCGTATGCGCTACATGATGGAGGCCTTCTACGCCGACGCGGTGAAGACTGACGCGCCCTGGTTGAAAGACGACGAACTGCGCCGTGAGTTCGTGCGTCTGTTCGCCGAAGTCCAGGGCTGCCGACGGATGATGCGCAAGCTGCTGCGCTATACCAAGGCGGGATCGTCGGAAGCCGGTGTGATCGTGCCCTTCATCAAGATCATCAACACCGAGCTTCGCAAGCTGGTCGGCGATTTCATGACCCGCGCGGTCGGCCCGGAAAGTCAGAACTTCAACCCCGGCTTCGACGAACTGTCCTGGGACCCGATGTTCACCTACCTGACCGGCATCGGCGGCACGATCGCGGGCGGCAGCAACGAGATCATGCGCAACATCATCTCCGAGCGCATCCTGAACATGCCGCGCTGATATAGGCGGACGCCCGGTCCATAAGGCCGGGCGCCGTCATCAGCCCTTTTCGGCGGACTGCTTCGTCCAGTCCGGAATGGGGCCAAGTCCGAAGAGCAGGAAGCTGGAAATCAGGCTCAGCGGAATGCCGATCAGGATCAGCAAGGTGTAACTGCCGCTAAGGTCATAGATGGCCGATCCGAACATTGGCGACATCGCGCCGGTAAACGCGATAATGCTCGCCATGAGGCCGAAAATCTTCCCATAATTGCGCATGCCGCCGTACAGGCCGGTGAGGTAGGAGCACATCTGCAGCTTCGTGCCACCGGCATAGCCCACGACCAGCATCGACAGCACGATCAGCGTCGGCGTGCGGAAGGGCTCCAGCAGGGGCACGAGCGACACGGCCATCGCCGCGTTGGTGATGCCGCCGACCAGCCCGACATTGAAGCGACCCAGCAGCCAGCCGGTGGTAAGGCCACCGACGAGGCCGGCAATGCCCGACAGGCTGGTCAGCCATGCCGCGGTCTGGCGCGTCACGCCCGCCTCCGTCAGCAGCGGCACCTTATGCACGATCAGCGCGGAGGTCAGGATCAGCGTGAAGAAGGTGGCGATGGCGATGCGGATCAGCGGCGGGCTGCGCAGCGCCTGGCGCACGGTAAGGCCGGGCAGGTCGACTGCAGCGACCGCATGACCGGCCGCCTGCCGCATGTCTCGGCCGCCCCTGATGTCGCGCAGGAAGAGGAGGGACAGGAGGAAGGCAGGTGCTCCCCACCCGACCGCGAGCAGCCAATAGGCCGCGCGCCAGCCATGCTCGTCGATCAGCCATTCGGTCAGTGGCGGCGTGATCGCTGCCGAGAAGCCGGCGCCGCCGGACAGCACGGCGGCCAGCGCCACGCTGCGCCCGGCAGTGAAGGCATGGGAAATGGCGGCGGTCCAGATGGTGCTCTTGAGTAGGAGTGCGACGACCGCATACATGCCCCACAGCATAAGCCATTGGCCGGGAGAGCCGGTGGCCAGCCCGAACGCGGCCATGGCGCTGGCCGTCAGGATAAGGCCGGGCAGGGCCAGCCTTCGCACGCCCCAGCGGTCGACCAGCGCGCCGATGAAGGGCGAACAGGGCACGGCGAGTATCGCCGCCAGGCTGGCGCCGGCGGTGACGATGGTCCGGCTCCAGCCGAACTCATGGCTGAGCGGCTCGATGAACAGGCCCAGGCTGTTATAGGGCATGATCGGAAAGCCCAGGCTGACGAAGGCGGCCAGCACCATCGGCCAATAGGCGCGCCATTCCTGCGCGGCGGTCATCCGGCGGAGACCGGCTGCGCCATGTTCGTCCGACACGGTCGAGGCGGGCACGGGCACCGCGGGTATTTCTCCCGCGTTTCCAAGCGTCTTCGTCGCTGTTTCACCCATGTCACTCTCCCGATGCGGCCGGGCATCTGGAAACTGTCCGCCTCAGGCATGCAGGCCGCCGTTGATGCTGATGACCTGCCCCGTGATCTTCGTCGCGCCCGGTCCGCACAGGAACAGCGCGATCGGCGCGATGTCCTGCGGCGTCGGCAGGCCGAGCGGGGCGCGTTGGTTCGCACGTATCGCCCTGTCGGACGTAGCGGCGAAACGGTCGAACACCGGGGTGTTCATCACATAGCTGGGCGAAAGGCAATGGACGCGCACCCCGTCGCGTCCCACTTCCACCGCCAGATTGCGGACAAAGGCCATGATGCCGCCATAGGCGGCGCCGATGATCGATTGGCGCGGGGCGGCGAAGCGCCCATTGTCGGACGCGAAGGCGATGATCGTACCGCCGCGTTCGGACAGATGGGGGAGGGCGGCGAAGCAGAGGCGTTGGAAGATGCCGATCATATTCTGCATGGCGGCGCCGAAATTGTCCGGATCGGTGTCGCGAAAGGCCCCGGTAATGCCCGGCGCACCCGTGATCGCGCAATGTACCAGCGCGTCCAGCCCGCCCGTCTCGGCCGTCAGCTGCGCGATCACCAACTCGATTGCGCCCGGTTCGCGAAAGTCGGCGGGCAGCGCGATGAAGCGCCCGGCCGGCACCCGTTCCCTGAGCCGTGTGACCGCCGCCTCTACCGTTGCCCCGCGCGACCCGTGGACACCCACGACCGCACCGGCTTCTGCTGCCTGTGCCGCGATCTCGAAGCCGATGCCGCCGCTTGCGCCCGTCACCAGCAGCACGCTTCCCGGCGCGACGGTCATGACGGCCGCCTGTCTGTCGCGATGCCGGCGATGGTCCGCACCGCCAGGCCCTCTATTACCGAGGCCCAGCACCAGGCTCCCTGCTGCGATCCATGCATCGGAACGACCGTCGCGCTCATCGCTTGTCCCACTCCGTGAAGGCCAGCGCCAGGTCGATCGCGACACAGGTCGCGATCGGCTGTTCCAGCATGAGATGATGGTCGGCGCCCGGTATCTCGATCAGTTGCATGCCGGCCGTCCGGATTTCCGCTGCATCCTCAGGCGGGAACAGCGTGGAATGGGCGCCGCGCAGGAAGGTTTTGGCGCAGCGCATGGCGGCCAGTTCGTCGGCGATGGAGATCTGGCCCGAAACCAGTTTCGCGCGCAGATCGGGGTCCTGCCGCCAGGTCCAGCAATTCTCGTCGACCGGGCGGTGGATGGCGGCCTGCGCGACATGCGCAATCACCGCTGGTTCGGCATGGGTGACAGGTGGCAGTGTCCGATAGCGCGCCATCGCCTCCGTGCGCGAGGCCCAGCGGCTCGACGGCTTGGGCGCCACGGGTTCGGGCGAGCGCAGATAGCGCTGCACGATCGGGCGGTCGAGGATGATGAAGGCACGGGCCCGCTCGCCCAGCGCGGCGGCCGCGCGGGCGCCGGCGCTCGAGCCGAAGGAATGGGCCGCGATGGCGACGGGGCCGCCCTCCATCAGTCCGCAGGCCTCAATGCAACCGATCGCCTCGCGCGTCCATTGCTCCACGCCATAGGCATCGCGCCAGCCCGAGCGGCCCGAGCCGCTGAAGGACAAGGCGACGACGCGTCGGTTCCGTGCGAGGAAGGGCGCGGTGAACATCCACCAGTCGGCCGACGCGGCGAAACCGTGGATCAGCAGCAGGCCCGGATCGCCGCGCCGGCCCCAGGACAGGGTCTCCAGTTCAACACCCTCGACGGCTGCGAAGGATCGTTCGCAGGGATAGGCAAGCGCCTCTTCGATCCAGGGCGGCTGCGATTGTATCGTCGCGTTCCGGTCGCGCCGGGCCAGGTGATGCTCGATGCTCATCGCTCCTCTCCGCGCGCATTCTTGCGGTCGCGTGCGCACGGACCTTGCCGTCGCGGTTGGGCAAGATCAATCGGGAACCGCATTGACTCGGGGCCTGCCTTCCCTCCACTCAGGGAGTCCCGCAGGAGAGGATGTCACAAATCATGTATGCGATGCGTTTTGATATGCGCGCGCCGGAAGGCTGCGCGTCCACCGCCGATCTCTTTACGGCGGCGCTCGACATGTGCGGCTGGGCCGAAAGCAGGGGCGGGGTCGCCGTCTCGCTGACCGAACATCATATGAGCCCGGACGGCTATCTGCCCTCGCCGCTGATCGCGGCCTCTGCCATTGCGGCGCGCACGTCGACGATCGGGATCATGATCGCGATCATCCAGCTGCCGCTCTACAGCCCCGTCCGGTTGGCGGAGGAGATGTGCGTGCTCGACAACATCGCGCGCGGGCGTGTGCGCTATGTCGGCGGCCTGGGCTATGTCCCTTACGAATATGCGATGCACGGGGTCGAATTCCGGCGGCGCGGCGCGATCGCCGAAGAGAATCTTGCGATCCTGCTGCGCGCCGTCACGGGCGAGCCGTTCGAGCATGACGGCCGGCGCATCCATGTGACGCCGCGTCCCTACACGCCGGGCGGCCCGCGTATCGGTTGGGGCGGGGGTTCCATCCCGGCGGCGCGCCGAGCGGGGAAATACGGCCTCGACTTTCTCGGCCAGCGCAGCGATCCGGCGCTGCGGGCGGCCTATGACGAGGCGTGCGCCGCACATGGCCAGACGCCGGGCAATTTCATCATGACCCGCCATGACGAGACGGCCGTGATCTTCGTGGCCGACGATGTGGACGCCGCCTGGGAGGAAATCGGCCCCTATATGATGAACGATGTGCTCGGCTATGCGCAATGGTATGAGGGGCCCGCGGGCGAGCGGGGCGACAGTAGCAGCATCTCCTTTGCGAAGAATTGGCAGGAACTGCGCGCAGAAAATCGCAGCCATCTGATATTGACGGTCGAGGAAGCGGCGGACCGCGTCCGGCAGGGTGAGGTGCTGCGGCTGCACCCGCTGATCGGCGGCATGCCGCCCGAGATCGGCTGGCGCTATCTGCGCACCGTCGCGGAAAAGGTCCTTCCGATGGCCGCGAAGGGCTGACGCCTGACATCGCCGCCATGGCGCCGCCCTATCCTTTTCCTTATCCTTTTCCAGCCCGCCTGCGCTAAAGGCGGGGCATGGCAATGGATCTCAGGCATATGCGGCAATTCGTCGCTGTCGCGGAGGAGCGGCACTTCGGCCGGGCGGCGCGGCGGCTCAACATGGCGCAACCGCCGCTCAGCCAGGCGATGCGGCGGCTGGAGCAGGATCTGGGCGTCGAACTGTTCGACCGCACCCGCCGGGTCGCCGAGTTGACCGAGGCTGGCCGCGTCTTCCTGGCGGAAGCGCGCAAGACGCTGATGCAGGCCCATCTCGCCCGCCAGATGGCGCAGCGCGCCGCCGCCAAGCAGGTCGAGGTGCGGATCGGCTTCATCGGCCCGGCGCTGTTCCGCTTTCTGCCGGACCTGATCGTCTTCCACCGCCGGACCAGGCCGGACGTGGAGGCGCGCCTGCTGGAAATGCCCTCAACGGTGCAGATCAAGGCGGTGCTGGCGGGCGAGGTGGATGTCGGTTTCCTCTCGGCGCTGACCGATCATGTGCCCGGGATCGAGGCGATGGCGGTCGAGCGATCCGGCCGCCGCATCGCGGTGCCGGCCGACTGGGATATTGCCCGCAAGGATTCGGTGCGGCTCACCGATCTGGCGGACCTGCCGCTAATCCTGCCGCCGCAGAAATATGCGCCCTATTATTCCGAAACGCTCGCCATGTTCGAAAGGGCAGGCGTGATGCCGCGCGTGGCGCAGGAGGCGACGCAGCTCAACACCACGTTGAGCCTGGTCGGGGCGGGCATGGGTTGCAGCGTCATCATGGCGCATGCCGAGCGGGCGCAGCCGCGCAATGTGCGCTTCCTGCGGATCGAGGACGCGCCGCCCTACAGGCCCTGGGAACTGACGATGATCTGGGCCTCGGAACATTCGACCCCCGTGGCGCGCAGTTTCGTCGACCTGACGCAGCGCTATATCGCGGACAATCCACAGTTGCTGGAGGTAGAGGCGGACGATTAGCCGGGGGCTTGGACGATGCCTGGAAATGCGTAAATATAAACTTGCGCCGCGACATGCGAAAAACATTGAGAATCCGTCCCAAATGGCAGCAGATCATCTTCATCCAGCGATCAGGAAGAGGATGAAATATGGAACTGGGCCTGCTCTATGAGTTCGATGTTCCCCAGCCTTGGGCCGGGGAACATCCTTGGGGCCAGCGTATGGCGGAGCGCAACGTCTACCGCGAAAACATCGAGCAGATCGTGCTGGCGGACAAGATGGGGTTCGAGGCGGTCTGGCTGGTCGAGCATCATTTTCGCGAGAACCGCAGCCACATGCCCAGCAACGAGGTCGTGTTGGGCGCGCTGTCGCAGATCACGGAGAATATCAAGCTGGGTTTCGGCGTATCGCTGATGCCGCACGAGTTCATCCACCCCGCACGCATTGCCGAGAAGGTCGCGACCGTCGACCTCCTGTCTCGCGGTCGGGCGATCTGGGGCATGGGCCGATCGACACCGATGGAGCAACATGCCTTCGGCGTCGACATCAAGTCCAGCAAGGACAAGATGAAGGCGGCTGCTCGGACAGTCGTGGGCATGTGGGACCAGGAATATTATGAGGAGGATTCAGAATATCTGAAGTTTCCCAAGCGGATGGTGACGCCCAAACCTTATCAATATCCGCATCCTCCGGCCTGGATGGCGGCCTCGACCGAATCGAGTGCGACCATGGCCGGCGAGAATGGTTGCGGCCTGCTGTGCTTTTCGATCATGCAGCCGCTCGACAAGCTCAGGGAAGTGGTCGCCGCCTATCACAAGGCACAGGAGCGGGCGGTGCCGCTGACCGGCATCCACACCAACAAGGTGGGCGCCTACACGCTCGTCCACTGCACCGACTCGCGTGACAAGTTCGACACCAACCGGCTGTGGGAATCGATGTGGTGGTGGTACAAGGGCATCGCCGAATTCCACCTGAAATGGGAATTCGACTATATGAGCGATGAGGAAAAGGAACAGATGTTCCCGCTGCTCAATGCCCGGCTGCGCGGCGATTTCGACATCACCGAATTCGACCGCGAGGACATGGTGGTCGTGGGCACGCCCGACGAGTGCATCCGCAAGATACTGAAGTTCGAGGAAGCCGGCGTCGACCAGCTGCTTTGCTATCTGAACTTCGGCTATCTGCCCCATGAGGCGGTACTGCGGTCGATCGAACTGCTGGGGACGCATGTCATTCCCGAGCTCAAGAAGCGCGGGTCGAAGGCCGTCCCGGCACTGTCCGCCAGCATGCGCGAGGCGGAGAAGGTCGCGGCGCTCAAGGCCAAGCCGCGCGTCCCCCAGGTGCAGCCGATATGAGCGGCGGCACAGACACGGCGCGCACGCTCTTCGGCCTTGAGGGGCGGCGCGTTCTCGTCATCGGCGGCGGCCAGGGCATGGGAGAGGCGACGGCAACCCTGCTCGCCAGCCTGGGCTGCGCGGTCGCGGTCATGGATCTGGAGGTTGATCGTGCCGCAGGGGTCGCCGATGCGATCGGGACGGCGGGCGGGGTCGCCTATCCGGTCGCGGCCGATGTGCTCGACGACGCGGCGCTGATCGATGCGATCGACCGGACCGAGCGCGAGTTCGGTCCGCTGGACGGACTGGCGACGATCGTCGGCATGGCGGGCTGGGCGTCGATCCTGGACACGTCCCCGGAGCTTTGGGATCACGACCACCGCCGTAACCTGCGCTATGTCTTCATCGCCGCACGGGAGGTCGCGCGGCGGATGATCGAGCGGCAGGCGGGCGGTTCGATGGCGATGGTGGCCTCGGTCGACGGCATGCGCTCGGCGCGGATGCATGTTTCCTATGGCGCCGCCAAGGCGGGGCTCATCAACATGGTGCGCACGATGGCGGTCGAATGGGCGCCGCACAACATCCGCGTGAATTGTGTCGCGCCCGGCGCCACCGTCACGCCGCGCATCCCGCTCAAGGATCGGGAAACCGAGCGGCACAGCATGGAGCGTATCCCGATGCAGCGCCGGGGCTTTACCGACGACATCGCCAAGGCCGCCGCCTTCTTCCTGTCGGACATGACGCCTTATGTGACCGGCCAGACGCTGGCGGTGGACGGCGGCTATCTCGCGGCCGATCTGTTCAACCTTTCGAGTGCGGTCAAAAAGGGCGGCACGATAGGGTTGGACCAGGAGGGATGAACGGCGGACTGCTCGACGCCCGGCTGCCGGAGCGGGAGGGGCATGACTGCCCGCCTGCTCTGGCGGAGCGGCGCGCGGCGATGGAGCAGGCGCGCCTCGCCGGTTTCTGGCGGGTTGAACCGGCGCCGGTCGAGCAGATGCTGGGCGGCGTGCGGGCGCTGCGCTTCCCGGCGCCGGCTCCGCACGCACCATTGCTTGTCCATTTCCATGGCGGCGGCTTCCGGCAGGGATTTCCCGAGCAGGTCGCCGGCTATGCCGCGCGTCTTGCCGCAGCGGCCGGGGTGGAGGTGATCTGCCCTGCCTACCGGCTCGCCCCCGAGCATCCTTTCCCTTGCGGCCTCAATGATGCGCTGACGGTTATCGATCTATTCCGGTCGACCGGTCGGCCGCTGATCCTTGCCGGTGATTCGGCAGGGGGCGGGATCGCCGCCGCAGCGGCGCTGCTCTGCGTCCGGCATGGCGTGCCGCTCGCTGGTCTCATCCTCCATTCGGCCTGGCTGGACCTTGGGGTTTCGGACGCCTGCTTCGAACGGAATGCAGCGAGCGATCCGCTCTTCTCCCGCGCAGCAGCGCAGGAGGCCGCCGCGCTCTACCTGCAGGGACAGGATGCGGGCGACCCGCTTGCCTCGCCGTTGAGCAGCGCCCCGGTCGGTTTTCCGCCCAGCTTCCTCAGCACCGGCACCGGCGAAGTGCTGTCCGGGGACAGCCGCCGTTTCCATGCCGCGCTGGTCGCGCAGGGCATCCCCGCGACCCTCTTGGAGATCGAGGGGATGGAGCATGTCGCGGTGGTGCGCGATTTCGCGCTGACCGGCGCCGCCGCCACCTTCGACGCGACCATCGCCTTCATCAGGACGCTGGCGCAGGCTCAGCCCTTGAGCGGCAGCGAGTCCTCGCCGAGGTGACGCAGCGCTGCCGGCCCGGCACCCGGCCGCGATAGGCCAGACGGTCCATTCCGCACCGCCCAGCATCGAACGATAGGCAAGGCCGACCGCCGAATCGAAAAGCGCCCGCCCGGCGTGATCGCGACCGCAGGGGCGCCCTTATCGCCCAGCAATTCATATTCGATGCCGAGGCCGTTGATCGTGATGCGGGCCATGTCATCCTCCCCTTCTTCTGGTGTTAGCTCAAGTTCTAACGCTGCTGCACGGAGTGTCCATTCGCCGTCAATTTGCAGAATAGGCGAAGCTGTGCCAAGGCATGGGATAAGACCGGCAAGGCAGGACCGCGCGCCGACGTCTTGGTCGTCATGTCCCGGAACAGTTTTGAGGAGAAACCATGTCTGACGACAATGTCATCGTCGCCCCCAATGTCCGTGATCTGGATGATCTGCGACAGAGCCTGACGACCTGGATCAGTGAAAAGGTGCTGGACGGCGCCGAGGCGCGGCTGGAGAATTTCTCCTACCCCTTCGGCGCGGGCCGATCGCACGAGACAATCCTGTTCGATGCGGTCTGGACGGAGCAGGGCAAGGAGCGGACGCAGGGCATGGTGGTGCGGATCAAGCCCACCGATCATCTCTACTATCCCCATGATCTGTTCGACGAACAATATCAGTTGATGCGGGTGCTGCACGAGCAGGGACATGTGCGGATCGCCAAACCGCTGGCGTTCGAGGCGTCGTCGGATCTCGTCGGGGCGCCTTTCTTCGTCATGGAGAAGAAATATGGCCGCGTCGCTTCCACCA
Source organism: Sphingobium sp. (assembly GCA_035251955.1). GTDB lineage: Bacteria > Pseudomonadota > Alphaproteobacteria > Sphingomonadales > Sphingomonadaceae > Sphingobium. The sequence continues at coordinate 52,363 of DATFDS010000246.1, read as the reverse complement.
GCTCGCCGCCTTATGCGCAGGGCGGCTGGGTGGCCGAAGCGACGCCCGAGCAGCGCCGCATCATGAGCACCAACGCCGTGCGGCAGTTGGGTGCGACGCAGCTGACGCCGGTGTCCTCGCTCGGCTTCCTGGCGGATCGGGACACCGGGCTCGTCGGCCCGGAGCAGGAATGGGAGCGCTGGGTCCGCTATGTCGACTGGGTCACGGCAGAATATCCCGCGCCTGTCCTGCGGGCGGCGTTGGCCGAACTGAAGCGCCGCTGGCCCTCGAACCGGCCCGAAGGGCTGGTCTGGGGTGACTCGCGTCTCGGCAACATGATGTTCGACGATGCCTTCGAAGTCGTCGCGGTCATGGACTGGGAGCAGCCCTCGTTGGGTGGGGCGCTGCATGACCTGGCCTGGTGGCTGTTCATGGATCGCGCCAATCATGGCGCCCGGCCCGGGCGGCCGGCGCTGGAAGGAATGTTGACGCGTGAGGAGACCATCGCGCTGTGGCAGGACGCATGCGGCAAATCCGTCGACGAGTTCGAATGGTATGAGGACTTCGTGGCGCTGAAGGTCGCCGCGCTCGCCATTCAGACGGCCCGGCTGCTCGATCGGCCGATGCCCGACGAAGTGACGCTGCGCGCCATGCTCAACGGTCATCGTCAATGGCTGTAACGATGCGCTGCCTGTAAGCGATTGAAATCCGGGCGTCGGGAGCGCCGATGCCCGGCCCGGAGGCATCCGATTTCCGTTCGAAGCATAAAAACTGATACCCTATCGAAAATCATTGAACTCATCCTCCCTGCACGTTAAGCCAGCCCCAAAGAACAAGAATGGACGATCATGCCGGTCCTTTCCTGAAGGATGGACACGGCCCTTTGGGGGGAGGTTTGCGTGAATCCAATCACCGTAAAATCATGTCTTCGTGGCGTTCGCATCAGCCTGCTGGGCTGCTGCGCGGTCGGTGCCGTCATGGCCGGGAGCCACGCCCAGGCGCAGAGCGGCCCGGCCCCCGGCGTCGAAGACATCATTGTGACCGCGCAGAAGCGCGAGCAGAATCTGCAGGACGTTCCGATCGCCATTACCGCACTGTCGCAGACGGCACTGCAGGCCAACCGCATCGTGAGCGTCATGGATCTGGGCAATATGGCGCCGAACCTGACCATCCGTCCGACTGCGGGCGGCATCGGCGTTGCCAATTATTCCATGCGCGGATCGGTCAGCTACGGCTCGGTGCCTGGCCAGGACAAGGCGATTTCGACCTATCTCGACGGCGTCTACATCGGCAGTTCCTTCGGCTCGGCCTTCGAACTGCCGGACATCGAACGCATCGAGGTGCTGCGCGGTCCGCAGGGCACGCTGTTCGGCCGCAACTCGACCGCCGGCGCCGTCAGCGTCGTCACCCGCGATCCCAGCGGCGAATCCAGCCTCCGCCAGGTGTTCACCGTCGGCAATTACGACCAGTTCCGTAGTTCGACCCGCGTCGATCTTCCGGCCTGGGGCCCTGTCAGCGTGTCGGCGAGCTTCACGCATAGCGAGCGCACCGGCGACATCAAGAATCTTGGTGCCGGAACGGTATGGAACCGCACCGGGCCGAATACCGGTCAGGGCATCCAGGTATCTCCCAAGACCTTGGGGGACGAGAATAACGATTCGGTTTTCGTCGCCGTCAAGTTCCAGCCGAGCGACGACTTCAAGACCACCTACAAGTTCGACTGGTCGGATAGTCATTTCACGCCGGAAGGCAACGCCGTCGGTGTCTATACGCCCGACTATCTTGCGGCGATTGGCGTTCCGACCGCTATCGTCAATGCGGTGAAGCTGTCTTTCGCGGCTTATCCGCTGGAGATCGCGGGCTCGCACCGGCCCGACAGCGTCAACAACGCCTATACGACGCCCGGTTATTCCCGGACCCAAGGGCATAACCTCACCAGCATGTTGCGGTTGAACGACAATATCTCGCTCAAGAACATCCTTGCCTTCCGCAAGAGCCGGATCTTCGCCAATTCCGAATATAGCGGCTTTGGCGGCGTCAAGATCACCCAGGCTGCCTATGACCAGCTGGTCACCATCGGCTATCCGGCTGCGGCCGCACCCTTTTACGTCGGAACGCCGCTGCTGTTCGGCACCTCGCAAGTCAAAAACGAGTTCAAGCAGTGGAGCGAAGAGCTTCAGCTGAACTATGACAGCGATCTGCTGACCCTGACCCTCGGCGGCATCTGGTATCATTCGAAGTCGACCACCGGCGCGCCGGACGGCCTGGGCAGTTCGACCTTCCTGGTCCCGGTTCTGGGCGGTACGCCGGTCATCGGCGGCAATCTTTTCGTGGGTGAAAAGAATTATTCGGATAACAAGGCGACCTCCATCGCCGGTTACGGCCAGGCGGAAATCCATGTCACGCCCGAACTCGACATCCTTGGCGGCATCCGTGTAACCCGCGACAAGAAGTCGGGTATCGCCTACAACTTCTCGAACAGCCAGGGCGTTTATCCATTCACATATAGGAAGACGCGGCCAAGCTTCATGGGCGGCGTCAACTATCGTCCGATGGATGGCATATTGCTCTACGCCAAATATTCGACCGGCTATGTGTCGGGCGGTTCGGTGTCGGGTATTGCCTTCGCCGACGAGACCGTCAAGTCGTGGGAAGGCGGCGTCAAGGCCGACCTGTTCGACCGTCGTCTGCGCGCCAATCTTGCGTTGTTCACTGCCGATTACAAGAATATCCAGTCGGTTGGCAGCGGCGCCACGCTGACGCCGCCCCGGCGCGATCTCGGCACCGTGGTCGTGTCGGAAGGCGATCTCGATACCAAGGGTTTCGAACTTGAGCTGAACGCGGTTCCGCTTCGGGGTGTGACGCTGACGGGCGCGCTGGGCTATACGGACAGTAAATTCTCCAACATCAACCCCCTGCTACGCGCGCCAGACAGCTACGCCGCGCAGCGGCCCAATTGGACCGCCAATCTTTCTGCCCAATATGAAACGCTGCCGCTGTTCGACGAGACGACCATGATGTTGCGTCTCGACGCCACCTGGCGTTCGAAGAACCGTGTGATCTCGCAGACCGGCCTGCCCGCCGCCTATGACGATCTGCTCTATTCGGATGCCATGTGGAAGCTCAACGGGCGCGTTGCGCTGAAGAATATCTCGATTTCCGGGGCGAATGCAGAGCTGGCGGCTTGGGTGCGCAACCTCACCAATGCCGACAACCCGACCTTCCCGATCTTCCTCTATTATGGCGCCTCGGCGACCTATGAGCGGGCCCGGACCTACGGTGTCGATTTGACGTTCGAATTCTGACGATTGCCGTCAGAACGCCTTCATGGGTCCGGTTCATCAAGGACCGGACCCATTTTCCTGCACGATCGCAGCGGCGGTACATCACGCATTTTCCCGACTCGCGGACATCTGATCCAAGGGCCGGAGCGAGCCCGGAACGCCGGGCCATATGGGTGTGATGCGGAAATAGGCCGGCGGATCAGGAGATCGAACTGGTGATGCCACCGTCGACACGGATGACGGCGCCGGTCGCGTAGCAGCCGGCCGAGCAGAGATAGAGGGCGGCAAGCCCGATATCCGCAGCATCACCGACGCGGCCGAGCGGGATCTTGCCGTAGAAGGAAGCCTTGAGTTCCGGGTTGCTGTCGAGATATCCTTGGAGCCCGTCGCTCATGATCGTGCCGAGCGAGATCGCATTGACGCGGATATGCGGCGCCAGTTCCTGCGCCATGATGTGCGTCAGCCGTTCCAGGCCCAATTTGGCGACGCTGTAGGTGGTAAATCCTCTGCCGCCGACCTGGGCCGATCGCGACGAGATATTCACCACCGAACCGCCGCCCGCCGCGATCAAGTGCGGTGCGGCCATTTGGGTCAACTGGAACGCGGAGATGACGTTGAAATGGAAATCGCGCGCGAACTTGTCGGCCGTTTCCTCCATGAAGGGCACGGCCTTGGCGCCGCCGGCATTGTTGACCAATATGTCGATCCGCCCGAACCGTTCCAGCGCGGCGTCGATCAGCCGGCGATTGTCGGCTTCCCTGGTGACGTCGCAGGCAAGCGCCGCCGCTTTGCCGCCCGCGGCCTCGATCTGGGCGACGGCGTCGTCCAGATCGGCCTGCGTGCGGGCGGAGATGACGACCGACGCACCGGCTTCCGCCAGCACGTCCGCGATGCCTCTGCCGACGCCGCGTGCGCCGCCGGTGATGATCGCGACCTTGCCGTCCAGATTCAACCGTTCCAGTGCCATTGCTCTCTCCACTGTGCGTACCGCACCCGCTTATTCCGGCCTCCAGGTCGTAAGAGCCCGCCGCCGCCTCCGCTTGGTCGAAATGGATCGGTGCGTCGGGCTTGCGGATGCTCGAACAGGCCGTCCTGAAGGCTGCGCAGAAGGTCGTCGCTCATCCGCATCGTCCCTAGCCCTACAACCGTCCAAAGGCGGAAGTCCAGCCGTGACGGATATAAATACGAATTTCGTTCGGGAAAAGCTTGACGACAGATGGTCGGGCCCTGCAATAGCGAAAGCTGAACACAGAGATAGGGAGAGGCGCATGTCGGATCTTCTGGTGGACAAACAGGGTGGCATCACGATTGTCACCATCAACCGGCCCGAACGGCGCAACGCGCTTTCGGGTGGGATGTTTCAGATGCTTGCCGACACGGTGGCCGAATTTTCCGACGATGACGCGCAGAAGGTGCTGATCGTCACGGGTGCGGGGGATCAGGCCTTTTCGGCGGGCGCCGACCTCAAGGCCATGCGTACCGGCGACGAGCCGGCGCGTGGCGGCCGCCGCATGGTGCCGATGGCCCGCGAACCCGATATCGCCGGCATTGCCGCCTGCGAAAAGCCCACCATTGCCGCGATCAACGGACTGGCGGTGGGCGGCGGCCTTGAAATCGCGATCAGCTGCGACATTCGCGTGGCGTCGGAAAATGCCTGGTTCGGGCTTCCCGAACCCGGGCGCGGCTTCATCGCGGGGCTCGCCGTTTCGGTGCTGCCCCGGTTGCTGCCGATCGGCGCGGTGATGGACATCATGCTTGCGGGCGAGCGGCTGCAGGCGGCGGATGCCTATCGCCTCGGTCTCGTTCAGGCGCTGACCACGCCCCAAGGGCTGATGGCCGAGGCGCTGCGCCGCGCCGAGGCGATGTGCAAAATGTCGCAGCCGGCATTGTGGGGTACGAAGAAGGCGATCAAATTCTGGCGCGACATCATGATCGAGGAGCAGCATCGCCATTACCAGGCGGTAGCCCATCGCGTGCTGTTGTCGGGCGATATGGTCGAAGGCCTGCAGGCCTTCGCCGAAAAGCGCGACCCGCAGTTCAGCACCGGTTGGCCCGATCCGATGGCGAAGCTGGACTCGTCCAATTGAAGCGGCGCGAGTCGGGAAGGAGAGATCATGACGATCGATGAACTGCTGGCTCGGGAGGGCATCCGCCGCACCCTGGCCGCCTATAATGTCCATGGCGACCGGTTGAAGGTGGCGGATCTGGTTGCACTGTTCACCCAGGACGCTGTGTTTGATCTTGCGGCCACCGGCGGAGCCCGGCTGGAAGGGCGGGAGGCGATCGCCGGTTTCTTTACCGGCATGGCGCGCCCGCCGAAGAAGGTCGATGATGTCCAGCCGCCCGCGCCGACCCCGGAGAAACCGGTCGAACAGAAGGCGCGCCCGTTCGTGCGTCATCACATTTCGACCTGCCATATCGAGTTGGCCGGGCCGGACGAGGCGGATGTGCGCACCTATTTCGCGGTCTGGACGCAGGTCGGGCCCGACCATTGCGGCGTCTATGTCGACCGGTTCCGCAAGGTCGGCGATGACTGGTTGATCGCGCAGCGCCAACCGCGGGTCGACTGGACCTCGCCCGACAGCATCTTCCGCCGGCGCAGTTGACGCCGGCGGGCGGTCGCCGTCTCCTTCAGGAGACGGCTTCCTCTTCATCGAACAGGGCGGCAACGCCGCGCCGGTCGACCTTCATCGAAAGGTTGCGCGGCAGTTCCGCGACATAGCGCCAGGCTGCGGGAATGTGCGTCGCGAGCACATGTTGGCGCAGATGCGTTTCCAGTTCCGCGAAAGTCGGGCGCGGCACGCCTTCCTTGGGTACGATCGCCACCACCGGCACCTGGCCAAGGCGGCGATCCGCCTTCGGCGCGACCGCGACCAGGCCGACCGCCGGATGCAGCGCGAGTGCCTTTTCGATCGTCTCCGGCAGGATCTTGAAGCCGCCGCGCATGATCGCGCCGTCGGCCCGGCCGCGATGATAGAGGAAACCGTCCGCGTCGATCATGCCCAGGTCGGACGTCCGGATCCAATCGCTGCCGACGCGCGGCGCAAGCACTTCCAGCATGCCTTCCTGACCGGCAGGTAATTCCTCCCGCGTTTCGGGATCGACGACGCGCACCTTGTTGTCGCCGAAAGCACGGCCCACACTGCCGAACTTCTTCTCACCCCATTCGTCGTGCATCTCCGGGCTCATGCCGGTAACGGGACCGCCGAATTCGGTCGCGCCATAAGACAGCAGGATCTTGCCGCCATAGCGCTGTTCGAAGGCGCGATGAATTTCGGGGTCGAGATAGGCCGCGCCGCTGCTGTAATATTTGACGGAGGCGAGGTCTTCGGGCGGAATGTCGGCGTCATAGACCACCGGCACCAGTGCCGCGGGCAGGCCGTACCAGACCGGCCGATACTTGACGATATAGGCGCGCCATGCCTGGACGTTGAAGCGCTCCAGCAACTGGATCCGCATGCCGCGCAGCAGCGAGGTATAGATGCTGTAGACGCCCGAGACATTGCCGAGCGGGAAGAAGGCCAGCACTGGCGGCTCGCCCTCGGCGCCCGACCGCCGTTGCATCGGATCGGTGGAGTCGACGAAATGCTTGGCGATAACCTCGTAGGTCAGCGGGAAATGCTTGGGCGGGCCGGTCGTGCCGCTGGTCAATACTTCGACCTGCGGCTCCTGCGGCAGGCCTTCCTCCAGCGGCGTCGTCGAGGTTTCGAAGCCGGGCAGGGCCTTTGCTTCCATCTCGCTGATGACGATCGCTGCCGATCCCAGTTCGCGCATCGCGACACGCACTTCGTCGGTATATTCGCCTTCCGCCGCGATGACGATGGCCGGCTTGAGCTTGCCGATATTGGCGGCGATCGCAGCTGGCGACTGGAACGGATAAAGCATCCGGATCGTCCGGCCCGCGCGCAGCAGGCCCAGAAGCGCAGCCAGCGAGGCCGGCTGGTTGCGGGCAATGAAGACGACGGGCGCGATCTGCGCCGCGCCCGTGGCGCCGAGCAGCGCGTCGAGCTGGTCGGCCAATTCCTTGACTTCCTTCAGCCGATAAACGCTGTCCTCGAACTCGATCAGGGGCAGCGCCGGATCGCGATCCAGCATGCGGGCACTGATTTGCTGCAACTCGTTCATCATCGTCACTCGCGATCAGGAATGGAAGTTTGAGCCACCGTCGACATTGACGTTGGCGCCGGTCATGAAGCTGTTGGCCTTCGACCCCAGGAACACGATCGCCGTGCCATATTCGTCGACATTGCCGTAGCGGTTCATCCAGCCGCCATCGGTGGAGCCGAACTTCGCCTTGCTGAGCTTCACCGCGTCATAGGGGTTCGTTCGATCGAGCCCGGCTTCCTCAAAATAGCGGTTCATCACCTCGCCCCAATTGCCGCCCTCGACCATGATGCCGCCGGGCGAGAGCAGGTTGACCGAAATGCCGAAGGGCGCGAATTCCTTCGCATTGGCGGTGCTCATCGACACCAATGCGGCCTTCATCATGTTGTAGACGTGCAGCATCGGCGTCGCCGCGCTGGTCGACGTCGAGGAGACGTTGACGATGCGGCCCCACCCGGCCTTTTTCATGTAGGGCAACGCCGCGCGGGTCGAGCGGGCGTAGCCGATGGTGATGCGGTCGAACGCTTCCTGGTAGATTTTCTCGTCGGCAACGGCCTCGAAATTGCCGTGCGTGCCGATCGAGTTGGCGGCGTTGTTGACGAGCACGTTGATCGAACCCCAGGCTTCGCCCGCCGCCTGGATCGCCGCGTTGACGGCCTCGGTGCTCGACATGTCGGCGGACAGGGTCAGCACTTCAGGGCTTCCGGCCTCGCGGCACTGGGCTGCGGTCTTTTCCAGCCCCTTGACGTTGCGCGCCAGCAGCGCGACCTTCGCACCCTCCGCAGCGAACTGCCGGGCTGCCGCACGACCTATGCCGCGCGAGGCGCCGACCAGAACGACATTCGCATCTTTCAATCCCAGGTCCACAAAAAATCTCCTCTCCGTATCGCTCGGCGCCTGCAAGGCGACGGTGCCGATCGCGGGTTGCTGCGGTCCGCCCTCAAGATGGCGACCGGATTACCGAATCCTATTCCTAATAGCATGGATTGGCATTCTGCCAATCGCCAAGTCAGGCGGGGAGCAGTTCTTCCACCGGTGCCCCGTCCGCAATCGCCTGCGATATGCGTTCGAGCCAGAGCCGCGTCTGGGCGACGCGGTCCGGCGCCAACTGCTCCAGCGCAAGGATCTGCTGCGTGGCGATGAAGCCGGTCCACAACAGTTGCAGGCGCGCTGCCCGGTCATGCCGATCCGGCCCGCCGAGCCAATCCGCCAGCGGTGAGAGGATTCGCCGTTGCAATATGTCCTGGCACAGCGCGCGTCCGGCGGGGTCGGCGCTTGCCAACAGCATCAGCGCGACGGGGGTCACCTCGCGCGCGCGATCGATGAACAGCGCCACCGCGCGCGCGCCGAAGGTCGCACGGTCGCCGTCCAGCAGCGGCGCGACATGCAGCATGTCTTCGAGCGCTGCCTGCAGCAGGCCCTGTTTCGACCCATAATAGCGGCGCACCAGCGCGAAGGAGACGCCGGCTTCCAGCGCGATGTCGCGCACCCCGGTGGCCATGTAGCCCTGCCGTGAGAATAGCCGCTGCGCCGCGCGTAATATGTCAAGCCGGGTCTGTACGGCATCGCGCTGTCTTTTGAGAGGCGGGTCGGCGGGGCTCGTCATCACCCTTTACTTAGACCAGCGACTCCGCTAAGTCCAGCAAGTATACAGTCGTAGACTTATACCAGGAGAGAGGCCTGTGGCCACGCGGTCGCCCGAATCCATCGAACAGGTGCTGGAGCGCTATCGCGCCGAGCGGGCCAAGCGCCTGCGCGCGGACGGTGCTGCGCAATATGTGCATATTGAAGGCCTGTTCGCGAATTTCGATGACGACCCCTATACGCCGCATTTCGACCGCGATCCGGTGACCGACGACGTCGACGTCGTCATCCTGGGCGCGGGTCTCAGCGGCCTGATGGCGGCCGCGCGGCTGGCTGAGCAGGGCATCCGCAATGTCCGCATCATCGACAAGGCCGGCGATTTTGGCGGCACCTGGTATTGGAACCGCTATCCGGGCGCGGCCTGTGACGTGGAAGCCTATATCTACATGCCGTTTCTCGAGGAAACGGGCTATATGCCCACCGAGAAATACGCCAAGGCCTATGAAATCCACGAACATTGCCAGCGTATCGCCAAGCATTTCGACCTCTATCCCGCCGCCCTGTTCCAGACCGAGGTGATGGACCTGAGCTGGAACGAGGAAGACTGCCGTTGGCATGTCTCGACCGACCGTGGCGACACGGTTTCCGGCAAGTTCGCGATCGTGTGCGGGGGCGTGCTGCACAAGGCGAAGCTGCCGGGCATTCCGGGCATGGAAAGCTTCAAGGGCAAGAGCTTCCACACCGCGCGCTGGGACTATGGCTATACCGGCGGGTCGCCCAAGAGACCGATGGACACGCTCAAAGACAAAAAGGTCGCGCTGATCGGCACCGGCGCCACGTCGGTTCAGATCGTCCCCAATCTGGCCCCCTATGCCGAGCATCTCTATGTCTTCCAGCGGACCCCGTCCGCCGTCGGCGAGCGCGGCAATCGCCCGACCGATCCGGCGTGGTTCTCGTCGCTCAAGCCCGGCTGGCAACAGGAGCGGATGGAGAATTTCGCGCAGATCATGGCGGGGCAACCGGTCAATCAGGACATGGTGCAGGACGGATGGACACAGATATTCCTGCGCAATCCCAATGCGGAGGGGTTCAACAGCCCCGAAGAGCAGCAGATCGACTTTGAGCAGATGGAGGAGATACGCGGGCGCATCGATTCCATCGTCCAGGATCCTGCGACCGCAGGCGCCCTGAAGCCCTGGTATAACCTGATGTGCAAGCGGCCGTGTTTTCACGACGAATATCTTGCCGCCTTCAACCGGGACAATGTGACGCTGGTCGACACCGCCGGCAAGGGTGTGGAACGCATCACCGAGGAGGGCCTTGTCGTCGACGGCAAGACCTATCCGGTCGACTGCATCATCTACGCCTCCGGCTTCGAGGTGGGATCGTCCTACAAGAGCCGCCTGGGCTTCGAAATTCACGGCCGCGGCGGCGTCGGCATGACGGAGGCGTGGACGGAGACCGGCCCGGCAACGCTCTACGGCGTTCATGCGCGCGGATTCCCCAACCTGCTCATGTTCAGTGTGACGCAGGGCGGGTGGGCGATCAACTTCACCCAGATGCTGGGCGAGTTGGCGGTCCATTCTGCCGCCTTCATCCGGCATTGCATCGATGAAGGGATCGAGCAGATCGAGCCGGTGGAAGAAGCGCAGGAAAAGTGGTTCCAGACGCTGCTCTCTGTCGCCGGGACGCGCGGGCAGTTCCACGCGACCTGTACGCCTGCTTACAAAAATAGCGAGGGCGCCCAGAGCGCGGACCCGCGTGCGTTGCGCTACATGACCTATTTCGGCCCGACGCAGGATTATATCGATGCGATCCGTGCCTGGCGCGGTTCGGGCATGCAGGGCATGGAGCGGCGCCACAGCCTGGAGTCCGTCAAGTGACGGCCGCCAGGGGAGAGTTCGTGGGCAAGGCGGTGTTCCTGACGGGCGCCGCATCCGGCCTCGGCCGTGCCGCTGCGGTGGCCTTCGCGCGGGAAGGGGCAGCCGTGACGCTGCTCGACTTCGACGAAAAGGGCCTGGCCGCTACGGCGCAGGCGGTGGAGGCGGCGGGCGCTTCGGTCCTGCCGATCGTCGCCGACCTGGCCGATGTGCAGGCCCTTTCCGGTCATGTCGCGCGCGCAGTGGAGGTGTTCGGCGGGCTCGATGCGCTGTGCAATATCGCCGGCATGTGCCGCTTCGACCATGCGGCCACGATCACGCCCGACATCTGGGACCGCATCTTCGCTGTGAACCTGCGTGCGCCCTTCTTCCTGATCCAGGCGGCGCTGCCGCATTTGCTGGCGCGGGAGGGGGCGGTGGTCAATGTCGCTTCGGCGTCGGCCTTCCAGGGGACGGCCTATCTCGCCCATTATGCCGCGAGCAAGGCGGCATTGGTCAGCATGACCAAGACGCTAGCGATGGAATATTCGGCCGCGCCGATCCGCATCAATGCCCTCGCGCCGGGCGGCATCGCCTCCGGCATGGCGGCGACCATGCACGTGCCCGACGGCGCGGACCTCAGCCTGATTGGCCGGTATAGCGGCCTGCGGGGCGTGTCCGAGCCGGAGGATTTCTGCGAGGCGCTGCTGCTGCTCGCGGGGCCGCGCGGCCGGGTGTTCCACGGCGCCTGCCTGAATGCCGACCGCGGCGTGACGGCCGGGTGAATTCGGCTGGGATCCGCCTGGGCAGCTTTATCGATCATGGATCGAAAAATGGTTGACGGACGGTGGGGCGGCAGGAATAGTTCGGCGTCGCGTCGGTAGAATCCGATTCAAATCGGGCCAAATTCGCGCAACTACAGGAGAAGATGATGCCCCATTCTCGTCTGGAAGACCTGCCCAGCGCCTCGACCCGTTGGCCGGGCGTGTCCGGCGACAATTACCGGACGGCACAGTGGGGCGATATGGAGGTCGCGCTGACCGTCCTCACCGGGCCGCTCGATTGTACCGAACAATATAAGTTCGGCGGCCTGCCCGGCGGCGTGTGCCCCTGCCCGCATTACGGCTATATTTTCGAAGGCCAGATGCGCGCCGTCTATCCCGGCACCGATTGGCCCGACGAGGTGATCGAAGCGGGCGAGGCCTATTTCATCCCCGCCGGCCATGTCCTCAAATATGAGGACCCCAATGGCTGCCGCGTCCTGGAACTCAATCCCGCCCATGCTCTGCAGATGTGCATGGACGCCATGCAGCGCGCCATCGACAAGCGCGCAGCGGATGCCGGAACCGAGGCGGAAGCCGCGACGCCGGCCGAATAAGCCGCCTGGAGTTCGACGAAAGGAGGGCTGCCGTGCACAATGCCGCGCCCCGCTCCACCCTGTCACCTCCTCCTGACCGGCCAATGGCGGGGAGAAACGATATGTCCGAAGAATTCGTTTTGCGCCTGCCCGAGCGCGCGATCCCGATCCCCAAATCGATCAGCCCCCAGGCGCAGGCGATGATGGTGCGCGAACCGGTGCCGGCTGTTCCGCTGCCGGCGCTGGACGACACGGCCGGCTGGCACGCGCATGTCCAGGCCATGGATGCCGCCCTGCTGCCGATGTTGCAGGCCATGCGTCCTGACGCGGCGGTCACGGTCGAGGATCGCACCATCGCAGATGTGCGCGTCTTCGACGTCATTCCTGCCGGTCTGGCAGCGGACGACCGCACGATCGTGCTCGATATGCATGGCGGGGGACTGTTCCTGTGCGGCGGCGACCTCTGCCGCCTGATGGCCGAGTCCGTGGCGTTGCGGCTGGGACGGCGGGTCTGGTCGGTCGATTATCGGATGCCGCCGGACCATCCCTACCCGGCCGCGCTGGATGACGGCATTGCCGTCTACAGGGCGCTGCTGCAGGAACGGGACACGTCGGACATCGTGTTCCACGGCGCGTCGGCGGGCGGCAATCTGGTTCCTGCCCTGATTTTGCGCGCGCGCGACGAAGGGCTGCCGATGCCGGCCGTCGCCTATCTCAATACGCCGGAGGTCGACCTTACCGAATCCGGCGACAGTTTCGCGACCAATCGCGGGCTCGATATCAGCAGCCTGATGCAGGTGAACCTGCTCTATGCCGATGGCGAGGACCTGCGCCATCCCCATATCTCACCGTTGTTCGGCGATTTCAGCAAGGGCTTCCCGCCGACCGTGCTGACCACGGGCACGCGCGACCTGTTCCTGTCCAACACGGTGCGGATGCACCGCGCGCTGCGCGACGCCGGCATTCCCGCCGAACTGCATGTCTGCGAGGCGGGCGGCCATGGCGGCTTCCCCGGCGCGCCGGAGGGCGAATCCATCATGCGCGATGTGCGGGGCTTCATCGCCGCCACGCTCGCGGCTGCGCCGCGCTGATCGCCATGCGGGGGGATGGGCCGGCCATAAACGGTGGACGGACGATGGAAACGGCCATCGCCGCGCCTTTGACGATCACCAAGGCGTCCTGTTACGGGCTGGGACTGCTGGCCTTCGCGAATTTCCTCAACTATCTCGACCGATCGATCTTCTCGATCCTGGCCGAAGCGATCAAGACCGATCTCCAGCTTGACGACGCGCAACTGGGCTTCCTGCTCGGTACGGCCTTCGCCGTCTTCTATTCGATCGTCGGCATCGCGATGGGAGGCATATCCGACCGGCTGAGCCGCAAGAAGGTGATGGCGGCCGGTCTTGTGCTCTGGTCGTCCATGACGATTCTGGGGGGCTTTGCCGCCAATCTTCTGGTGCTGGGGGTTGCCCGGCTGGGCGTCGGCATCGGCGAGGCGACCGCCAATCCCTGTTCCCACTCGCTCGTCTCGCAGATATTCCCACGCCGCAACCGCGCATTGGCGCTCAGCACCTATCTGAGCGGTGCCTATGTCGGCGGCGCGGCGTCCATGATCGTGGGGGGCTATATACTCCAGCACTGGTCCGGGGGCCTGTGCGAAAGCGTGCCGATCGCGGGCGCCTGCGGCATCGCCGGCTGGAAGGCGGCGCTGCTTGCCGTGGGCCTGCCCGGCCTGCCGGTGGCGCTCCTGTTGCTGACCGTAAGGGAGCCGGATCGCCCGCGTCGGGACGGTCGCGGCACGCTTTCGACCATGGCTGACGAATTCGCTGCTGTCTTCCCGCCCTTCACCTGGATCAACATCCGGCGTGCCGCCGGCACCAAGGGGTTGGCCGGCAACTTTGGGTTCGCTGTGACGATTGCGGCCGTGGCGGCGCTGATTGCCTGGGCGACGGGGGACGCGGTGCAGTGGGCGGCCCTGGGCGTCGGCGCCTATTCAGTGGTCACCTGGGGCCAGATCCGCAAATATCGCGACCCGCCCTTTTTTCGCCTGACCTATGGCGACCGCACGTTCCTGCTGGTGATTGTCGGCACCTCGCTGCTCGCCTGCATCATCGGCACGGTCTCGACCTGGAGCGCGCCCTATATGATGCGCAGCTTCGCGCTCAGTCCCGTTGAGATCGGCGTTTCGCTTGGCATGGTACAAACGCTGGGCACGCTGATCGGCCTATTGTCCGGCGGCTGGCTGGTCGATCGGTGGAAGGCCCGCAATCCCGCCGCGCCTGTGCTGATGTGCCTGATTGCGCTCTTCATGGTCGTGCCCTCGCTGCTGGCGATGATGCTGTTCCATGATGTCGTCATCTTCCTGATCGCCAATGGCGTGCTGAGTGTCTTCAGCTCTTTCTGGTCGGGCGGGATCGCCGCGACAGTGCAGGATCTGGTCACACCGCGGATGCGCGGCGCGGCCTCTTCCTGCTATTCATTGGTCGTCACCATCATCATGTCGGGCATGGGACCTTATTGGGTCGGCCGGGTCAGCAAGATGACGGGGTCGTTGGAAACGGGACTGATCAGCATCCTGCTGCTCGTTCCCTTCGCCCTGATCGCGCTGATCCTGCTGCTGCGCGCATTGCCGCATCAGCCGCCGGAACGGCGCGAGGCGATGGCGGCCAAGGCCGGAGAATCCATCGCCGCCCCGCACGCATGACGGACCGGCGCCACTCACAAGGAGCAACTTATGGCCCAATTTCTTCTCGTCGTCACCAGCAGCGCACTGGAAGGACGCGACCAAGCCTTTAACGACTGGTATGACAGCGTGCATCTGCAGGACATGCTGGACCTGCCCGGCGTCACGAGCGGTCGCCGCTATGACGCACTGCCGCAGTCGCCCGCGCCCGCTCCGGCCAAGCATCTGGCGATCTTCGAACTGGAGGCGGAGGACCCGCTTGCCGTTCTGGGCGAACTTGGCCGCCGCATGCAGGCGGGCGAGATGTCGGGCACGACCGATATCGATCCCTCGTCGGTTCAGATGTGGTTGTACAAGCCCCACTGAACGACTGCCGGGAGAGAGCACACTCGGAGATCGTGCAGTCGGCAAAGGGTGATGGCTCGGGGAATATCGATAATAAAAGCCGGCGCGGTGAACGATTCAATAAGGACCATTCACAGCGCCGGCGATCCTTTCATCTATCAGGCGCGGCTTCGGGGCAGGCCCAGGCGGCGCTCGGCGACCAGGCTGCGCAGCACTTCGCTGGTGCCGCCATAGATGCTGGTCGCGGTCGAGTGGCGATACCCCATCTCGACTATTCCCAGTCCTTCCTTGCCGCGGATGAGAGAGAAGGGCGCCGCAAGATCGATCAGGTCGGCCGAGGTCGAGATGAAGGCCTCTGTCGCGAAAACCTTCGATGCGGGGCCATGCGCCTGATCGGGCGCGCCCGAAATGCCGGTCCACAATGCCCGTGCGCTGATCGTGAAAGCCAGCCGACCCTTGAGATAGCTGTGCGCGAGGCGAGCGAGCGTCGAGGGATGCTCCAGCATCGGCCGGCCGTCGCGGGTCTGGCCCCTGGCCCATTCCACGACGGGGTTCAGCATCTTGGAAATTTCGGAGTAGAAGCCGGCACCGCCCTGTTCCATCGACAGGGCAGCGGCCATCACGCGCACGCCGGCATTGACGTCGCCCAGCCGGTAGCGGTCGGGTATGCGCACATCGGCATAGAAGGTCGCGTTGGTGCGCTCGTCCATGAAGGTGTGGACGGGCTGGATTTCGACGCCCGCCCCCTTGAGCGGCACCAGGAACAGGGTGAGCCCCTTATGCTTGGGCACGTCGGGATCGGTGCGCGCGATCATCAGCACGAAATCGGCCAGCTCTGCGCCGGACGTGAACATCTTCTGCCCGTTGACGACCCAGTCGTCGCCATCGCGCACGGCACGGGTCTTGGCCGCGAACACGTCCGAACCGCCCGAGGGCTCTGTATAGCCGAGACAGGCGGTGATCTCACCCCTGGCGAAGCGAAGCAGCACCTCTTCCTTGAGGTCCTGCTGGCCGAAATGGCGGACAATCGAGCCGACCATGCCGGTCACGCTGCGTGCATGGCCGATATAGCCGACCTCGTGCCACACGCCCAGGCTGGCGCGGGCCTCGTCGGCCGAGGCGCCACGGCCGCCCCATTCGGTCGGCCAGTCGGGGAACAGCAGGCCGGCCTCGCCCATGGTGCGATGCACGTCCCAGTCGTGCGCCTCGAAATTCGATTCGCCCAGCCTGTGCTTGACGGGGTCAAGGATCGACTGGAACAGCGCGCGGGTCTCCGCCGCCAGTTCCGATCCCTTGCCCGGCGCCTCGAAGCTCAGGGCGATCTGACCCGTGTCCGGCAGGCTGACGGCCTCGCCCCGATAGAGCCGGCGGCCGGCGCGGATCAGTTCCTCTTCCGGATCGCCGAGCGCAAGGCCCCAGGACTTCGCGCGGCGGTGATAGAGCTGGATGTCATATTCGTTGGTGAGGCCATAGCCGCCGAACGTATGCAGCGCGTGTGCGACGGAATTGGAGGCGGTGCGGTTCGCCCACCAGAACAGCGCCGAGATGGCGCCGCCCGCGTCCTCGCGGCCGTCGGCGATCGCGGTCAGCGTCCACCAGAGCATCATCGCGCCCGCATCGGCGTCGATCACATCATTGGCAAGCGGATGGGAAAGGCCCTGGTTGACCCCGATCGGCACGCCGAAGGCGATGCGTTCGCAGGCATAGGCCGACGCCATGGCCAGCGCCTCATGCGACAGGCCGATGAGCGCGGCCGATGTCAGCAGCTTCCATTCCTCGATGCCCGCCGCCCAGATGTCAGCCGCTTCGGCCGCGGTCGATACGATGACCTGGAACGCCGTGCCGGGCGTGAACAGACCCAGAGCGTTGCCGCCCAGGGTGAAGGGCGCCTGCAACGCTTCGCCGGGAATGGCGATTGCCAGCTTCTTGCCGTCGAAGGTCAATATGCCCTTCGCCACGGCGCCGCCGGGCACCAGTTGGGGCGTGCCGTCCACCGCAGGGTGCAGCGCCAGGGTCAGGATAGCTTCGCCGCTGCGCACCTTCTCGATCCATTCGCGCGCAACATTGCCGCCGGCCTGCGCCAGGATGCGCAGCGCCACGATCGATTCTGCCAGCGGCACGGATGCCAGGTGCCGACCGGCCTGTTCCAGCATCAGGCAGGCGTCGAGCAGGTTCATGCCGCCGCCGCCCTGGGCTTCGGGGACGCGCAGGAACGGTGCTTCCAGTTCCAGCAGCGACCGCCACAAATCGGCGTCGAACCCGATCGGCTCCACCGCGCGGATGCGCGCCGGCGTCGATTCCGTTTCAAAGAAACGCTCGAACATTTCCTTGATGGGAATAGTGTCGTCCGGCAGATTCAACTGCATGGTGAAGCCTCTTAATATATCTTCGAAATATAATGTTATTATTTGGGGATTGGCCTGGTCGACCCCGACCTGCTTTCGCGAGGACCTCACCGACTGGCGACGATCCTCGCGATGCGATCACGAACGCCCGATCAGCGTCCCGCCGCCAGCGTCGCCCGCGCCTTGTCCACAATCGCTTCGGGCGAGACGATGAATGCCTGCTCGAGCACGGAGGAAAAGGGCACGGACGTATAGGGCGCGCCAAGACGGGCGACCGGCGCCTTGAGGGCGGCGAACGCTTCTTCCTGGATCACGGCGGCGATTTCGGCGCCGACACCGAACTGCTTGACGGCTTCGTGGACGATCAACGCGCGCCCGGTCTTGCGGACCGACGCCAGGACGGTTTCCCTGTCCCAGGGCGCCACGGTGCGCAGGTCGATCAGTTCCACCGACACGCCTTCGCCGGCCAGCGTGTCCGCTGCGGTGCGGGCGCGGTTGAACATGTCGGCATAGCTGATGATCGTGATGTCGGAGCCTTCGCGTTCGACCCGGGCCTTGCCGAGCGGGATCGGCCCCTGGTCGGCGGGTACTTCGCCGCTGTTTCCGTAGGCGCGGGTGGTTTCGACGAACAGGACCGGATCGGGATCGGCAATGGCGGAGAGCATCAATCCCTTGGCGTCCGCCGGATTGGACGGGATCACCACCTTGAGACCGGGCGAATGCGCGAACCAGGCTTCCAGGAAGTCGCTGTGCTGTCCGGCCGCCGCGATGCCCGCCCCGGTCATCATGCGGATGACTATCGGCACGTTGGTCTGGCCGCCGGACATGAAGCGCAGCTTCGCGGCGTGGTTGACGATCATGTCCATCGCCACCGTCGTGAAGTTCATCAGCATGATCTCGGCGATCGGCTTGTAGCCGTTGATCGATGCCCCGATGGCGGCGCCGATGATCGCCTGTTCGGAAATAGGGGTGGAGCGCACGCGATCGTCGCCAAAGCGCGTCGAGAGGCCACGTGTCACGCCAATGACGCCGCCGCCTTCGCGATCGGCGACATCCTCGCCCAGCACCAGCACCTTGGGATCGGCTTCCATCGCTTCGGCGATGGCTTCGTTGATGGCCTGCAGGATCACCATCTTCTTGGGCGCATTGTCGGCCATCAGGCGACTCCTTCCGCATAGACGTCGCGCGTCAGTTCCTCGATCGGCGGCATGTCGCTGGCGAGCGCATATTCGATCGCGGCCTCGATTTCACCATCGATCGCCCTTTCCAGTTCCGCCAGTTGCGCCTCGGTCGCGACGCCGGTCTCGATCAGCCTGGCGCGGAAGGCGGGAACGGGGTCCCTTGCGATCGCCGCTGCCTTTTCTTCCTTGGTCATATATTTGTCGTCGTCGCCAAAGACATGGCCATGGAAGCGGAAGGTCATCGCCTCGATCAGGGTCGGGCCTTCGCCATCGCGGGCGCGGTCGATCGCTTCCTTGGCGGCCGCATACATTTCGAACGGATCGTTGCCGTTCACCGTCACGCCCGGCATGCTATAGCCTGCCGCACGCTTGGAGATGCGATCAACGGCCGTTGCGTTCTCGAACCGCGTATGTTCGCCGAACAGATTGTTCTGGCAGACGAAGATCACGGGCAGCTTCCACAGCGACGCGAGGTTGAGGCTTTCATGGAAGGCGCCGATGTTGGAAGCGGCGTCGCCGAAATTGGCGATCACGACGCGACGGCTGCCATCGAGCTTGTGGCCCCACGCCAGGCCGTTGGCGATCGGCATGGAAGACCCCACGATCCCGGTCGTCAGGATCGCGCCCGATGCGGGGTGGGTGATGTGCATCGGCCCGCCCTTGCCCTTGCAGGTGCCGGTCACGCGGCCCGCGACTTCCGCCCACAAGTCCTTGAGCGGCACGCCCTTCGCCAGCATGTCGTGAATGCCGCGATAGATGGTGCAGATCTGGTCGTCGTCGTTGAGGTTGACCGAGATGGCCGAGGGAATGACCTCCTGCCCGCGCGGCGAATAATAGGGCATGACGAGCCGGCCCGAACGGATCGACTTGCGCGTCGCCTCGTCATTCTGCGCGATCAGCGTCATGCGCCGGTAGATTTCGACCTGGGTCGCCTTGTCGGGGATGGCGGCGTTGGCGCCGGCCGTCTCGCTGCTTGTGGCCATTTTCATTATCCTTGCACTGCCGAAGGAGGAACCGAAAATCCTCCGGGACTCTCCCGTCGAACATCCTATGGCAGAGGTCGATCGGCATGATCAAGCCATTCTCGAAGGAACTTCGATATCTATTCCGGTCTCCATCCCTCGCAGACGGGCGGCCAAGCCGTGAGGCCGGCAGCCCGTCATTTCGCAAGCGAGCGGGTCTTAGACGCGGAAGAACTTCTCCGCCGTGTCGCACAGGATCATCTTCTTGTCCTGTTCCGAAATGCCCTTGAACAGGCGTTCGATCCAGTCCTGCGATTCAGGAAAGGTCGTTTCCGAATGCGGATAGTCCGACGACCACATCACATTCTTCGCGCCGGGCAGGTGGCAGGTCTCGATCGCCACGCGATCATGGATGAACGACGCGTGGATATTCTGGCCCATGTAGAAGCTGGGCGGATTCTTGAGCGTGCTTTCTGTCCAGAAGCGCTGCTTTTCCCAAGTGCGGTCCATATAGTCCGCCGCGAAGGCCAGCCAGCCGCCGCCCGATTCGATCGTACCGATCTTGAGACCGGGGAAACGGTCGAACACGCCGCCGAAGATCATCGTCGAAGGGGTTTCGGCCATGGCGAACTTGCTCGCCAGCATGTCGGCCAGGATACGCTGCTTGTTGGTGAAGCGCGTAACGCGACCGCCCAGGTGGAAGGTCAGCGCGATATCATGTTCGACCGCAGCGGCCCAGAACGGGTCGTACATGGGATCGTCATACAGCTTTTCGGCATTCATGTTGCCCGTCAGCGAGTGGACCTGTGCGCCCGAGGCGGTCAGCGAGTCGAGATCGAACGGGTAGGCCGGGATGTTGATGACGGTGAAGCCCATCTTTGCCAGCACTTTCAGGCGGGCGACCGAATCGGCGACGTCGACCATCGGGATGTAGCCGACCGGGCACAGGCGCGCGCGGTCATGCAGCGCGAAGTCCATGACGAAACGGTTGTAGGCGTTGAAGCTTTCGAGGAACAATTCCTTGTTAGCCGTGCCCAGCGGGCCGCCGCCGTAAATTACCGCGACATCGACACCGTCCATGTCCATGTCCTCGATGCGGCCCGCGGGATCGAAGGAACCGCGGCGGAAGTCCTTGACGCGGCCTTCCATCTTGAAGTCTTTGGCCTTGACCCCGGCAAGGGCGTGCATGATGTTGATTTTGCGGCGGCTACCTTCGAAGATCAGATAGTCGGCATCTTCGGCGCTTTCGATATAGGGCGCCAGGTGCTGAAGGTTCGCGGGAAGATAGTCCTTCCAGAAATCATGCGGCGGGTTGAGATGCTGGTCGGCATCGATGATGCGGTAATCGACCTTCGACCTGGTCGTCTGCCGATCCAGCGTGACGGTGTCGCTCATAATATTCTCCTCGTGATCCTTGTCGAATTCGCGGGGGTGCCGATCGGCCGCCAGCGACATTCCTGGGTGTAGAATATGGGCCGTTCGAATATGCGTCAAATATCAAATCATCCTGTCTTAATACTAGAATGATATGAGATTCATTGGGCCACGCGGCGGTCGAGCAGGTCGCCGATCGCGTTGGCGGAATAGCCCACTTCGCTCAGCAGCGCCTCGGTATGCTCACCCATGCCGGGCGATCCGCAGAACGCGATCGGCGCCGCACGGCCATCGAAGGTGGCGGGGCCGGAGACCAGCCGGACCTTCTGCCCGTCGACGTCGATGTGGAAGATCATCTCGTTCGCCGCGACCTGCGGGTCGGCGGCGACCTCCTCGATCGTCTGGATCAGTTCCCAGGGCGCGTCCCAGGCGTCGAAGATGGGCTTCCATTCGGCCCAGTCCCGCGCGCCGACCTTCCCCCCGATGATGTCGACCAGTTCCTGCGCGTTGGTCATGCGGGCGGCGTTGTCGACGAAGCGGGGATCATTTTCCAGTTCCTCGATATCCAGGATGCGGCAGAGCGGACCCCAATGCGGCCGCGGATCGAGCAGCATCAGCTGCAGCAGGCGCCCGTCGCGGGTCGGATAGGCGCTCAGCAAAGGATAGCGCGCGACGCTCGCCGCCTTGGGGTGGGTTGAATAGCCCGGCGCCTGCGAATAGGTGACGTCGGAAGACAGGATCCAGACCGCCGTCTGCAGCAGCGAGGTTTCGACCACCGTTGGTTCCCCGGTCATCGCGCGCTTGTAGAGGGCCGAGGCGATGGCGAAGGCGAGCGAGATCGACGCCGAATGGTCGCCCAGCGCCGGCCGCGACGGGGTCGGCCTGTTGCCCGGGATCGTCAGCGCGTGCGAGAAGCCGCCGCGCGCCCAGAAACAGGAGGAATCGAAGCCGGCCTTGTCCGCCTCGCGCCCCTGGAAGCCCAGGCCGTTGCCGCGCGCATAGATGATCCTGGGATTGCGCGCGCGCACATCTTCGACATCGAGCCGCAAGCTTTTGAGCGCTTTGGGACGCAGGCTGGTGATGAACACGTCGGCCGTCTCGATCAGCTTCAGGAGCGCCTCGCGCCCTTCCTCGGACTTGAGGTCGAGCGCGATGCTCTTCTTGCCGCGGTTGTTCTGTTCCATGGCAAGGTTGAGCGCGCCGACCTCACGCCCGTCGCCGACCTGCAGCGTGCGATAGGGGTCGCCATGGCCCGGCGTCTCGATCTTGATGACCTCGGCGCCTTGGTCGACCAGCAATACGCTCGCCCCGGGCACGAATACATATTGCGCCAGTTCGATGATCCGAACTCCGGAAAACATGCCTTGCATCTTCGCTCCTTGCTCCCGACTGTCCAAACGGCCGTTCCCCTCGTCGGGGCGCCTTGGGTTCAGGCCGCGGATAGCGCAGCGGGTCCGCGCTATTCCAATATCAATGCGCCTATAGATGATATCCGCAGAATATCGAAATCGAAATCGGAAATTCACTTGCCGGCGCATTCCTGCTGCGGCATAGCCAGCCGACCCGCTGTGTGATCCAGGCCGCCCACCCGCGCGGATCGCCCTTTGATGGCCGACCATGCGGGCGATGGGGCGAGGAGAAGGGATGTGATGATGCCAGGCGCAAGCCATTCGATCGACGTCAGCGCAGCGGCCTGCCCCGCGCCCTTGACGACGCAGGGCGCGCTCGATCCGCTCTGGCTGGGCAAGGCGCTGGCGCCGCTGACGGGCGGCGCGCCGATCGAGTCGGTCGATGTCGTCGAGACCATCCGCACGACCGCGACGAAGATCCGCTTCCGTGCGCGCTGGGCGGGCGGCGAGGCGGCGCTGTGCCTCAAGGCCTTCGTCGACATGGACAAGGGCGCCGGCGGCGGCGCGACCAGCCTTACCGAAACCGATTTCTACCTGCTGCTGGCGCGCGAACTGGGTGTCCGCGTGCCCGAATGCGTCGCAGGCATCGCCGACCGGGACGGCGACCAGGGCATCATCATCATGCGCGACCTGATCGAGGAGGGGGCGACCTTCTGCTCGGCGCTCGATCCCTTTACCCTGGACGATGCGGCGGACAGCCTGTCGCAGATCGCCCGGCTACATGCCGGCACAGGGAGGATGGACCGGGTGCCGAACCTGTCGCGGCGGATCGCCGACCTCGCCGCCTGGAAGATCGTTTCGCCGTCCGAACTCCAGACCCTGCTCGACGGGCCGAGGGGGCGGGAACTCGATCGCCGCACCCGCGACGCGGAACGGCTGGTCGCCGCGTTCGAGGCGCTGGCACGGGCGGACGCGGCGCTGCCCGCGACATTGCTGCATGGCGATTGTCATGCCGGCAATGTCTACCGTACCGCCGACGGCCTTGGCCTGGTCGACTGGCAACTGCTTCAGCGCGGCAACTGGGCCCTGGACGTCGCCTATCATATCTGCGCGGTGCTGCCGGTCGAACGCGCCGTCGCGGGCGAATGGGACCTGCTCGACCATTATCTGGAAACGGCGCGCGGCTTGGGCGTGGCCGTGCCCGGTCGGGCAGAGGCGAGGGCGCACTATCGCGCGGCAACCGTCTACGGCTATTATCTCTGGGCGATCACCCGCCGGGTCGATCCGGCGATCACTGAAGTGTTCGTCGACCGGCTGGGCAAGGCGGTAGAGCGGCATGACGGCTTTGACGCCGTCGGGATGAGGCCGGCATGAACGAAGGCATGATCAAGGCGCGGGCGCCGTTCTTCAACCGGCGCGTGGAAATAGCGATGCGCGAGATCGGGGTGGATGCGCTCGAAGCCCGGGCGGCGATCGAGGATGATTATCATCATTTCCGCGTGCTGCTGCGCTCGGGGGGAGGGGTGATCACCGAGGCCCGGTCCCACGCGCTGCGCTTTCCCAACAATTTCTGCCCCGCCGCGGGCACCCGGCTCGCCGAACTGCCGGGCAAGCCGCTGGTCGCGAGTGCCGCCGAGGTGATGGAATTTACCGACGCGCGGCAGCAATGCACGCACCAGTTCGATCTCGCGGCGCTGGCCGTGGCCGCGCTGGCGCACCGGCGCCCGCACCGTCTTTACGAGGTTTCCGTCCCCGACCGCGTCGACGGGCGCACGAGCGCGGCGGTGCGCCGCGACGGCGTCGAGGTGCTGCGCTGGGCGCTGAACGGCCATGTCATCCAGGCGCCGGCGCTCTTTGCCGGACGCAGCATCGGCACGGGCTTCACCGCCTTCGTCCGTACACTGCCGGAAGGTGAGGCGGAGGCGGCGCTGGTGCTGCGTCGCGCCGTATTCGTGAGCCAGGGGCGGGGGATCGACATCAAGGCGCTGGGGCCGATGGGCCCGCTGGGCGGATGCTGGGCCTGGCAGCCCGAGCGTGCCGGCCAGGTCGAGCGCATCCCCGAATCGCGGCTCGATTTCAGCGACCGGCCCGAAGCGCTTGTCGCCGACGATCAGGACTGGCTGGCATTCGCCGGCTGAAGGAAAGGAACGGCCCGCAAGGCCGAATGCAACCAGAGGAAAGGCGGTCCATCATGGCGAAATATATGATCATCGGCCTCAACGGCCCGGTCGCGGGCGAGGGCGCGGAGGAAGCCTTTAACCGCTGGTATGACGAGGTGCACGTGCCCGATCTCAAGACGGTGCCGGGGGTGGTGTCGGCGCGTCGCTTCAAGGTGTTGTCGCCCGATTCCAAATGGCCCTATGCCGCCGTCTACGAGATCGAGACCGACGATCTGCCGACGACGCTGCAGGCTATGGGCGGCGTGCGGCCTATGGACCCCGCTTTCGACAAGGCGAATTCGGCCAATTACATGCTGGTGCAGATCAGCGAATGAAATGACACATAGTCGCTTGATATGAGAATGCTCTGATTTGATATTGGATTTGGTATATCGAGCGTGGATAGAAACGGCGCGAAAGGATGCCGCCACAGGCGAGGGTGAAAGCTCCGCAGGCCTCGCGCGGCGTCGGGAGAGTGACTGATGAATTCCATTCCTGACCGGCAGTCGCGCGTCACGCTGCGCGCCTATGCCGATGGTCCGATCGGCGCGGAAAATTTCGCGATCGAGGAAGGGCCGGTTCCCGCGCCCGGCGAGGGCGAGTTCCTTGTTCGCATCGTCTATGCATCGGTGGAGCCGATGCTGCGCATCACCGTGGACGCCAGGCCGCTCGGCATGGCCTCGCCCTGGCTGCCGCTCGGCGCGGTGATCCCGGGTCCTGCCGTGGGCGAGGTCGTGCGGTCCAATCATCCCGATTTTGCCGTGGGCGACCGGGTCGAAGGACGCTTTGGCTGGCAGGAATATGCGGTTTCGAAGGGCAATGGCGTGCAGCGCGTGGGCGCGGGCGTGGAACCGCTCTACAATGCGCTGGGCGTCTACGGCCTACCGGGCTTCACCGCCTGGATCGGCATCCGCCGGATGGGCGGCGTGCAACCCGGCCAGACTGTGCTGGTGAGCGGCGCCGGCGGCGCGGTCGGATCGGTCGTGGGACCGCTGGTCGCAATGCATGGCGGTCGCGCGGTCGGCATCGCTTCGGGCAAGGAGAAGCAGGCCGAACTCGTCCGTGACTATGGCTATGCCGCCGTGGCGGATCGCAGTGCGCCCGATTTCCTCGATCAGCTCAAGGCCGCGGTGCCCGAGGGCGTCGACGTCTATTTCGACAATGTCGGCGGGCCGTTGATGGCGACGGTCGCGACGCTTCTCAAGCCG
Organism: Sphingobium sp.; assembly: GCA_035251955.1. Classification (GTDB taxonomy): domain Bacteria; phylum Pseudomonadota; class Alphaproteobacteria; order Sphingomonadales; family Sphingomonadaceae; genus Sphingobium. The sequence goes on along the minus strand of DATFDS010000246.1, from coordinate 26,590 downwards.
CGCGGCAGGATCATGATCTGCGGGCTGATGTCGCAATATCAGGGCCATGACGGGCCGGGCACGGACCATCTGCCGCCGTTGATGGAGGCCCTGATGGCGCGCAGCGCATCGATCCAGGCGTTCAGCCAGGTCGGCGAGGAGGCGCTGCGCCCCGAATTCGAGCGCGAGATCGGCGTGCTGATCGCCTCGGGCGCGCTCCGCACGCCGGTGCATGTGGAGGAGGGGATATCGGCCCTTCCCGCCGCCCTGTGCGGCCTTTTCGAACAGAGCAGGACCGGCAAGGTGGTGGTGCGCGTGGCGCCCGATCCGGCCGCTGTCCAGACCGACGGAATTATCGGGGTGCAGGCATGACGACGGCAGCGGCAGAGGCGACGGATCAGGCGATCGGGCTGCCACAGGAGATGCTCATCAACGGCCGGGCGGTGAAGGGGAGGGGCGCGACGATGACGGTGCTCAACCCCGGCACAGGCGAACCGAGCGCGATATTCCCGGGCGCGTCGCTCGGGCAGTTCGAGGCTGCGATCGCCGCAGCGCGCAAGGCGTTCGACAAGGGCGACTGGTCCGGCCTGACCCCGGCCGATCGCGTCGCGGCGCTGAAGCGCTTCCTTGCCGCGCTCGAGGCGCGCACCGATGCGCTGCGGGCGCTGATCACGACCGAGACCGGCTGCCCCGCCGGCTCGATGCTGCTCGGCGCGCAGGTCAATTCGCCGCTGCACCAGATGCACGGCATGCTCGACCTCTATCTCAAGCTGCCCGAGGTCGAGGAGAATCCGCTGCCCCTCGAAGAGCGCGTGACGGCGCAGGGCGGGACCGTCCAGAGCCTGCGGCGCTATGTGCCGATCGGCGTTGTCGCCGGCATCGCCGCCTATAATTTCCCGCTGACGATAGCGCTCTGGAAGGTCTTCCCCGCGCTCGCCACGGGCAACACCGTGATCCTGCGGCCCAGCCCGCTGACCCCGCTGAGCGCGCTCGCCCTGACCGAGGCGGCGATCGAGGCCGGGTTGCCCGAAGGCGTACTCAACATCCTGGTCGAGGGGGGCTTTGAAGGCGCGCATCTTTTGACCACCCATCCCGATGTCGACATGGTCGGCTTCACCGGGTCGAGCGGCGTCGGCAAGAGCGTGATGGCGCAGGCCGCGCCCACGCTCAAGCGCGTGCAGCTGGAACTGGGCGGCAAGTCGGCGCAGATCTACCTGCCCGACAATGTCGAGGCGGCGACCTATGCAGCGCTCAGCGTGCTGATGGCGCATGCCGGCCAGGGCTGCGTGCTCGGCACCCGCATCCTGGTGCCCGAAGCCGAGAAGGCGAAGGCGCTCGAAGCGATGAAGGGCACGCTGGCGGCGCTCCGCATCGGCGATCCGACCGACAAGGCTTCGACCATGAGCCCGGTCATCAGCCAGGCGCAGCTGGAACGCTGCGAACGCTATGTCGCGCTGTCGGTCGAGGCGGGCGGCAAGATCGTCGCGGGCGGCAAGCGCGCCGACCGGCCCGGCTATTTCTTCGAGCCGACCATCCTTGATGTCGCCGACAACAAGAACCCGGCCGCGGCGGAGGAGATTTTCGGACCCGTCGTCTGCGTCATGGGCTATCGCGACGTCGACCATGCGATCGAGATCGCCAATGATTCCGAATATGGCCTGTCGGGCTATGTCTACGGCAAGGACAGGCGCGCCGCGCTCAATGTGGCGACCCGCATCCGTTCCGGCACGGTCAACCTGAACGGCGGCTTTGCAAGCGCCTATGCCTCTTCGGGTGGGCACAAGCATAGCGGGCTCGGCCGGGAGCGGGGCGTGGAGGGCATCCGCGTCTATCAGGAAGTCCAGTGCCTGAACATCGGCTGAGGAGGGCGCATGATGCTGCTTGAAGGCAAATCCGTCATCATCACCGGTGCGGGCTCCGGCGTCGGCCGGGCTGCTTCGCTGATCTTCGCGCGCAATGGCGCCAGGCTGATCTGCGCCGACGTCGTCGCGGACCGCAATGTCGAAACCGTGGCGCTGGTCCAGGGCGAGGGCGGCACGGCGCAGGCCGTGACCTGCGACGTCAGCCGGGAGGATCAGGTGATCGCCGCCGTCCAGGCAGCGGTCGCCGCCTATGGCCGGCTCGACATCATGTTCAACAATGCCGGCATCGCCACGACGATGCAGGGCAGCGCCACCATCGGTTTCGCCGACACGACCGACGCCGACTATGACCGGCTCGCCAATGTCAATTTCCGGGGCACCGTCAACGGCTGCCGCCAGGCGATCCGCCAGTTTCTGGCGCAGGGCGGCAAGCAGGGCGTTATCGTCAACACGGCATCGGTCGCAGGGCTGATCGGCTGGGGCGGCGCCATCTATGGCGGAACCAAGGGTGCGGTCATTCAGCTGACGCGCAGTCTGGCGATCGAATATGCGGGGCAGGGGATCCGCGTCAATTCGGTCTGCCCGGCCGGCATGGCGACCAATTTCGGCATCCCGCTGGAGGTCGGCTATCGGCAGGTGTCGGATCAGGAGAAGGAAATCTACGCCAATCTCCATCCGCTCGGCCGCCCGATCGATCCTGAGGATGTCGCCAACGCGGCGATGTTCCTGGCATCGGATCTGGCGAAGAACATCACCGGCGTTTCGGTGCCGGTCGACGGCGGGCTGGTCGCGGGCTGATGCCGGTCGCTCCGCGCTGCCGCAATTTGGGGGTATAAAGTGTCCGAATCCTTCTTCGCGCCCATGCCGCCTTCCGATCCGGCGCTCAGCCGCCGGGCGGCGATCGTCGGCGTCGGCGAGACCGACTATCGGCTCGATTATCAGGCCTCGCGCGCCAAGGCGCCTGATTATCAGGCGCCGACGCCCGAGGGGCTGGCGCTGACCGCCTTCGAACGCGCGCTCGCCGATTCCGGGCTGACCCGCGCCGATATTGACGGCGTTTCGACCTCCTTCATCTATGGCGGTCCTAGTCCTGAGGAAACCGCGCGGCTGCTCGGCATCAAACCGCGCTATTCTATCCGCAACACGCCGATCATGGCCGGCACGCTGCCGCGGGTCTGCGCCGACATCGCGGCGGGCAAGGCGGACACCGTCGCGCTCGTCTATTCCGCCGCCTCGCGCGCGATCGGCCGTCAATATGGCGGCGCTGTCTATTCGGACAGCAGCGGCGCGTCGAACAGCTATTATTATCACCTGCCCTGGGGCTTCAGCTCACAGGCGGCGCACTGGGCACTGGTGTGGAGCCATTATCAGGCCCGCTACGGCAAGCGCGAGGAGGATCTGGGCGCGGTCGCGGCGCAACTGCGCGCCCATGCCATCGCCAATCCCAAGGCGATCATGCAGACGCCGATCACCATCGAGGATTATTTGGCTTCGCGCTATATCGTCCGCCCGCTGCACCTGCTCGACATGTGCCTGGTGAATGACGGCGGCGTCTGCCTGATCGTGCGCCGCGCCGACAAGAGCCGCGACCTGCCGCACAGGCCTGCGCTCGTCGCCGGCTGGAGCGAAGTGAAGGTCAAGAGCGACAAGCTGCACCATCTGGTGCGCGAACGGCTGGCGCCGGAAATCAGCGGCGCGGGCAAGGTGGCGCTGGATATGGCAGGGCTGTTGCTGTCGAACGTGCAGCATTTCGAGGGCTATGACGCGTCCAGCATGCATCTTGTCAGCCAGTTCGAGGGCTATGGTTTCGTCGAGCAGGGAGCGGGCCTCGACTTCTGCAAGGATGGCGGCATGGCGGTGGGCGGGGCGCTGCCCGTCAATGTCGGCGGGGGCATGCTGTCGGAAGCCTATATGCACGGCTGGAACCATATTGCCGAGATCACCCGGCAGCTGCGCGGGGAGGCGGAGGGACGGCAGATCCCCGATGTGGAGGTTTCGCTTTTCTCGCTCGCGCAGACGGACATGGTCCACCCCCTCATCCTGACGCGGGGAGAACAGGCATGACGCAGAAGCGACCCAATCGCGTCCATGGCGGGGTGCATGACGAATTCTGGGCGAAATGCGCGCAGGGCGAATTGCATGTTCAGCGCTGCGCGGCGTGCAGCCATCGGACCTGGCCTGCCGTCGAGACGTGCGAGCAATGCGGCAGCGGCGATCTCGCCTTCGAACGCCTGTCGGGGAAGGCCAGGCTGGTCAGCTGGTGCACCTTCGAGCGCGATTATTATGGCGGCATGCTGCCGATCCCCTGGCCCACCATCCTGGTGGAGCTTGAGGAAGGACCGTTGTTCGTCAGCAACCCCCAGGGCTTTGGCGCTGAGGACTATCGGCTCGACATGCCGCTGCGCGTCACCTTCATCGACGCCCAGGACGATGCCGGCGCATTCCGGCTGCCGGTGTTCGAAAAGGACGATTGAACGACGCACGTGGCGGCGAGGCGACAGGATCGGAGAGGATCGCGGTGACGCGGGAAAAGGGGTTGGCACTGATCACGGGCGCAGGATCGGGCATGGGGCGCGCCACGGCACAGGCCATGGCGCGGGAAGGCTGGTCCCTCCTGCTGTGTGACCTCAACGCTGATAGCCTTGAGGCGTCACGGACGCTGCTGCAGGCGCCTGAGCGGGCCGAACTGCTGACCGGCGACCTGGCCGCGCCGGCTTTCACCGCGGCGATGGACGAGGCGCTCGGCGGTCGCCCCATCGCCGCGCTGGTGCATTGCGCCGGCCTGTCGTCCAGCATGGCATCGGCCGCGCGCATTTTCGAGGTCAATCTGACCGCCACGATCGTACTGGTGAACGCTGCGCGTCAGCGGATGGCGGTGGGCGGCTCGGTCCTGCTCTTCGCCTCCTATGCCGGCCATGCGCTCGGGCCCATGTTCGACGCGCAGATCGACGCGGCGCTGGAGGCGGACGACATGGCCGCTTTCCCGGCATTCGCGCCGGACCCCGACCTTGCCTATTCCGTGTCGAAGCGCGCGGTGCAGCGTCTTGTGCGCCGGAAGGCGCTGGATTTCGGGCGCAAGGGCCTGCGCATCCTTTCGCTTTCGCCCGGCATCATCGACACGCCGATGTCGACCGCGGAAATGGAGCGGCATCCGATCATGAAGGACATGATCGCCGCCTCGCCGCTCGGCCGTCCCGCGCGTCCGGAGGAGGTGGGTGCGGTAGCCGCCTTCCTGTGTTCGGACGGCGCCAGCTTCATGACCGGAACCGACATATTGGTCGACGGCGGCGCCTTCGCCGTCAGTTGATGCCTCCTGCGCTGAGCCAGGCGGGTTATCGCCCGCTGGCTCCCGCCGATCAGGCGAAATGCAGCCGGCGATATTTGCCGCGGAAATAGAACAGCGGATCGCGCCGGGGTTCGTACCAGGCGTGATGCACTTCGCCGATGAAGATCTGATGATCGCCCCCGTCATGCACCGCCCAGGTGGTGCAGTCGAATGAGGCCAGCGATCCGGGCAGGATCGGCGATCCGCCTTCCGCGCGAAATTCCCAATCCACGCCTTCGAACTTATCGGGAATGCGCGAAGCGAAGCGGTTGCCGACCGGCTGCTGGCCGATATGCAGCACGTTGACGGCGAAGCGCCCGGCTTTCTTCAGCGCTTCCATGCTGCCCGAGCGGTTGTCGAGCGAAAAGAGGATGAGCGGCGGATCGAGCGATACCGAGGTGAAGCTGTTGGCGGTGAGCCCGATCAATTCGCCCCCGTCCGTCACCGAGGTGATGACGGTCACGCCGGTGCCGAAGCAGCCAAGCGCATTGCGCAGAACGCGCGGTTCCGACCCGCCGACATAGGAAAGCGGCTCGCGCGGCGCGCGGCGTTCCAGGAAATCGAGCAGCACGGCGTTGAATATGTCCTGCTGTTCGACGGGCGCGAAATGCCCCGCGCCTTCGATAGCCGTCGCTTCCGCTTCGGGGATGAGCGCGGCAAGCCGCTGCGTCGCCTCTTCCGACACGGCCTCGTTGAGGGCACCGCGGATCAGCGCCACCGGCACGCGGATCTGTTCGGCCGCTGCCTGCAGCCGGTCCTGCTGTTGCGTCACGTCCGTGCCGAGCGCGGCTGCATCGCGCCAGTGATAGCGCCCGTCCTCGCGCAGTTCATAGGCGGCGAGCACCTGTTCCTGTGCCAACAGGCGGGGCTCGTTGGGATAGAGGAGCGCGATGGTATCGAGGATCTCTTCCACGCTCGCGAAGCCGTCCTCGCGCCGTTTATAGGCGACCCGTCCGCGCTCGATCACATCGGGTTCGAACCAGATGGTCGAATCGATGATGGCAAGGCCCGAGACCAGATCGGGCGCGCCTTCGCCAACCGCGACGATCGCGGCGATCGCGCCAAGGCCGGCAGCCAAGACGCAGGCACGGGTCGGCAGGGCGGCGAGCACCGCGCGCAGGTCGCTGGCGATGATGTCGAGCGCATAGCGGCCGTCCGGTGAGGGGTCGCTGTTGCCGCGCCCTCGCAGGTCGATGGTGATGGCGTAGCGGCCCGCCTGCGCCAGCGCCTTTGCGCACGCCTCCCACATGTCCCGGGTCTGGGTGAGGCTGGGGATGAGAAGAACCGGTGGATCCTCGGGTGATCCCAGGGCGGCGGCCGACAGCCGGACACCGCCGAAGCCGGTAAGATTGATCTCGTTCATCCTGGCCTCGACCATCCGAAAAACCGATGCATTGCCGGTTTGTTCGGATTTTAGCCACAAAGGGCGGATTTGTCAGCCGTCGAAATGTCCCGTGTCCAGCGCGTAGGCAAATTCGTCGACCCACCGGAAGCCGATGCCGCCGGTGGCGCCGAACCTCTTGCCGGTGGGTAGGTAGGTCACGGTCACGTCATACATGACCGTGAACATGCCGCCACCGTCAGGTTCGGGTTCCTGATAGGCCATGTCGAATTGAAAATCGTCGGGAGACCTGCCCGCTTCGACGATCTTTTCCTGGGCTTGCTTCAGTTCGCGATCATACATGTTCCGCCTCCCACAATGGCCGTCGTCAGCCCTTGGGCGTGCCCACGGTCGCGACGTGGCGGCGCAACACCTCCCGATAGGACGGGTTCAGCATCAGGCTGGAATTGGCCATGCGCTCGACTGCCGCCGCCTGTTGCGCGCCGAGATCGGCGGCCAGTTCGATTGCGATCTTCGACGCGCCCATAACTTCGGCATTCTGCTCCGCAACATGGCGGCAGAAGGCCATGACTTCCTCCTCGAAGCTCTCGTCGGGATAGACTTTGTGCACCAGTCCCATGTTGAGTGCTTCCTGCGCAGTCACGAGCATGTTCGCCATGATGAAGAGGCGCGCCCAATGCGGGCCGACCAGGCGGGTCAAGCGGCTGACGCCGTTGGTCGCGGGCAGGGCGCCGAACTTCGCTTCGGGAAAGGCATAATTCGCCGAGGTCGCCGCGAGGCGGAAGTCGCAGGACAGCGACATTTCCAGGCTGCCGCCGACGCAAGTGGCATGGTGCGCGACGATGAAGGGCTTTTCGATCAGCTCCATCTCATCCCAGATCCGGCGCATGGCCAGCCGGCGGTGCATTTCGCGCACGCCCGTCGCCGTCTCCGGCGGCTGCTGCCCGCCGCCCTCTCTCAAGTCGGCGCCCGAAGAGAAATAGCGGCCCTTGGATCGGATCAGCATGACCTTGAGGTGGGCGGAATCGCGGAAATGGTCGACCGCGTCGCTCAGCCCCTGCAACAGCGCCCGGCTCATCGCGTTGAGCTTGTCGGGCCGGTTGAACGTCGCGATCAGGATCGGGCCGTCCTCGCTGATCAGAATATGGGGTTCTTCGCTCATAACATTCCTCTCGAGATAGTTAGGCCGACCCATTCGCGGCCGATCAGCATGGCATGATTCTGCATTCTTGATCTCACTCCGCGTGCGTCAGCGCGCGCACCGCAAATCGCTATGCCATTTTTCACGTAGGTGATACCTGTCGCGCCACGCCCTTCGAGCGATGTCCGCAGGCCGACCGGCCGGTGCCCATTATGATGTGATCATATTCCTCGGTCATCTTCCCTCCCGCGCCGCCGGACCGCCGATCTGTCGGGCGCAGTCGGCAAGCGCGCATTTTTCTCTTATGCCGCACCGATCGCGAGGCGCCTCTCAATCCCGAAATTGTGGCATGGCTCGTCCGTCCGACGCAATTACAAATTGGATTTGACAATTCGCATGGCGCTGCATCATAGGCTTTTCTAGGAACAGTGGCGTGGCTTCAGGCCGCCGGCCGTTGAAGCGTGGTCCGCAGGACGGGACCCGCCTGTTCAGCGCCGCGCCGGCGACAGAGGGAGGATCAAGAGTGAGCGTTGACCAGATGGATCGGACCAATCTCGGCCTCGACCCGCAGATCCTCAAGGACATCTATTTTCGCATGGCGCGGATCGAGGCGGTGGACAAGGCCATCCGCACCGGCCTGTCCAGCGGCAAGCTGCGTTTCAACTACTGGCCGTGCACCGGGCAGGAGGCGATCCCGGCCACGATCGCCCAGCTGACCGACAAGAATGATTATATGGTCACCACCTATCGCGGCATCCACGACCAGGTGGCGAAGGGTGTACCGCTGCAGGGCCTGTTCGCCGAGGCGCTGGGTCGTATCGGCGGCCTAAACAAGGGTAAGGGCGGCGCGCCGCACATCTCCGATCCCAGTTCCGGTTCGATGCTGACCACCGCCATCGTCGGCTCCGGTCCGCCGATCGCCAACGGCCTCGCGCTCGCCGCCAAGCTGCGTGGCGAAAAGCGCGTGACGATCGTCAATTTCGGCGACGGTGCGACCTCGATCGGCGCGGTGCACGAGGCGATGAACATGGCGGGCGTGTGGAAATTGCCCATCATCTTCCTCTGTCAGAACAACCAGCTCGGCGAATATACCAAGCCCGCCGACTATACCGCCAGCGATGATTTCGCCGGCCGCGCCAAGGGCTATGGCTTCAAGGGCGTGAAGCTCGACGGCAACGATCCCGTCGCCTTCTACAATGGCATGAAGGATGTGATCGAGGCGGTCCGCAGTGGCGAGGGCCCGATCTTCGTCGAGGCGCTGACGCTGCGTCTGGGTCGGCACGCCGGCATCGGCGACAATCCCAATATTTCCAAGGAAGAGCTGGAGGCCGGCAAGGCGGCAGCGCCGATGGTTGCGGTTCGCGCGTTGCTGATCAGCGCCGGCATCGCCACCGAGGAGGAACTGAGCGCAGTCGAGGCCGCCGCGAAGGAAGAAGTTGCCGCCGCCGTCGATGCGGCGCTCGAGAGCCCGGCGACGCCGTGCGAGGAAACGCTGGTCGACGTCTATGGCGACAGCGACGTCGTCCCGCGGCGTGGCCACTATCCGGTGCGCGAAGATGTGACGGTTTCGGACGAAGGCGCCCGGACGGTGCTGATGGCCGAAGCGGTGACCGAGGCAACGCGCATAGCCATGGAAGCGGACCCGGAAGTCATCCTGCTGGGTGAGGATGTAGGCGACCCGACGGGCGGCGTGTTCAAGACGTCGGTTGGCCTGCAGACCCGGTTCGGCAGCGGACGCGTTCGTCCGACCCCGATTGCCGAACAGGCGATCATCGGCGCGGGCACCGGCGCCGCGCTGGTCGGCATGAAGCCGATCAGCGAGATCATGTTCGCGGACTTCGCCGCCGTCTGCCTCGACCAGATCGTCAACCATGCCGCCAAGCAGCGCTACATGTCGGGCGCGGCGACCCATGTACCGATGACCATCCGCATGATCGTGGGTGGCGGCATTGGCGGCTTCGGCGCGCAGCATTCGCAGTCGCTGGAAAGCTGGCTGCTGCATACGCCGGGTCTCAAAGTCGCCTACCCCAGCAATCCGCTGGATGCAAAGGGCCTGCTGCTCTCCTGCATCTTTGACGAGGACCCTTGCGTCCATATGGAATCGATCGCGCTGCTGCGCGCGTTCAAGGGGCCGCTGCCCGAGGGCGACTATCGCATTCCGCTCGGCGTGGCGAAAGTCGTGAAGCCAGGCACCGACATCACGCTTGTCACCTATGGCTGGCAGGTGCACCAGAGCCTGGCCGCCGCCAAGACGCTGGAAGCCGAAGGCGTCAGCGTCGAGGTGGTCGATCTGCGCTCGCTGATGCCGATCGACTATCATCGCGTGCTGGAATCGGTGAAGAAGACTGGCCGAGCGCTGATTGTGCATGCCGCGACCGAATTTTGCGGCCTTGGTTCGGAGATCGCGTCGACGATCAACGAGCAGCTTTTCTCGAAGCTCAAGGCACCCGCATCGCGCTTCGGCGCAGACTATGCACCTATTGCCTACTCGCAGGAAATCGAGATAAGCCAGGTGCCCAATCCCAATTCGATCGCGGCGCGTGTGCGCGAGGTCATGGCGTTCAAGGACTGATAGACAATGGCAACCGAAATCACGATCCCGCAGCTTGAAATGGCCATGACCGAGGGCACCCTGACCGAATGGCTGGTCGACGATGGCGCGCAGGTCAGCGAGGGCGATCCCATCTATACGCTGGAAACCGGCAAGGCCGCGCAGGAAATCGGCGCGCCCGCTTCCGGCCAGATCAAGCGCATCGGCGAGCCGGGGACCGAATATCCGGTCGGTACGGTGATCGGCGAAATCGCCTGACCGATCGAGCGGGGCTGTGGAGTGCCGCCCCGCCCGGCGAAACTGCGACGGTCCGGAAGCAGGCTGCAGACCCCGGGACAGAAGCTCCCTTAACCAGGGACATGGGAGCGGCCTGTTTCATACCCGGACATGTGTCCTGCGAAGGTGATCCAAATTACCGTTCGCTTCGAACGAAGTCGAGAGGCGGTTATACGATCCTGCTGTGGAATGCATCTGCAAAGGAACAAATCCTTCACGTGCCGCGCTTGGCCGACGACAGAAAATCATCGCTTGCAGAATGTGAAGCGACAAGAAAGAAGCGGCGGACGATCCTCTCCGATCGTTCACCGTTCCATGCGACATCTTCGATCGACGGTTGGCGGCCGCCAAATTTTACGCCCGCCGTCGCGCCGAAAGTCACGGGTTCCGCCAGCTGATAACAGGTGCCGCTCGCCAGCGGGTTGATGTGGTAATAGGAGCGGCAATCCGGGAGACCCCGGGGGCTTATTCCCGCAATTGGCTGCTGTCGGCGTGGGAGCAGAAATCCCTGCGCGCCGTAGCTGGGCTCGTCCGTCGGTTTCAGGCCGAGGGGCGGACGGGGTTCCCGCGCGCAGCCCAATCGGTCAACGCCCGTTTGATGGACTCTTGCTGGGACATCATCCGCTCGGTCGGTCCGGCGATGCCGATGGCCAGTTGCTCGCCCGTCGTGCGCGGCAGCGGCATTGCTATGACATGAAAGTCGCGCGGGCCGCCGAACGCCGGGTCGGTCTCGGCAAATCCCGTCTGCACGCTCGTCTCGAGGGCTTTCATCAGTGCTGCCTCCTCCACTATCGCGCGGGGCGAGCGGGCGTCGGCATTGTTGCGGCGGATGATGCCCCGTGCCGTCGCTGTCGGCAGTTGCGCGAGCAAGGCGCGTCCCACAGCGCTCATCGTCATGGGTTGCAGCGAGTTGCGACGCGCGAAGAACTGCACCGCGCGGTCCGCCATCAAAATGTAGATGAACTCGACCTGCGCGCCATGTTGTCGCCCCAGGATGATGGTTTCGTGCAATTCGTTTCGGAGCGCCTCGAGCTCGGCGGTCAGCGGGCCGGGCAGGCCATGTTCGATCCAGTCGCCCAGCTTCGCCACGCGCAGGGTCGGGCGAAAACTGCGGTCGGCGCGCAGATGTTCGAGATAGCCGAGCGCCACCATGCTGCGCAACAGAACCGACGCGCTCGACTGCGGCATGTCCAGCGCCCGCTCCACGTCGGACACCGTAGCCGGACGCCGGATGGTGGCGAAATATTCGAGCAGGTCCAGCGCCCGCCGAGCCGATTTGACGATCCTCATCCTGCTGTTCACTGCACCAATTCTGAGCGTCCCCATAGTCGATAGCAGACGGATCAGCGGGAATCACATATGTATTTTGAACGAAAGGGCAAAGTGCGGCATGGGGACGACATGGAGACGCTGATCGAGACGCCCGAAGGCGCGGACAAGAGGCAGGGCTGGGGCGCGCTGGCTGGACTGCGCGTACTGGACCTGACGCAGGCGCTGGCCGGCCCCTATTGCACGCAGATGCTCGGCGATCACGGTGCGGACGTGGTGAAGATCGAACCGCCGGTCAGCGGCGATCTCAGCCGGACCACCGGCCCCTTTCATGCGGCCGACACCCGGCATCTCAACTCGGGCTATTTCCACAGCATCAACCGCAACAAACGCAGCATCGTCGTGGACCTCAAGAAGCCCGAAGGCCGCGACATGGTTCTGGAGATGATCCCACAGTTCGACGTGATCGTCGAAAATTACCGCAGCGGCGTCATGGACCGGCTGGGGCTGGCCTATGAGGTGCTGCGTGAGCGCAATCCGCGTCTGGTCTATGCCGCGGTGCGCGGCTTCGGCGACCCGCGGAGTGGTGAAAGCCCTTATTCGGACTGGCCTGCCTTCGACGTGGTGGCCCAGGCGATGGGCGGCATCGTGGGCATTACCGGACCGGGCGCCGACGAACCGACCAAGATCGGCCCTGGCGTCGGCGACATCATCCCGGCGCTCTACCTCACCATCGGCGTTCTTGCCGCCGTGCTCAAGGCGCGGGAGACGGGCAAGGGGCAGTTTGTCGACGTGTCGATGGTCGACGCGGTGCTCGCCACCACGGAACGGATATCGAACCAGTGGTTCTTCGGTAAAGTCGTCGCCAGGCCCGAGGGTAATTTCCATCCGCTGATGTCGCCTTTCGGCATCTATCCGGCCAAGGACGGGCATATCGCCATCGCCTGCGTGTCGCAGGCCTTCTTCCGTACCTTTTGCGAGGAACTGGGCGCGCCCGAGCTGCCGGACATGCCGGCCTATGGATCGCAGAGGGCGCGCGCGGTGGTGGGGAGGGAACTGGACCTGATCGTCGCCGATCTGACCGTCCGCTACACCCGCGCCGAACTGACCGAAAAGCTGGGCGGCAGGATCCCCTATGGCCCGGTCTACACCATGGTCGAGATTTCACAGGACCCGCATTTCGCCGCGCGCGACATGCTGGTGCCGGTCGCCGTTCCCGGCATTCCCGAGGAGATGCGGCTGGTTGGCGTGCCGATCAAATTGTCGGAAACGCCGGGCCGTGTGACGCGGTGCGGCCCGGGTCAGGGCGAGCATACGCAAGAAGTGCTGACCCGTGCGGGTTTCAGCGCCGAGCAGATCGCGGCCTGGCGCGAGGGCGGCGTCATCCGCTGAAAATAGCCGGTCCCCTGCCAAGCGGTGGGGTGCCGGTAAGGGCAAGATATGGGGCTATGGCCGAGCAAAAGAGGGAGGAGAGGGTATGATGCGCAGAAGGATCATTCTTGGCGTCGCGGGTCTCGCGCTTGCCACCGCAGCGCTGGCGCAGCCGCCGGCCGGACCAGCCCGGCCCGTCATCAAGCCCGACGGCACCGTTCAGGTCCCGGCCTTCGAACTGCCGCCATCGGACCTTGCCAGCAGGGAGGCCGGCGACGGTCTGCGCGCGGCGGCTGCGCTCAAGCAGACGGCGGCCAATTTCCCGCGCGACATCGCGACCGCACGCCAGCAGATCGATGTCGCGCTCGCCCCGATGGTCGGGATGATGACCGCCCGCTATCCGGTGGATATCACGGAGCAGAAGATCGCGGGCGTGCCGACCCGCATCTTCACCCCGCGCGGCAGGTCGGTCGATCCCCATAAGGTGCTCATCAACCTGCATGGCGGCGCCTTTTCCATGTGCTTCGATTCCTGTTCCAAGCTGGAATCGATCCCGGTTGCGTCGGTCGGCGGCTACAAGGTCATCAGCATCGACTATCGCATGGCACCGGAATTCAAACATCCTGCCGGCCTGATGGACATAGTATCGGTCTACCGCGAGCTGCTGAAAAGCTACCGTCCGCAGCAGATCGGCATTTATGGCTGCTCGGCCGGCGGCGCGCTGACCGCGCAGATGGCATCCTGGCTGGCGCAGAACAACGTGCCGCAGCCTGCCGCGATCGGCATCTTCGGCGCCGGCGCCGTCCCGTTCCGCAAGGGCGATTCCGCTTATGTCGCGGGCTATGTCGACGGGAACTTCCCGCCCCCCACGCCCGGTAAGGATGACGGCGCTTTCAACGCGCTGACCTTTGGCTATTTCAGCGACGCCGACATGCAGGGCGCCACGATATCGCCGGCGCTGCACCCCGACGTCATCGCGAAATTCCCGCCCGCGCTCATCATCACCGGCAGCCGCGCGATGGACATGAGCCCGGCAATCGTTACCAATACGGCTTTGCTGAATGCGGGCGTCGAATCCACATTGATCGTCGGGGAGGCGCTGGGTCATTGCTATATTTACGGCGAAAATCTGCCGGAGTCGCGGCAGGCCTACAAAGTAATCGCAGGCTTCTTCAAAAAGCATCTGCATTGATCAGTCGACAGGAAGGCATGAAGATGGCGGATAGTATTGCGCCGGTTCGGGTGAACCACATGAACATCGTCATGGAGGATTTCGACGAGAGCGTTCAGCACTTCAAGAACCTCTTTGACGCCGAGTTCGTGGTCGACCTGCCATCTCCCGCCTTCCACGCCTGCCTGGTGGCGATGGGCGGGGGCATCATCGAACTGTTCGTGCCCGAAGCCTATCTGCTGAGCGCCCGCTACGGCCCCTTCCACCTGGGCGTCGAATATCAGGCGGACATGGACGTCGTTCGCCAGGTCATTGCCGATCAGAATATCCGTATCATCCGTGACATTGGCGTTGCCCTCCACACCCATCCCGACGACACGCTCGGCGTCTCCTTCGAATTTTACAGCCTTGGCTTCCATGAGAAGGAATGGCCTCTGCTCGGCCGGCCGATCCTGCCCGTCGACCACTGGACGAAGAATCATGCGCTCGGGATGACGGGGCTCAAGGGCTATTCAATCGTCGTCGCGGACATCGATGCGGGACTTGCCTTCCTGCGTGGCTTCTTCGCGACCGAGACGGTCTATGACGAAACGCGTCCCGCGCTCAACGCGCGCGCTATCGGGCTTCAGGTCAGCGATACGGTGATCGAGTTGCTCGCTCCGCTCGGCGCAGGCGAGTTGGAGGACTATCTGAAGCGCGCCGGCCCGGGCATCCGTTCCACCCTGTTCAGCGTCGCCGACCTGGATGTCGCGCGCGCCTATTTCAAGGGACGCGGCGTTGACGTGCTGCCCGGATCGACGCCCGACCGCATCCTCGTGCCCGAAAAGGCGAACCGCGGCCTGTTGTTCGAATTCGGCACCTGAACCTCCCTGCCACGCCGACATGACACTTGTAATATGAGCGCGCGGCAAAGCCGGTCGGATTAAATCCGCGGTTGGAATCGATTATCACCGGTTCAGGAGAACCGACCCCATGTCTGTGCCAGAAGCTACCGTGAACGCGCCCAACGCCTGGCGCACCGAAACGCCGGGCGATGACGGCTGGCCGCGTTCCGCACGCCCCGATGCCGCGCGCAAATATTTCATGGTGTCGTCCGATACCCATATCACGCCGCCGCGCACGCTGTTCGCCAGCAGGATCGCGCCGGAATATCGCGACCGTCTGCCGCGCATGGAAGCGACGCTCGACGGCGGCCGCATCCTGCATATCGAAGGCGCAAGGCCGAGCCGCATCATCCCCGATAATCTGGAAGGCGAGGACGCCTATCGCGCCCATGCCGACAATATCGGCGATGATCCGGAAACCGACGTCGCACGGCGCCTGGCCGACCTCGACAAGGACGGCGTCGATGCCGAACTGATCTTCCCCAACGGCCCGGCGATCGGCGCATTCTGGACGCCGGACGCGGCCTTCGCGCAGGCGCAGTTCCGCATCTATAATGAATGGGCGGCCGAGATCACCCGGCCGCACATCCACCGGATGAAGATGGCGGCCGCCGTCGCGACCGGCGATGTCGCACTGGCCGTCAAGGAGATAGAGCATGCCGCGAAGCTCGGCTTCGACGTCATCACCATCCCCGCCGCGCCGGTGCCAGGCGACAAGGAACGCAAATATAATCACAAGGATTTCGATCCGCTCTGGGCCGTGATCCAGGACACGGACGTCACCATGACGTTCCACGTCGCGACCGCGGGCGATCCGCGCGCCGCGCGCGGGCCGGGCGGTGCGATCATCAACCGCGCTTATTCGCACCAGATGGTCGTCGATCCGATTGCGGCGCTCTGTACATCGGGCATTCTGGACCGCTATCCCAAACTGCGCTTCGTCTCGGTGGAGGCGGGCGTGGGCTGGATTCCCGCGCTGCTCGACCTCATGGACGAGACCTGCAGGAAGCATCATATGTGGGTGCGCCCCAAGCTCAACCACGGCCTGCCGAGCGACTATTTCCGCGAGCATGGCGCGGCGACCTTCGAGGAGGATCGTTCGGGCATGCTGCTGGTCGAACCCTATAACCTCACCAACAATTTCTGCTGGGCGAACGATTATCCGCATCATGAGGGCACCTTCCCCCATTCGGCGGCGGCGATCGAGCGGGAGATGGGGCATCTGAAGGAAGAGACGCGCGCGAAGATCCTGGGGTTGAACGCCGCGCGGCTGTTCAAATTCCCTGTCCCGGCGCGCTACGCCGACTAGCCTGATGAGGAACAAGGTCGCGATCGCCGGTGTCGGCCATACCGCCTATGGCAATTTCCCGGACCGGGACGAATATGCGCTCGCGACCGAGGCGTTCGCCAGGGCGCTCGCCGATTGCGGCCTGCGGAAGGAGGATGTCGACGGCCTCGGCATCTGCCGCATCCCCGATTATACGGTGATGGGCGAGACGCTGGGCCTCAACCCGCGCTGGACGATGCAGTTTCCCGCACATGGCCGCATGTCGGGCATGGGCATATTGATGGCCGCCAGCGCGATCGCGACGGGGCAGGCGAATGTGATCGCGCTGCTCTATGCCAATATCGGCCGGTCGCGACGGATGAATTATGGCGGGGATGAGATCCCCTCGCTCTGGGACGCATGGAACTATACCTCGCCGGGTGCCGCCTATGCGCTGATGTTCCGCCAGCATATGGCGAAATATGGCACGACCACGCGGCAATTGGGCGAGGTTGCGGTCGCCCTCCGCAGCCATGCCTGCCTTAATCCCGATGCGGTCATGAAAATGCCGATCACGCTCGACGATCATGAGGCATCGCGGCCGATCGTCATGCCGCTGCGATTGTTCGACTATTGCCTGATCAACGACGGCGCGGTCTGCATCATCCTGTCGTCACGCGAGCGGGCGCGCGACCTTGCCAAGCCGCCGGTGCTGATCGCCGGTCATGGCGGCTATGACGGCCTCGCCACCTCCTCGATTCTGGCCTATGATCGCGACTGTTTCTACGACCCTCTGCGCATCGCGGGCGAGGAGTCCTACCGCACCGCCGGCATTGCGCGAGAGGATGTCGACGCGCTCATGGTCTATGATAATTTCAGCCCGGCCGTCCTCTTCGCGCTGGAAGGTCTGGGCTATTGCGGGCGCGGCGAGAGCGGCGCCTTCGTCGAAAATGGCGGTATCGCGCTCGGTGGGCGCCTGCCGGTCAACACCGATGGCGGGCATATGTCCAATGCCTATCTGCAGGGCTGGGCGCTCAACGTCGAGGCGGTGCGTCAGGTGCGCGGAGAAGCGGGGGCTCGGCAGGTGCCGGACTGCAAGATCGTGCACTATGCGCAGGGCACGCCCTGCACCCGTTCCATCATCTATACGGCGGAGGATCTGTAGGCCCATGTCCTACGCATCGGCAAAGAATCCGCTGCTCGACCCATTCTGGGAAGGCGCGCGCCAGGGCAAGCTGCTGCTGCAACAATGCGACCGGTGCGGCAATCGGCGCTTTCCGCCCATGGCCGCCTGCCCCCAATGCCTGTCGCTCGACCAGCATTGGAGCGAGGCCAGCGGTCGTGGCACGGTCGAATCCTCGATCACCTTTCACCGGCAATATTGGCCCGACCGGCCGCCGCCCTATGACGTGCTGCTGATCGCGCTGGAGGAAGGCCCGCTGATGATGAGCAACGCGGTCGACGGCCATGCACTGCCGGCGGTGGGCGACGCCGTCCATGTGGTCTTCGAGACCCGCGCCGACGGATCGATCATCCCGCAATTCGTGCGCGACGCGGCGGAATAGGGTAGAGTAGGATGACTTTACCTTGATCCGTTCGTTTCGAGCGGAGGCAACTTGAATCCATCTAACGCCATCCCGCTCTAGGCCCGCGTCACCACAGCTTTTTCGAAATAGTCGGCGGCGGAGCGGATCAGCGAAGGCGGCACCGACGCGCCGCCGCAGCTGAAGAGTTTGAGGTCGGGCAGCCGGGTGCCTGACTCACGGGCGGCACGCAATATCCCCGCCAGAAACGGCGTCGCCCCGGCCTATGCCGCTGGCCCCAGCCCGTCTATCAAGAGGTCCACCATGTCGCGCGCTATCTCGCCTGGCTGCTGCGGACCTGAGGCCGACTGCCATCGCGCGGGCCAGTTGAGCGCGCCTGCCAGGGTGAATGCGGTCAACCGCACATCGACCGGCCGCATCGACCCGTCGGCGATCGCCGCCTCGATCATGCGGCGCATCGCCAGGTCGATATCCTTCTTGCGCGCGCGGAATTGCGCAGCGCCCTGCGGGGAGAGGCTCTCATCCCCGACGCGTATGACGCAGCGGCCGAAATCGTCCATGATGATCTCGGCATAGCGACGCAGGAAGCGGCGCAGCCTGTGGAGACCGTTGCCCGGCTCCTGCCCGCTGACGTCGGCCGCCTCCAGCAGCGCCTCAAGCCCGCGCGTCACGCATTCGATCAGCACCTGCTCCTTATTGCCCAGATAATGATAGATGGTGGGCTTGCTGACCCCCAGCGCCGCCGCGACGTCATCGAGGGAGCTGGCGTGAAAGCCGCGCTCGTTGAACAGCCGCACCGCCGTCAGCAGCACGGCCTCGCGCTTTGCCTCGCGTTCGCGCGAACGGTCCTCGCGCGATCGGAAAGGGGAGGGGAGAGGGGCGGGACTGGACAAGAAGCGCTCCGACGAGCCGTATGAAGAAACTCATTGATAAACACTATACCGGTGAGTAAGCAAGTCTCAATCGCACGCACCCTCCCACGTCTGGGGCGCGAGCGGCGCACGATCGAAGGAGAAGTGGCTATGCAGCAGGATCCGGTGGTCATCGCAGGCTATGCCCGCACCCCGATGGGCGGGTTTCAGGGCGCGCTATCAGCGCTGAAGGCGACCGATCTGGGCGCCGCGGCGGTCAAGGCCGCGGTCGAGCGGGCAGGGGTTTCACCCGACGCGATCGACCGCATCTATATGGGCTGCGTGCTTCCCGCCGGTCTCGGTCAGGCGCCGGCGCGGCAGGCGGCGCTGGGTGCTGGGCTGCCCCGCTCGGTCGAGGCGACCACAGTCAACAAGATGTGCGGATCGGGCATGCAGGCGGCGATCATGGCGGCGGAGGCTCTGGCTGCCGGCACTGCCGATATCATCGTCGCCGGTGGCATGGAGTCGATGACCAACGCGCCCTATGCGCTCCCCAAGCATCGCGCCGGCGCGCGCATCGGTCATGATCGCATCATCGACACGATGATGATGGACGGGCTGGAGGACGCCTATACGCCCGGCAAGCCGATGGGCGCCTTCGCCGAAGATTCGGTGCGCGACTATCAGTTCACCCGCGACGAGCAGGATGAATATGCGATCCGCTCGCTGAGCCGCGCCAATGCCGCGATCCAATCGGGCGCCTTTGCGCGTGAAATCACGCCGGTGACGGTTTCGGGGCGGGGCGGCGAGGTGGTGGTCGACACGGACGAGCAGCCGGGCAAGGCCAGGCCCGAGAAGATCCCCGGCCTCAAGCCCGCCTTCGCCAAGGACGGCACCATCACCGCCGCCAACGCCTCTTCCATCTCTGACGGCGCGGCCGCCCTGGTGCTGACGCGCAGAAGCGTCGCGGAAAGGCTGGGGCTGCCGATCGTCGCGACCGTCGTTTCCACCGCCGCCCATGCGCATGAACCGGCGCTGTTCACCACCGCGCCGGTGCCCGCAATGCGCAAGGCGCTGGAAAAGGCGGGCTGGTCGGCCGAGGATGTCGATCTGTTCGAAGTCAACGAGGCATTCGCCGTGGTCGCCATGATCGCGGCCAGGGAACTCGGCATTCCGGCGGACAAGCTCAACGTCAATGGCGGCGCGACAGCGCTCGGCCACCCGATCGGGGCGAGCGGCGCGCGCATCCTCGCCACGCTGATCGGCGCCCTGCAAAATCGCGGGCTCAAGCGCGGCGTCGCGTCGCTCTGCATCGGCGGTGGGGAAGCGACCGCCATGGCGATCGAACTGGCCTGACGCGAAAGGAAAAGGGAAAGAGAATATGGATATCAACGGTTTGGCAGCTGTCGTGACCGGGGGCGCATCGGGCCTCGGTAAGGCGACGGCGACATGGCTGGCGGCGCAGGGCGCGAAGGTCGCGATCTTCGACCTCAATGAGGAAGCCGGCAAGGCGGCAGCCGACGCGATTGGCGGCGTCTATGTCAGCGTCAACGTCGCCGACGATGCCAGCGTGACCGCCGGCCTCGACACGGCGGAAGCGGCGCATGGCGTCGCGCGGATCCTCGTCAACTGCGCGGGCGTCGCGCCGGCGGTGAAGACCGTGGGCAAGGAGAATGCGCCGCATCCTCTGGACATTTTCGCCAAGACGGTGTCGGTGAACCTGATCGGCACCTTCAACATGATCTCGAAGTTCGCGGCCCGCGCGGCAGCGGCGGAAGAGATCGAGGGCGAGCGCGGCGTCATCGTCAACACCGCATCGGTCGCCGCCTATGATGGGCAGATCGGCCAGGCCGCCTATGGCGCGTCCAAAGGCGGCGTGGTCGGCATGACGCTGCCGATCGCTCGGGACCTGGCGAGCCACAAGATCCGCGTCATGACCATCGCGCCCGGCATCTTCCTGACGCCGATGCTCGAAGCCTTTCCGCAGCAAGTGCAGGATGCGCTCGGCGCGCAGGTGCCGCATCCCAGCCGCCTCGGCAAGCCGCAGGAATATGCCCAGCTGGTCGATTCCATCATCCGCAACCCCATGCTGAATGGCGAGGTGATCCGGCTGGACGGCGCTATCCGCATGGCGCCGCGATGAGCTTCACCCGCGACGGCATCGCCTTTGCGATCGCGGACGGCATCGGGCGGATCACGCTCGACCGTCCGGAGGTCGGCAACGCTATCGACGTGCCGATGGCGCGCGCATTGTTCGAGGCGGCGCTGATGTGCGAGGTCGATGCGTCGGTCCGCGCCGTCGTCCTCACCGGCAACGGCCGACTGTTCTGCGCGGGCGGCGATGTCGGCGCGATGAAAAAGGCAGGAGACGGGCTGTCCGCCGCGTTGGCCGAACTGATCGGCATCTTCCATGCGGCGGTCCAGCGTTTGGCGGCGATGCCCAAGCCGCTGTTGGTGCTGGTGAACGGCCCGGCAGCGGGCGCGGGTCTCAGCCTCGCGGTGCTGGGCGACGTCGTTCTGTCGGCCCGGTCCGCCCATTACGCCGCCGCCTATGGCGCGATCGGTCTGACGGCGGATGGAGGCCTGTCCTGGCTGCTGCCGCGCCTGGTCGGGCTGCGCAAGGCGCAGGAAATGATCCTGACCAACCGGCGCCTGTCGGCGGCCGAGGCCGAAGCGAGCGGGCTCGTCACCCGGTCGGTCGAGGATGCTGATCTGGCAGGTGAAGGCGAAGCGGTCGCGGCGAAGCTCGCCGCCGCACCGGTCGCGGCATTCGGAGCGGCCCGCGCCTTGCTGCGCGAAAGTTTCGAGACCGGGTTCGAAACGCAACTCGACCGGGAATTACGGTCGATGACAATGGCGGCCGGCGTGGAGGCGCGGGAAGGACTCGCGGCCTTCTTCGAAAAGCGCCCGCCCAATTTCAGAGGAGATTGAACATGGCAGAAGCCTATATCGTCGAAGCCGTCCGCACAGCCGGTGGCCGTGCCCGCAAGGGCGGCCTGGTCGACGTGCATCCCGCCGATCTGGGCGCGACCGTGCTCAACGCGCTCATCGACCGCTCTGGCGTCGACCCTGCGGCGATCGACGACGTCATCGTCGGTTGCGTCAGCCAGGCGGGCGAGCAGGCCTTCGCACTTGGCCGCAACCTCGTCCTCGCCTCGAAGCTGCCCGACAGCGTGCCGGCCGTCACCATCGACCGGCAGTGCGGATCGTCGCAGCAGGCGCTCCACTTCGCCGCGCAGGCGGTGATGTCGGGCACGCAGGACCTGGTGATCGCGGCGGGCGTGGAGAGCATGACCCGCGTGCCGATGGGCTCCAACTATCAACTGCATGCCGCCGCCGGCCTTGGCATCGGCCCCTGGTCCAAGAGCATCCAGAACCGCTACGGGGTCGCCGCCTTCAGCCAGTTCCATGGCGCGCAGATGATCGCGAATAAATATGGCTTCACCCGCGAGGCGATGGACGCCTATGCGCTCGGCAGCCACGCCAAGGCGGCGGCGGCGATCGATTCAGGCGCCTTCAAGGGCGAAATCGTGCCGGTCGATACCCCAAACGGCCTGTTCGACACTGACGACGGCGTGCGGCGCGGCGGCACGATGGCGGCGATGGCCGACGTCAAGACGCTGGAGGAAGGCGGCACCATCACCGCCGCCAATGCCAGCCAGATGACCGATGGCGCGTCGGGACTGCTGGTGGCGAGCGCGGCGGCGGTCAAGCGGTTCGGCCTGACCCCGATCGCGCGCGTCGCCAATCTGACCGTCACCGCCGGCGACCCTGTCATCATGCTGGAGGAGCCGATACCGGCGACGCGCAAGGCGTTGCAACGGGCAGGCATGCGGCTCGACGACATCGACCTCTATGAGGTGAATGAGGCCTTCGCCTCGATCCCGATGGCCTGGACCAAGGCGCTGGATGCCGATCCGGACAAGCTTAACGTCCATGGCGGCGCGATCGCGCTCGGCCATCCGCTGGGCGCGTCGGGCACGAAATTGATGGCGACGCTGATCCACGCGCTGCGCGCGCGCGGCAAGCGCTGGGGATTGCAGACGATGTGCGAGGGCGGCGGCATCGCCAACGTCACCATCATCGAGGCGCTCTGAAAATCGGGGAGGGGACGCCATGGCTTTGAAGACGCGCTTTACGGAACTGGTCGGCATCGAGCATCCGATCGTGCAGGGCGGGATGATGTGGGTCGGCCGGGCCGAGCTGGCTGCCGCCGTGTCCAACGCCGGCGGCCTTGGCATCCTGACCGCGCTCACCCAGCCGACGCCCGATGCGCTGCGCGCGGAGATCGATCGCTGCCGGTCGATGACCGATAGGCCTTTCGGCGTGAACCTCACCATCCTCCCTTCGGTCAGTCCGCCGCCCTATGCCGAATATCGCCGCGCGATCATCGAGAGCGGGGTGAAGATCGTCGAGACCGCCGGCCACAAGCCGCAGGAACATGTCGATGATTTCAAGGCGCATGGGATCACGGTGATCCACAAATGCACCGCCGTCCGCCACGCGCTGTCGGCGGAGCGGATGGGGGTCGACGCCATATCGATCGATGGCTTCGAATGTGCCGGCCATCCGGGCGAAGATGACATTCCCGGCCTGATCCTGATCCCGGCGGCGGCCGACAAGCTCAGCATCCCGATGATCGCCTCGGGCGGTTTCGGCGACGGCCGGGGCCTCGCGGCCGCGCTGGCGCTCGGCGCCGACGGCATCAATATGGGCACGCGCTTCTGCGCCACGGCCGAAGCGCCGATCCACGACAATATCAAGCAGTTGCTCGTCGCCAATGACGAGCGCGCCACCAACCTCATCTTCCGGCGCTTCAAGAATACCGGCCGCGTCGCCAAGAACAGCGTGTCCGATCAGGTCATCGAGATTTCGGCGCGGCCTGAAGCGGTGTTCGAGGATATCCGCCCGCTGGTGGCGGGCGCCAAGGGCCGGGTGGCGCTGGAGACCGGCGACATTGACGCCGGTCTCGTCTGGGCAGGGCAGGTCCAGGGGCTGATCCATGACGTGCCGAGCTGCGACGCCCTGGTCCGGCGGATCGTCGCGGATGCCGAGGCGATCATCGCCCGCCGGCTTTCAGCTATGGTCGTCGCCGCCTGACCGTCGCGGGCGGTTTGCCGCTGTCGCGCCCGCATGATAGGCTCGCGCTCCGCCCGGATCAGGGAACGACCGCGCCTGGACCGCCCGGCTTCGCGCCGCCGGTGGGCAGATGGCGCTTGCCGACTTCGCAAATCTGCAACAGCAGCTCGTGCCGATCCCGGACGAGAGCGTCAGGGTCCATATCCGCAGCGGACGAGGGAAAGGAGAGAACCGGCGCATGCCCCAGTTTGGCGAGCGCCTGCCCGGCAACATCGCTGCATTCGTAGATGATGTCGAACTGGATATTGCCCTGTTCCAGTCCTTTCATGACCAAGGGCGTGTTCATCGCCGGCGCGATCACGACCAGTGTGTCTTGAGCTTCCTGATGTCGAACTTGCTTTTGCGGCCATTCTCCGTTCAGAAAGTGATGACGTTCCTGGCCACGGCACCAGCGGCACTGCTCCTGTAGGCCTCGTCGATTTCGCCCAGGCCGATGCGGCGCGACACCAGTTCGTCGAGCTTCAACCGCCCGTCGAGATACCAGCGCGCAAGCTGCGGCACGAACAGCTGGAAGGGAATGTCGCCCATGCCCGATGTGATGATCCGGATATTCCTGTACATCATGTCGAGCACCGGAAAGGCCATTTCCGATCCCATTTTCGGCATGCCGACGACGATCAGCGTGCCATGTTTGCGCAGCATGTCGAAGCCCGCGCGCAGCAGCGCGGGATGGCCGACCGCTTCGAACGCATAGTCGACACCGCCGCTCGTCAGGTCGCGGATCTCCACGGCGGTGTCGGTGCCGGACAGCACACCGTCGGTCGCGCCGAACTGGCGCGCGAGGGTGAGCTTTTCCGGATTATTGTCGATAGCGATGATCCGATCGGCGCCGGAAATCCGCGCGCCCTGGATGATGTTGAGACCGACACCGCCGCAGCCGATGACGGCGACCGTCGATCCGGGGCGCACCTTCGCGCCGTTGACCGCCGCACCCACGCCCGTCAGCACGCCGCAGCCCAGCAGCGCCGCGGCTTCGGCGGGCACGCCTGGCGCGATCTTCACCGCCGAATGGTGATGGACCACCATCTCCTCGGCGAAGCCGCCGATATCGGCGGCCTGGATGACGGGCTTGCCCTTCCAGGTGATGCGCGATCCGGCCGCCCGGACCGGCGCGCGCGGTCGCACCTCGCAACGGTTGTTATAGCCCGTCTGGCAGTCCGGGCACTCGCCGCAATAGGAGGCATAGGAGGTGACGACGAAGTCGCCGACCGCGATCCCCGGCACATCGTCACCCACCGCCTCGACATAGCCGGCCGCCTCATGGCCCATGATGATCGGCACGGCGGCGGGCAGCGATCCCGACATCACATGCCAGTCGGACAGGCACAGGCCGCTGGCCGCCATCCGCACGCGTATCTCTCCGGCGCGCGGTCCATCGAGCTCTACTTCGGCCACTTCCAGCGGAGCGCCCACCTCGGTCAATATCGCTGCTTTCATCTGCTTCTTCTCCTGATTTTCTTATGGCGACGGCCAACTGCGTGGCGGATCGGAAACAAGTCGCATGAGTCCCAGCAGGCCCGTGAAGATTACCGTCATGATCGCGGCGATCAGCCCTGCTTCATAGACATCGGCGATGACGAAGGCGCGGTCGCCGACGCGCGTGATTCCCGCTGGCGCCTGCGCGAACAGGAAGGGGAACTGGATCGCGCTGCCCAGCCACAGGATGCAGGGCAGCAGCCAATATCCGCCGTTCCGCACCGCAGCCGTCGCCGTGAACCGCCGTTCGACCAGAGCGAAAAGCTGGAAGATGATCCAGCCGATCAGCAGCCAGCCGAGGAAATTGCTGAGCGGCACGCCGAACTGGCCGCTGGGATGGGCGAACGTCCATTGATGCCGCACCGTGTGGCCGATCGGGTCGAAGGCGAAATCCATGCCGGTCATGATGAAGGCGCCGATGATCGGGGTGGTCCAGATGTCACTGCCCTGCGAACGGCTGGGGTCGCGCCGGACGATGAGACGCGCCAGCATCCAGGAGGGCGCTCCCAGAACGGCATAGGCAAGGATCGTCGGGATCGGCACGTCGAGCAGGCGTGGGCCCGGCACATTATGCTTGTAGAGGCCGAAGGGAAATCCGGTTGCGATGCTGCTCGCTTCCAGGACGAAGCCCGCCAGGACGCCGATCGCGAAATAAAGGCCGATACCCTTCCATCCATAGGAAAGCGATCCGTGGATCAGGATCAACCCCATGAACAGCAGGCTGGGCAGCACGGCCACCGACGCCGCAGAAGTCTGCGGTCCGGCCGCGGCGGTCCACAAGGTGAGGACGAGCCACAGCGCCGCCATCGCCCAGCAGAGTTTCAGGCGTAGTCCACCCGCCATTGCAACAACTCCCATTCTTCTTGCAATGAATATCGCCCGTGGTCGCGCCGGGCAGGTGATGCCCGCCCGACGCGCCGATGAAGAGCAGCCCGCCGCCCGGCGCGACCGAGCCACCGATAATGGGCGCACGGCGCGCGCGGGCAGGCATTCCCCATCCTCATCCATCTTCTCGATTATCGTGCCGTTGGCGTTAAAAACCGACAATATGTTGGTTACGTAAACCGTCGATCTCCGCAAGTCCAGCGGGTATGATTTGTGCGGCCGGGCGCCCCGGACGCAGGCGGCGCGGGGAGGGGGAA
>DATFDS010000245.1:0-2724 GCA_035251955.1 Sphingobium sp. | reverse complement strand
CTCATCGACTGGGAATTGTCCCATCTGGGCGATCCGATGGAGGATCTGGCCTGGTTTTCGCTGCGGTCCGTGCTGGAGCCGGTGCCCGACTTCCCCGCCTGCGTGCGCGAATATGAGAGTGCGAGCGGTGAGCCGGTCGATCTCGATCGCGTCCGCTATCACCGTGCCTTCGTGTCCTGGCGCATCTGCATCATCCGCCATTGCAATGCGAGCGGGCAGGCGGGTGCCTCGGTCATCTCGCGCGCGCTCAACCGGCGCTTGCTGATGGAGGCGATCGACGCGGCTGAAAGTCATGGCAGCACGCCCGTCCCGCCTGTCGATACGCCTCCGCGCGAATATGACAGGATGTTCGCGCAGGTGCTGGACGACATCCGCGCCGTCATCCTGCCCGGATGCACCGACAAGGCCGCCATCCTCAAGGCCAAGGATGCGGCCAAGGCGATCAAGTTCATGCGGCAACTCTACAATGTGGGCGACGAGATCGAGCGGCGGGAGATCGCTGCTCTGGCGGAACTGCTGGGCGAGGCGCCGCAGTCGATTGACGCGGGTCGTTCCGCGCTGGCCGCGTCGATCCGCGCGCGTTCGGTCGATGTCGGCCGGGCGCTCGACTTTCTTCGCATGTCGGCCGCGTTCGAAACGCAGCTTGCGTCGCACACCATGGGGGCGCTCGCGACCCGCCATTTCCCCCCTTTGACGGATTGAGAGACAGATGACCGCTGAATCGCCCTTCGGTCCCAAGGATGACCGCCTGCATACCGATCAGATGAGCGATCGCTGGTGGGAAACGGAAACCGCCTGGTTCTCCTTCTGCGTGCCGGAACGGCGGCTGGGCGGCTGGCTCTACACCCATATCAGGCCCAATATCGGCAATGTCGCGGGCGGCGCATGGGTCTGGGACGACAGCGCCCATCTGCCCTGGGAAGTGCTGTATTCGGCTAATTACACGGCCCTGCGGCTGCGGGCGGGCATGGACCTCAATGACTGCGTGCTGCCCAATGGCGTCGGAATCAAGGTCACGAAGCCGCTGACCGGCTATGACCTCAGCTACAAGGATGGCGACCGCATCGACATCGCGCTGACGTTCGATGCGGTCATGCCGCCCCGCGCCCTGCGCAGCAAAGGATCGGTGTTCGGCAACCTCAATCATTTCGACCAGTTCGGCCGCGTGAAGGGGCGGATGCTCCTCCATGGCGAGGAGATCGCGATCGATTGCCTGGGCATGCGCGACCGCAGCTGGGGGCCCCGTCCTGAGCATCGGCCCAAGACCAGCGCCTATGTCACCGGCATCGCCTCGCCCGATCATGCCTTTCTGGCCGTCACCAGCGCGGACGGCACGAAGGAGGCGATCAGCTATGGCTTCCTGACCAGGGACGGGAAGACCTGCGATCTGGTCAGCGGCACCCGCAAGACCAGACGATGCCCGGTCAACGGCTGGGCCGAGGAAATCTTCATCGAAGCCACCGATGAAGACGGCCGCGTGCTGCGCGCGACCGGCCGTCGCCTCAGCGGGATCATCATCAACCGGCACACCTTCATCGACAGCAATGGCCTGATCGAATGGAATATTGACGGTGACACCGGCCACGGCGAAGATCAGGACCTGTGGACAGTCCATGACTGGGCGGACGATCGGCGCAAGGCGCGCGGGTGAACTGATTGCGGCTCACGCGCGGGCGCCCTTGAAGGAGAGGTGAGATGGCAGGCCGGATCAACACGGTCGCTGGCCCGATCGACATCGACAGGCTGGGCAGGACGCTGATGCATGAGCATCTGCTGATCGCCTTGCCCGGCTGGGACGGTGACAGCCTGGCCGAACCTCGCGACAGGCGCGACATGGTGGCCCGCTGCGTCGATTTGATCCAGGAATTGCAGGATCACGGCTTCAGCAGCCTGCTCGATCCCTGCCCGAACGATCTCGGCCGCGACGTAGACCTGATGGGGGAGGTGGCGGCGCGGACAGGCTTCAACATCCTGTTCGCCACCGGCCTTTACGACGAGATGATGGGCGGGTCCTATTGGCGGATCATGGCCGCCCGCGACCCGGATGCCGAGAAACATATCACGCAAATGTACGTCCGCGAGATCGAGAGCGGCCTCACCGATGCCGGGAGCAAACCGGCGGTCATCAAGGTCGCCACGGGCAAGGCGCCCTTTTCCCATTTCGAAACCATCGCGCTGCGGGCGGCCGCCGCCGCGTCAAGGCTGACCGGCATCCCCATCACGACCCACACGGCGGGCGTCGACGGCGACATCCAGCTTCGTTTCCTGAAGGAGCTGGGCGTCCCCGCGCACAATATCATCATCGGCCATTGTTGCGGGTCGAACGACCGGCACTATCATGCCGAAATCTGCGATCATGGGGCCTATATCGGCTTCGACCGATTTGGCCTGTCGCAGTTCAACAGCGACGAGAATCGCGTCGAGAATTTGTCTGTCCTGCTGAAGGGCGGCGCGGCGCAGCATGTGATTGTTTCACACGACTGCACCTTCAACCTGCGCACGCACAAGGATGTGCCGCCCGTGGTGCCGCCGATGCACTTCACGCGGAACATCGCCCCGGCATTGAGGGCGAACGGGATCGAGGACGCCACCGTCGACGCGTTGCTGACCGCTAATCCGCGTCGCTATTTCGAAGGGCGCACGCCCCCGGTGGGGTGGGTCTGATTTAGCGCAGAGCGCTCCAATATGGCGGAATCGAGGTTCGCTCCATTATCGTCATCCCGG
>DATFDS010000244.1:0-21466 GCA_035251955.1 Sphingobium sp. | reverse complement strand
GCCACCAGCGGCTCATCCTCGACGATCAGCACGCTGCGGATCGCCTTATACTGACGCCTTGCCTTCGCTTCCCCTTTGACAAACCCGAAAAACATTTGCCGATCCGCCCCATTTACGCCATGCAGCCGATCAACACGCCGTGCAGCCAACCGGTTTCGGAGGCGCCCGTCGCATTGGCGAAAGGGTAGCACCATTCGTCACTTTCATGGCCTTTCGGATATGGGAAGGCCCTGGCTCCATGAAAAGGAACTGCCCCCTGGAACCGCCGAAAAAATCTGGACCGCCGCGTCGGACTGGACCGGGCGGCCCCAAGCGCCCAGCCGCCCCTGGTGCCGGTTCTCGGCCGGCACGGCCGCCCGTCCGGAAAAAGCCGACCGCGCCCGCCAAGCCGGTCAATCCGCACCCTGCCCGTGCGGCAGCTGTAGCCAGCGGCACGAATGAGCCGCAGCGCATAGCCAAGCTGCTCGCCCGCGCGGGCGTCGCCTCCCGCCGGGAGATCGAGCGGATGATCGAGGAAGGCCGCGTCACCCTGAATGGTGAGGCGGTGACGACCCCCGCGACCCTGCTTGCGTCGCTCCATGGCGTCGCGGTCGACGGCAAGCCCGTCGCCGCGCCCGCGCCGGCACGCCTGTTCCTTTTCCACAAGCCGTCGGGCTATCTCACCACCGAGCGCGACCCGCGCGGCCGCCCGACCATCTATGACAGGCTGCCCGCAGACCTGCCCCGCCTAATGCCGATCGGGCGGCTCGACATGACCACGGAGGGCCTGCTGCTGCTCACCACCGACGGCGAGTTCAAGCGCCAGATGGAGCTGCCCGCGACCGGCGTGCCGCGCACCTATCGCGCGCGTGCCTTCGGCGAAGTCAGCCAGGCGCAGCTGGAGGATCTGTTCGAGGGCATAGAGATTGACGGCGTCCGCTACGGCCAGATCGAAGCCAATCTGGAGCGGCGGACCGGCCGCAACCAGTGGATCGAAATGACCCTGACCGAGGGCAAGAACCGCGAAGTCCGCCGCGTGCTGGAGCATCTGGGGCTGCAGGTGAGCCGCCTGATCCGTACCAGCTACGGCCCCTTTCACCTCGGCGAACTGGCGCAGGGCGCGGTCGAGGAAGTACGGCAGCATGACCTCATCCTCTTCCGCAAGAGCCTGAAGGCGCCGAAATGAGGATCGTCGCAGGTCAGTGGCGCGGCCGCCCGCTGGTCGCGCCCAAGGGCGACGCCACCCGCCCCACCGCAGACCGCACGCGCGAAACCCTGTTCTCGATGCTGTTGAGCCGCATCGGGTCCTTCGAGGGACTCGCCGTCGGCGATTTCTTCGCCGGCTCCGGCGCGCTCGGCTTCGAAGCGCTGTCGCGCGGCGCGGCAAGCTGCATCTTCGTGGAGCAGGATCGTGCCGCGATCGACGCGATCCGGGCCAATGGCGACAAGCTCGGCCTGCGCCCCGACATCCGCCAGAACAGCGTGCTGTCCCTGGGGCCGGCGCAAAAGCCGCTGGACCTGATCTTCATGGACCCGCCCTATAATAGCGGCGCGGGTGCGGTCGCACTCGACAAGCTCGGGCGCCTCGGCTGGACCGGCCCCGCGACCTGGATCAGCATCGAAACCGACCGGCGCGAGGATGTGGCGGTGAAGGGCTTCGCTATCGATGCAACGCGCGATATCGGCAAGGCGCGCCTTACGTTACTGCGAAGCGAAGCCTGACGCAGCGGAAGAAGGCGGGCATGGGTGGAGAGCGGACAAGGATTGTGGTCGAAGCGTAACGTGCTCCTGCGAAGGCAGGAGCCCAGGCCCGCCGTCTGAACTGGGCTCCTGCCTTCGCAGGAGCACGAATTGCTCAATGGCAACAGGTCGCCGGAAACCGCCCCTGTTCCGCCGACTGTAACCTTCGGGCCACAGCCGGCGCAAAAAACATCCTACAGACCTCATTCTTCCCTGTCCTACATCCCTCCGACCTGCCTATTTCAGCCCGGTCTTTGAAATGTCGGAACCTCGCTCCCCTCACGCCTACGCGCGCTCGCGCACACGCGCGCATACGGTGTGAACTTCGGCTGAAATTGGCCGGTCCCGGTCCTTGCCTCAGCGCCGCCAGCGCGCCCATATCGCTGTGGGCAGTTCCAGCCCGCGCGCTTCCTCCCGCACGACCAGTTCGCCGGCCTCCACCGTGCCGGGCAGGTCGGCAAAGGCCTGGCGCAGCAGTTCCCCGATCGCCAGCGCGGACATGCGTACCGCATAGACGGTGAGGAATAGGAAGCGGCTGTCGGCATCCAGCAACTGGCGGCAATTGGCGATGAGGCCCGGCAGATCCTCTTCCAGCCGCCAGATTTCGCCATCGGGTCCGCGCCCATATTTGGGCGGATCGAGCAAAATGCCGTCATAGCGCCGCCCACGCCGCACCTCTCGGGCGACGAACTTGGCGGCGTCATCCACGATCCAGCGGATCGGACGATCCTCCATCCCCGATGCCGCCGCATTGGCGCGGGCCTGGGCGACCGATTTCTTGGACGCATCGACATGCACCATCTGCGCGCCCGACGCCGCCATCGCCAGCGTGCCGACGCCGGTATAGCCGAACAGGTTCATCACCTGCGGCTGATCCATGCCCGCGGTCTGCTCGCGCATCCAGTTCCACACCGGCGCCATGTCGGGAAAGAAGCCAAGGTGGCGGAAGGGCGTGCAACTCGCCTGGAACGTCACCTCATTCCAGCTGAGCGGCCAGCCTTCGGCCGGCACCGGTCGTTCATAGAACCAGCGCCCGCCGCCTTCCTCGTCGGAACCGGGAACGAACTCGCCATCGGCCTGCCAGTCGGCGCTGGCCGGCGCCCACATCGCCTGCGGCTCGGGCCTGATGAAGCGAAAGCGGCCATAGCGCTCCAGCTTGCGGCCATGCCCCGAATCGATCAGGCCATAGTCATCCCAGGGCTCACCGATGAGCGTGTGGAGCGTCATGCCCGCGGCGTGGCGCGCTCCGCGACATAGGCGGTGATCGCCTCGAAGGTCGCAGGCAGCTTCGCATAGGACTCTTCACGCGCGAACAGGTCGCCCATGCGCGCCGGCAGCGGCGGACGCAGGCCAGTCGCCCGCTCCACCGCGTCGCGGAACTTCGCGGGATGCGCGGTGGCGAGCGTCACCACCGGGATGGACGGATCGATCTCCAGCGTGCGCGCCGCAGCCAGGCCGACGGCGGTGTGCGGATCGATCACCTGACCTGCAGAATCGAACGCCCAGCGGATCGCCATGGTCATGCTGTCGCTGTCGACCCGGCCCGAGGTGAACAGCTGCGCCGCCCCGTCCCGCTGCGCATTGGTGAGACGCATCGACTTGCTCGCTTCAAAGCCCTTCATCTGCGCGGCCAGCGCCACGCCATCGCGACCGCCGGCGGCGAACAGCAGCCGCTCGAAATTGGAACTGACCTGAATGTCCATGCTGGGGGTCGCGGTCTGAACCACCTGGCCCTGGCTATAGTCGCCTTCGGACAGAGCGCGGTGGAGAATGTCGTTGACGTTGGTCGCGACCATCAGCTTGGCGACCGGCAGCCCCATCTGCGCGGCGACATAGCCGGCGAACACGTCGCCGAAATTGCCGGTCGGCACCGAGAAGGCGACGGGCCGTTCCGGCGCGCCCAGGCGGACGGCGGCGTAGAAATAATAGACCACCTGCGCCATCAGCCGCGCCCAGTTGATGCTGTTCACGGCCGACAGGTTGAAGCGCCTGGAAAAGGCGGCGTCGTTGAACATCGCCTTCACCAGCGCCTGCGCATCGTCAAAACTGCCGTCGATCGCGATGTTATGGACGTTGGGCGCCAGCACCGTCGTCATCTGGCGGCGCTGCACGTCCGACACCCGGCCTTCGGGATGCAGCATGAAGATGTCGATCTTTTCGCGGCCCGCGACCGCGTCGATCGCGGCGGAACCGGTATCGCCCGAGGTGGCGCCGACGATGGTCAGATGATCGTCGCGGCGCGACAGGAAGCGCTCGAACAACTGACCCAGCAGTTGCAGCGCCACATCCTTGAAGGCAAGCGTCGGCCCATGGAACAGTTCCAGTAGCCAGTGGCGATGGTCGAGCTGCACCAGCGGCGTCACCGCCTGATGGCTGAAGCGGCCATAGGCGGCGGTGCACAGCTCGCGCAGTTCCTCCTCGGTCAGCGATCCGGCGACATAGGGCGCCATGACCCGCACGGCGGTTTCGACATAGGAAAGGCCCGCGAGCGCGCGAATGTCGTCGGGCGAAAAGCGCGGCCAGCTTTCCGGGACATAGAGCCCGCCATCCGACGCCAGCCCAGCCAGCGTCACATCCTCAAACCCTAGCGCAGGCGCGCTTCCCCTGGTGCTGACATATTGCATGATGGGGAAGCGCGGTACAGGCGCGGGGCGTCGGGGGCAAGTGTTTACGATGCGGGGCCGGCGGGCGGCGTCCTTCGGCGGATCGCCAGCAGGTAGATGATGACGGCCACGGCGGCGAAAAAGAACCATTGCACCGCATAGGCGAGATGGTTGTTGGGCACGTCCGCCGTGCTGGGCGGGGCGAGGGCCTTGAGACCTTGGGGTGGCTGATCGGCGATCAGCATCGGGCGCAGCGGCGTGGCTTCTCCGCTCACACGCGACAGAAGCGAGCGGTGATCGGGCTCCTCCGAAATCCAGCCGCGCACCTGGCCGCCGGTCCAGCCGGGCTTCAGGTCCGGCTTCTGCGCGACGCCCAGCGCCACGAGCAGGCCCGGCCCTTCCGCACCCGCGGCGCATTGCGCGATGTAGCGATAGCCGATGGCGCCGTCCGCCGCCCTGCCCGCCTCGGTCTGCCAGCCCACGACATGGAGGCAGTGGACGGAGGAGCGGCGAAACAGCAGATCGGCCGGCACCGGCACCATGGCGGGGTAGCTGATCGACGGCCTGCCAGGATTGGCGGCGGCGAGCGCGAGCATCGCCTCCTTCTCGCCCCGCCGCTGCAACTGCCAGATGCCGAGGCCGATCATCACCAGCACGGCGGCCGCAACGATCAGCGTAGGAATGAGCGGAAGGCGGCCCTTCATGACTGGGGCTCCTGGCTGGCGAGCCGTCCTTCGCGGGCCTTGTTGCGATATTCGAGGCCGAGCAGCATCGCCTTCGCCACCCGCAGGCTGCCGAGCACGGCCAGGACGGTGAGCGGCGTCCACAGCAGGACATGAAGCCACAGCGGGGGATGCAGCTTGAGCTCCAGGGTGAGCGCCAGTGCGACCATGATCCCGCCGACGATCAGCGTCAGAAAGGCTGCCGGGCCGTCCCCCACGTTGAACTGATCAAGGTCGAGGCCACATCGGCTGCAACTGGGGGCGAAGCGCACCGGCCCGGCGAACAGCGTGCGGACGCCGCACTGAGGGCAGTCTCCTCGGGCAGCGGCGGCGAGGGACGGGAGGCTGGCCGAAGGCGCGGGGTGCGAAGACATCGCCATGGCATAGCGAGGTGCGCCTCAAAAGGAAACGGCCGGGAAGGCCCCGGCCGTTTCTTGTCTTCGTGAGAGAAGGCTAGCTCAGCCGCCGTGCACCGGCGCACTCCAGCCACCCCAGACATAGATGGCAGCGAACAGGAACAGCCACACCACGTCGACGAAATGCCAATACCAGGCGGCGGCTTCGAAGCCGAAATGCTGGCGCGGGGTGAAGTGGCCCTTATAGGCGCGCGCCAAATTGACGCTCAGGAAGATCGTCCCGATCAGCACGTGGAAGCCGTGAAAGCCGGTCGCCATGTAGAAGACGGAGCTGTAGGGGCTGCCGCCGAAGGGAAACGGCGCATGGGCATATTCATAGGCCTGAATCGACGAGAAGAGCAGGCCCAGAATGACCGTCGCCCACAGACCTTTTTTGACGCTCTCGCGGTCGCCGTGGATCAGCGCATGGTGCGCCCAGGTCACGGTGGTGCCCGAACAGAGCAGGATCAGCGTGTTGAGCAGTGGCAGCTCGAACGCGTTCATGACCTCGATGCCCTTGGACGGGAACAGGCCCTCGATCGGCGCCAGCTGGCTCGGGAACAGCGAGAAGTCGAAGAAGGACCAGAACCAGCCGACGAAGAACATGACTTCCGAGGCGATGAACAGGATCATGCCGTAGCGCAGGTGCAACTGGACCACCGGGGTATGATCACCGGCATGCGCTTCGGAAATGACATTCGCCCACCAGCTGTACATGGTGAACAGCACGCCCGCCACGCCGATGAAGAAGACCCAGCCACCGCCCGCGGGCAGCGCGTCCGGATGCATCCACATGATCGCGCCGAAAGCCATGACCAGCGCCGACATGGAACCGAAAAACGGCCAGATGCTGGGCGGTAGAATATGATAATCGTGGTTCTTGGCGCCTGCCATGACGTGCTCTTCCCTGTTCGCAGTTCGCGTTATCGTGAGTTGCCTTAGCTTGGCTTCTTGTCCTGCTCAACAGGATAGAAGGTGTAGCTCAGCGTAATTTGCTGCGTGTCCCGGTTGTCCGGATCAGCCAGAATCTTGGGGTCGACATAATAGATCACGGGCATGCGGACCTGCTCGCCCGGCTGCAATGTCTGCTGGGTGAAGCAGAAACACTGGATCTTGGTGAAATAGGCGCCGGCCTGGGTCGGCGTGACGTTGAAGCTCGCCGTGCCTGTAACCGGCCTGTCGGACATGTTCTTGGCGATGAAGATCGCCATGTCACGCGCCCCGATCGTCACCGTGTCGGTGCGATGCTCCGGATAGAATTGCCAGGGCATGCCCGGCTGGACATTGGAGTCGAAACGGATCGACATGCTGTGGCCGATAGCGGGCTTGACCTGCACATCCTGCGACGCCCGCTGCGTCGTGCCGCCAAAGCCGGTGCGCTCGCAGAATATGCGATAGAGCGGCACCGACGCGAAACCGAGCGCCAGCATCGCCAGCCCGACTCCGGCCATGGCCACGAGCGTGCGGCGGTTGCGGCGGTCCCTGTCGAAGGGCGAAGGCGGCAGGCTGGCCATCAATGTCCGCCACCGATCTTCGCGATGGTGATCGCGTAGAAGAGAATCACCAGCGCCCCGAGCAGCAGCCCGGTGACGATCGCCCGCGATTTCTGCCGCGCGCGCACCTGATCGTCTTCCTCCGGCGTCATGCGAGCAGCCAACGATCCGCCACGACCGCCCCGAACAGGAGGAAGAGGTAAAGGATCGAATATTTGAACAGGCGCCGCTCCGGGCCCATCCGGCTCGCATCGGTTTCGCGGCGGCGATAGACCTGGAAGGCGAAGACCGCGAACAGCGCCGTGCCCAGCAGCGCGGTGGCGCCGTAGATGAGGCCAGTCAGCTGCAGCAGCACCGGCGCCATCGCGGCGGCGGCCATGATCGCGGTGTAGAACCAGATCTGGCGGCGGGTCGCGACTTCACCGGAGACGACCGGCAGCATCGGAATGCCGGCGGCGGCATAATCCGTCTTCACGAACAGGGCGAGCGACCAGAAATGCGGCGGCGTCCAGAAGAAGATCAGCATGAACAGCGCGATCGGCAGTGCCGCGATGTCACCGGTGACGGCCGCCCAGCCGATCACCGGCGGGAAGGCGCCGGCCGCGCCGCCGATCACGATATTCTGCGTCGTGCGGGGCTTGAGCCAGATGGTATAGATGAAGACGTAGAAGAGGATGGAGACGGCCAGCACCGCCGCGGCGAGCCAGTTGGTCGCGACCCCCATCAGCAGGACGGAGAAGAAGGACAGGCCGACACCGAAATGCAGCGCCGCCTGACGGTCCATGCGGCCCGCCGGAATCGGCCGATTGGCGGTGCGCTTCATCTTCGCGTCGATATCGGCTTCATACCATTGGTTGAGCGTCGCCGCCGCGCCCGCGCCCAGCGCAATGCACAGGATCGCGGTGAACGCCAGCACCGGATGGATCGCGCCCGGCGCCGCCAGCAGTCCGCACAGGCCGGTGAACACCACCAGCGTCATCACGCGCGGTTTCGTCAGCGCAACGAAATCGCGCCAATGTGCGGGCATCGCGGTTGTCATGCTCGGGCCCATGAACGGCGAACTTGCCATATGCTCCTCATGCGGCAGCCCGGCGCTGTTGACGGCGCCGGGACTGCTCCTTGCAGGGTCACAGGTCAGCCCCGCGCCCCAGGCATCCTCGGAGGATGCCGATGTCTCCACCGGTCAGTCGATGACCG
This sequence comes from Sphingobium sp., assembly GCA_035251955.1. Classification (GTDB taxonomy): domain Bacteria; phylum Pseudomonadota; class Alphaproteobacteria; order Sphingomonadales; family Sphingomonadaceae; genus Sphingobium. Next base: position 13,337 of record DATFDS010000244.1, on the reverse strand, counting down.
GCAGCGTTTCGAACTGGTGGAAGGGCGGCGGGCTGGTCAGCGTCCATTCCAGCGTCGTCGCGCCTTCGCCCCACGGATTGCCGACCGCCTTCTTGCCGGCCGCGAGCGACCAGACCAGGTTGACGAAGAAGATCAGCATGCCGGCGGCCATGATCTCATAGCCGTGGCTGGCGACCTTGTTCCAGTAGGCGAAGGCTTCCGGATAATCGGGGTAGCGGCGCGGCATGCCCGACAGGCCCAGGAAGTGCATCGGGAAGAACAGCAGGTTCACGCCGACGAAGAACACCCAGAAGTGCAGATGGCCGAGGAACTCGTTGTACATCCGGCCCGACATCTTCGGGAACCAGTAGTAGAAGCCTGCGAACAGCGCGAACACCGCACCCAGCGAAAGGACGTAGTGGAAGTGCGCGACCACATAATAGGTATCGTGCAGCACGTCGTCGACGCCGCCATTCGCCAGCACCACGCCGGTGACGCCACCCACGGTGAACAGGAAGATGAAGCCCAGCGCCCAGACCATCGGGGTCTTGAAGCTGATCGATCCGCCCCAGATCGTCGCGATCCAGGAGAAGATCTTGATGCCCGTGGGGACCGCGATCACCATCGTCGCGGCGGTGAAGTACATCTTCACATTCACCGACATGCCGGTGGTGAACATGTGGTGCGCCCAGACGACGAAGCCGACGACGCCGATCGCGACCATGGCATAGGCCATGCCGAGATAGCCGAACACCGGCTTGCGGCTGAAGGTCGAGACGATCTGGCTGATGATGCCGAAGCCCGGCAGGATCATGATATACACTTCGGGGTGGCCGAAGAACCAGAAGAGATGCTGGTACAGCTCCGGATCGCCACCGCCGGCGGCATCATAGAAGGTCGTGCCGAAATTGCGGTCGGTCAGCAGCATGGTGATCGCGGCGGCAAGCACGGGAAGCGCAAGCAGCAGCAGGAAAGCAGTGACCAGCACCGACCAGACGAACAGCGGCATCTTGTGTAGGGTCATGCCCGGCGCGCGCATGTTGAGAATGGTGGTGATGAAATTGATCGCGCCCAGGATCGACGAAGCGCCGGCGATGTGCAGCGACAGAATCGCCATGTCCACGGCCGGCCCGGCCGAACCGCTGGTCGACAGCGGGGCATAGACCGTCCAGCCGGTGCCCGCACCATTGCCGGTGCCGCCGGGAACGAAGGTCGAGCCGAGCAGCAGCGTGAAGGCCGGGATCAACAGCCAGAAGCTGATATTGTTCATCCGCGGGAAGGCCATGTCCGGCGCGCCGATCATGATCGGCACGAACCAGTTGCCAAAGCCGCCGATCATCGCGGGCATCACCATGAAGAAGACCATGATGAGGCCGTGGGCGGTGATCAGCACGTTCCAGAGGTGATAGGCCTGGTCCAGCGTGGCGCTGGGGCCATCGCTATACTGCGCCCAGGCCTGGAGATACTGGATGCCCGGCTGCGCGAGTTCCGCGCGCATCAGGCCCGAGATCCCGCCGCCGATAATGCCGGCGATGATCGCGAAGATCAGATAGAGGGTGCCGATATCCTTGTGGTTGGTCGACATGAACCAACGCTGGAAGAAGGCCGGCTTGTGATCGGCGTCATGATGCTCATGCACATGATCGCCGTGATGATCTGCGGTAATGGTGGTCATGGCGTCTATGCCCTTACATCAAAGCTTGGCAGCGGGGGCGGCGGCGGGCGCGGCGGTTGCCGGAGCGGCACCGGCGGGCTTGCCGCCCTGCGAAAGCACCCACTGGTCGAACTGTGCCGGCGGCAGCGCCTCGATCGCGATCGGCATGAAGCCGTGGCGCGCGCCGCACAGCTCCGAGCATTGACCGTAATAGACGCCCGGCTTTTCGATCGTGAGGGTCTTCTCGTTGAGGCGACCGGGCACCGCGTCCATCTTCAGCCACAGCGAGGGCACGGCGAAGGCGTGGATCACGTCCGCGCCGGTGATGATCAGCTTGATCGGGCGGCCGGCAGGCAGGACCAGGCGATTATCGGGCGCGAGCAGATAGGGCTCGCCATTCGCCTCGGCCTTTTCCCTGGGCAGCAGGTTCGACACATATTCGGGGATGGCATTGTCGGGATATTCATAACCCCAATACCACTGATAACCGGTGACCTTGATCGTCAGCGCATCCTTGGGCGCGGGTTTGTACTGGTCGGCCAGCAACCCGATCGAAGGCACCGCGATCACCAGCAGGATCACCACCGGAACGACGGTCCAGATGACTTCGATGATGGTGTTGTGCGAGGTCTTCGACGGCACCGGATTGGCGGCACGGCGGAAGCGGACCATCACATAGAGCATCAGCAGCAGCACGAAGACCGAGATGATGGTGATGAGCGGCAGCAGCAGCACGTCATGCAGCCAGCGCGCGGTATGACCGGTCGGGCTGAACTGTTCCTGCAGGGTGATTTCGCCCGGCATCGGCATGCCGATGCCTTCGGTCGGCTTCATGCGCGGCGGCGCGGCAACCTTGGCAGCCGGCGCAGCTTCCGCTGCCGGAGCCGCCGCATTGGCGCTCGATTCGGCCGGCGCGGCGGCATTTTCGGCAGCGGCGGCGGTGGCCGCATTCTCCTGCGCGAACGCCTGACTGTTCATCGCCATGGCCGGCGCAAAGGCCAGCAACCCGGCGAGAACGAGCGATTTCACCTTTTTCATAAGCGTCTTCTTACCCCGTAACCCCTTGGCGCCGCTGCAACGAAGGCGCGCGCATACGCTCCCCCTCCGCCCGGTCGGTCTGCCGCGGCTTATAGGCATGGTTTTTTTCAGCCTCAAGCGCGCATGAGCAGATTTTCTTCGCTGTTGCAACGCCCCCATCCACCTCCTATCTCGCTCCTCGCGCACAGGGGCGCGATCATGGGCGTGACTCATGACTGGAAGGCGTGCCGATCGCATTGAAAACAGGTCGGCATGCGCGAGGGACACGAAGACACGGATGACCGACGAGGAAGTTTTAGCGGAGTTCAGGGCAGCCGGGGCGCTGCTGGAAGGACATTTCATTCTGTCCTCCGGCCGGCGCAGCGCCAATTATCTGCAATGCGCCCGCGTGCTGATGAATGCCGAGCGCGCCGGACGGCTCGCCCGCGCGGCCGTGCAGCAGCTGCCGCGCGAACTGCGGCACGACATCGATCTCGTCGTATCGCCGGCCATGGGCGGCCTGATCATCGGCCATGAAGTCGGCCGCGCGCTGGACAAGGATGCGGTGTTCCTGGAACGGCCCGAGGGCAGGTTCGAACTGCGCCGCGGCTTTGCGATCACGCCGGGGCAGAAGGTGCTGATGGTCGAGGACGTCGTCACCACCGGCCTGTCCTCGCGCCAGGCGATCGAGGCGGTCGAGGCCGAGGGCGGCATCGTCATCGCCGAAGTCGCGCTGGTGGATCGCTCGGCCGGCGAAGTGGAGCTGGGCGTGCCCTTCTACCCGCTCGTGAGCATCAACTTCCCGGTGTATGAAGCGGACGAAGTGCCGCCCGAACTGGCGGCCATCCCGGCGATCAAGCCCGGAAGCCGGAAATAGCAGGCACCATGCAGATCACCCCCGCTCATCTGCGCCTGGGCGTCAACATCGATCATGTGGCGACCATCCGCAACGCGCGCGTGGGGACGCATCCCGATCCGGTCAAGGCCGCGCTGCTCGCCGTGAAGGCGGGCGCCGACGGCATCACCGCGCATCTGCGCGAGGACCGGCGCCACATTCGCGACGAGGATATCGCCACGCTGATGGCGGCGCTGACCGTGCCGCTGAACCTGGAGATGGCGGCCACGCAGGAGATGCTGGAGATCGCGCTCAGGCATCGCCCCCATGCCGCCTGCATCGTGCCGGAAAAGCGCGAGGAGCGCACGACCGAAGGCGGGCTCGACGCGGCGGGACAGTTCGACGCGCTTGCGCCGATCGTCACGGCGCTGAGTAAGGCGGGCATCCGCGTCAGCCTGTTCATCGAGCCCGACGCGGCGCAGATCGACGCCGCCATCCGCCTCGGCGCGCCGGTGGTGGAATTCCACACCGGCCGCTACGCGCACCTGATCGGCGCCGAACGCGCCGAGGAACTGCGCCGCCTGTCGGACGCCGCCGCGCTCGCCGCCAAGAACGGCATCGAGCCGCATGCCGGCCACGGCCTGACCTTCGACAATGTCGGCCCGGTCGCCGCGATCCCGCAGGTGGCCGAACTCAATATCGGCCATTTCCTGGTCGGCGAGGCGATTTTCGGCGGGCTGGAAGCCAGCATCCGCGAGATGCGCCGGCAGATGGACCTGGTGCGTTGATCATCGGCCTCGGCTCCGATCTCTGCAATATCGACCGGATCCAGCATTCGCTCGACCGCTTCGGCGCGCGATTCGAGCAGCGCGTCTTCACCGATGTCGAGCGCGCCAAGGCCGATCGCCGCCCCTTCACCAAGGCGGGCACGCTCGCCAAGCGCTTCGCCGCCAAGGAAGCCTTTTCCAAGGCGGTGGGCACCGGCTTCAAGGCCGGGGTGTTCATGAAGGATATCGGCGTGGTCAACGCACCCTCCGGCGCGCCGACACTGGCCCTGACGGGCGGCGCGCTTGCCCGCCTGCAGTCGATGGTGCCGGCGGCGCACAGGCCGCTCGTTCACCTGACGCTAACCGATGATCATCCATGGGCGCAGGCCTTCGTCATCATCGAAGCCGTGCCGCTGTGATGGCGGCGTCCTCCGCATCTGAAGAACCCTCCATGACGGCAGCCGACATGAGCGAGAACAGCCCCGTGCCGACCGAAGACCCGGCCGCGCCGCAACCGGCCAAGACGGAAAAAGCCCCGGTCAACTGGTGGCAGGAGGTAAAGAGCATCGCGCTCCTCATCCTGGCGGTGCTGGCCTTCCACAGCTTCGTCGCCAAGCCTTTCTATATTCCCAGCGAATCGATGATGCCGGTGCTGCTGAAGGGCGACCGGCTGGTGGTGAGCAAATTCCCCTATGGCTGGTCCTATGTCTCGCCCAGCTTCCATCCCCTGCCCTTCCTCAAGGGCCGGATCTTAGGCCGCCTGCCCGAGCGCGGCGACATCGTCATCGTCAGCCCACAGAACCGGCGGGAGGATTATATCAAGCGGGTGATCGGCCTGCCAGGCGACATATTGGAGGTGCGCGGCGGCCAGATCGTGCTGAACGGCGTGCCGGTGCCGCAGAAGGTGCTCAAGCCCATTCGGGTGGCCGTGGACGGCAACGCCCCCTGCCCGCCCACGCAATTTCCCGGCGCGCGCGTGACCGGCGCGGACGGCCGCGACTATTGCGAACTGCCGGTGCGGCAGGAGGTGCTGCCCAATGGCAAGACCTATGTGACGATCGACATGGGGCCGAGCGCGCTCGACTGGTATGGGCCGGTGCGCATTCCCGCGGACCACGTCTTCCTGATGGGCGACAATCGCGACAACAGCGCGGACAGCCGCGCGCCGCTGGAGGAAAATGGCCTGGGCGGGCCGGTGCCCTGGGAAGCGATCGGCGGCCGCGCCGAGTTCATCACCTTCTCGCTGGATGGCGATTCCACCCTGAACCCGTTGAGCTGGCTGCATGCCTTCCGCAGCGGGCGCGCAGGGAACAGCCTGCGTCCGGAAAGCGTTGCACCCCCGAAATAAAGGCGCTTTGGGGGCCAGAATTGAGCGGCAGACATATCGAAGAACCCGGCCCCAGCGAGCTGCGCAGCCCGCTGGTCCAGCATGAATTCAAACGGGCAAGCGTCTGGTTCGGCCTTGGCCTCGCGATAGCGCTGGTCGTCCTGCTCGCCCAACCGATCATGCTGATCCTGGGCGCGCTGGTGCTGACGACGATGATGGACGGGGGCACGCGGCTGCTCGGGCGAGTGCTGCCGATCGGACGCGGATGGCGGCTAACGATCGTGCTGCTCGCCGCCGTGGCCTTCCTGCTCTACACTTTCTATCTCACCGGATCGAGCCTCGCCGCGCAGGCGCAGGCGATGCGGGTCGTCGTCGAGGCGCAGGTCAGTCGCATCGGCGGCTGGTTGCAGCAACTGGGCGTCACCACGACACCGAACGACTTCAAAAGCCTGGCGAGCCAGGCGCTGAGTTCGCTGGGGCGCGTGACGGCGGCAGTGGGCACGGTGATGGGCGCGCTCACCAGCGGCGTCATGATGCTGGTGCTCGCGATCTTCATCGCCATGGAGCCCAAGCTGTACGAGCGCGGCGTCGCCTGGATGCTGCCGATGCACCGGCGCGCGGGCTTCTACAGCATCGCGGATAAAATGGGCTGGACGCTACGGCGGCTGATGTTCGGGCGGCTGATCGGCATGGCGGTCGAAGGCGTGGGCACCTGGCTGCTGCTGCTGGCGGGCGGCGTGCCGATGGCGGGGTTGCTCGGCATCCTCACCGGGCTGTTCGCCTTCCTGCCCAATATCGGGTCGATCATATCGGGCATATTGATCGTGCTGGTCGGCTTTTCCGCCGGCACCGATGCCGGGCTTTACGCCTTCTTCGTCTACCTCGTCGTGCAGGTGGTGGACGGCTATCTGATCGTGCCGATGGTGGCCAAGCGCGCGACCGACCTCGCCCCGGCTTTGGTGCTGGCGGCGCAGATCCTGTTCGGCGCGCTGTTCGGCATCATGGGCCTGTTCCTGGCCGACCCGATCGTCGCGATGATCAAGGTCTATCTGGAGGAGCGGTCCAGGGCGACGGAGCGGGAGGTCGAAACGGTTATTCTGCCGTCTAGAGCGGGATGACGTTAGATGGATTCAAGTTGCCTCCGTTCGTTTCGAGCGAAGTCGAGAAACAGCAAGAACTGCGCTTCCGTTTCTCGACTTCGCTCGAAACGAACGGATCAAGGTAAAGTCATCCTACTCTAGTTAGCGCTCTTGCTTTTGCCTGCTGCCTCTCCTCAACGCAGCGTGCTCCTGCCTTCGCAGGAGCACGCTGCGTTTCAATCTGATCCAGCCACAAAAAAGGGCCCGGAAACCCGAGCCCTTCATCCTTATCCCGCAGTGCCGATCACTGGCCCGGCAGCGGCGGCGGGGTGGCGCCGTGCTGCATCATCTGCTGCATCCGCATGATATCCGCCTTCGACTTGAAATCATGCAGCTGGACATCGAACACCAGCACCGAATTGGCGGGGATCGGACCGGCGGCCTGCGCGCCATAGCCAAGCTGCGGCGGGATCCACAGGCGGTACTTGCCGCCCTTCTTCATCTTCTGCAGCCCCTCGGAGAAGCCCGGCACCACGCCGTCGACCGGCATCGCCGTCTGCGGATTCTCGTCGAACACGGTGCCGTCCAGCAGCGTGCCCTTATAACCCACCAGCGCCACGTCGGCGGCGGTCGGGCTGGGGCCGGTGCCTTCTTCCAGCACCTTGTACTGCAGACCCGATTCGGTCGTGACCACGCCGTCCGCATCCGCATTCTGCGCAAGATAGGTCGCCGGCGAAGGCTCCACACCACGCTGCCCGGCCCAGGCGAGGCCACCGGCCGCCAGCGCCACCGCGGCGACACCGATCCAGAGGCGCGTCAACGACCCCTTGGCGATAGGACGAAGGGGAACAGCCGTCGTGGACATGGGACGTCGAGCCTCGCGGTTGGTGCGGGTGGTCAGCAGAAAAACGGGCGATCAGGACGACCGCCCGGGAACCGGGTCTTAACGGACGCCGTCGCGCTCGGCGCGCTTGCGCTCCAGCTTGCGCGCGCGGCGGACCGCGGCAGCCTTTTCACGGGCACGCTTTTCCGACGGCTTTTCATAGTGACGGCGCAGCTTCATCTCGCGATACACGCCCTCACGCTGCAGCTTCTTCTTGAGCGCGCGCAGGGCCTGGTCGACATTGTTGTCGCGAACGATGATTTGCATAAGCCAGTCAAACTCCAGTCGAAAGCGGGCGGTTCGCCAGGAAACAAACCCCTCCCGACGGGCCTACCGAAAATAATAGCGGTGAGTCGCCGCAGGTCGCCCTACGCCGTGTGGGGCGCGCCCTATCAGCAGAGTCGGCCAAATTCAACCCTAAAGCCGCCGCTCTCGACAGCGGCACGGCCAGGGCGGATACTAGGCGCCTAAGAATGAAGGAGGATCGCCATGGCCACAGCCCTTTCCGTCCCCGACATGCCCGCGCCCGAATGGGAGGCCCGCCAGCAGCTGGCCGCCTGCTATCGCATCTTCGACCATATGGGCTGGTCGGAACTGATCTACAATCACATCACCCTACGCGTGCCGGGCGAGGATAATGCCTTTCTGATCAACCCCTTCGGCCTGCTATATTCGGAAGTGAAGGCATCCAACCTGGTCAAGATCGATATCGATGGCCACATATTGGACGGCAGCCCCTATCCGGTAAATCGCGCGGGCTTCACCCAGCACAGCATCTTCCACCGCCATTTGCCCGACGCCCATTGCATCATCCACACCCATACGACCGCCGGCATGGCGGTCAGCGCGACGCAGGAGGGGCTTGCCCCCACCAATTTCTATGCCGCCGCCTTCATCGGGCGAATCGCCTATCATGACTTTGAAGGGGTGACGATCCGGCCGGACGAGGGCGAAAGGCTGATCGCGCATCTGGGCGACCGGCGCATGATGATGTTGCGCAATCATGGCACGCTGGTGATGGCCGGCACCCTGCCCGAAGCCTTTCTCAAGCACTGGATGCTGCAGCGCGCCTGCGAGATTCAGGTGGCGACCGGTCTGGCCGGAACGCCGATGCCGATCCCGCCCGATGTGATCGCGACGCACCAGCGGGACCTGGGGGGCGTGCAGCTGCCCGCCGGCCCCGGCGTGCCGGATTTCGAGGCGATGGTGCGCCGGATCGACGGGATCGATCCAGGATGGAGGGATTAGGGCGGATTGCGGATCGCAAATCCGCCATTCGGCTTGCCCTTCGTCCTATCTTTCAGCATGTTACCCTTCCATGCCTGCGATCCGCCCCGAACGGTCGATTATTCTCCTGCTCGCCGCCCTGCTGATCATGGTGGTGGCGGCCGGCAGCACCTTTTGGCTGTATCGCGGCCAGCAGCAGGTGAATGGCTGGGTCCGGCATACGCTCAAGGTGGAGGAGCAGCTTTCGACGCTGCTGTCGCGGGTCCAGGCCGCGGAAAGCAGCCAGCGCGGCTTCATGCTGACGCGCCAGAACAGCTTTCTGGCGCCCTATGAAGATTTCCGCGCGCGCTGGGGCGGCGAGCTGGCGGCGCTGCGCCGCGAGGTGCGCGACAATGCGCCGCAGAGCCAGGCGACCGACCAGCTGGAGCAGATGATCGCGAATCGGCTGTTCCTGTTGCAGACGGGCATCGAGCGGCGGCGCCAGGGCGCAAATGTCGCCATCGGCAATTTCGAAGCGGGCCGCCACGCCATGGATCGGCTGCGCGCACATATCTTTGATATGAAAACGCGCGAGGAGGCCCTGCTCCGTCAGCGCACGGCCAATGGCAATCTCCTCAGCACCATGGTGTCGGGGGGCATGGCGATCTGCGCCGCGCTGATCACCATATTGGGCGCCATGGCGCTGCGTACCGCCTATCGCCGTGCGCGCGAGGCGATGGAGAGCGAACAGGCGCTGAGCCTCGCCAATGCCCGCCTGATCGCCGAAGCCCAGGACCGGCAGAGTGCCGAGGCGCAGGTCCGGCACATGCAGAAGATGGAATCGGTCGGCCAGCTGACCGGCGGCATTGCCCATGACTTCAACAATATGCTCGCCATCGTCATCGGCTCGCTCGACATGGTGCGCCGGCGGCTGGCGCCCGACGTCGATTTCCGCATCCGCCGGGGGATCGACAATGCGTCCGAAGGCGCACAGCGCGCCGCCCAGCTGACCGCGCGGCTGCTCGCCTTCTCCCGCCAGCAGCCGCTCGATCCGCAGCCGGCCGACGTCAACCGGCTGGTGGGGGGCATGTCCGACATGCTGCGCCGGACGCTCGGGGAAACGATCCGCGTCGAAACGGTGCTTGCCGGCGGCCTGTGGCGGGCGAATATCGACATGAGCCAGCTGGAAGCGGCGATCATCAACCTGTGCGTCAATGCCCGCGACGCCATGCCCGACGGCGGCAATCTGACGGTGGAGACGGCCAACGCCCATCTGGACGACGCCTATGTGACGGAACATGCGGACGTGCTGGCGGGGCAATATGTGATGGTATCGGTCGCCGACACCGGCACGGGCATGGCGCCCGACATCGTCGAGCGCGCCTTCGACCCCTTCTTCACCACCAAAGGCGTCGGCAAGGGCACAGGCCTTGGCCTCAGCCAGGTGTTCGGCTTCACCAAACAGTCGCGCGGCCATGTGAAAATCTATTCCGAACCGGGCCAGGGCACGATCATCAAACTCTATCTGCCGCGCCATTATGGCCCCTCACCCGCCGACCGCGCCTTTGCCGCGCCCGTGGCGCTGCCCCGCGCACGCGATCAGGAGGTTATCCTGGTGGTGGAGGATGAGGAGCGGGTCCGGCATATGTCGGTCGATTCGCTGAAGGAGCTTGGCTATCGCATCGTCCAGGCGCCGGACGGGGAAAAGGCGCTGCAATTGCTGGCCAGCGAGCCCCGCATCGACATGCTGTTCACCGACGTCGTGATGCCGGGCATCAACGGCCGCATCCTGGCCGACCGCGCCCGGCAGCAGCGCCCGGACCTGCCCGTGCTCTACACCACCGGCTATACCCGCAACGCCATCGTTCATAATGGCGTGCTCGATCCGGGCGTCTTCTTCCTGGCCAAGCCCTTCACCCTGGATCAGCTCGCCGCCAAGGTACGCCAGGTGCTCGATGCGACAATTCCGGCGGAAGAAAGCTCGACCTGAAGGCGCGGATCGCCCCCGGGCCCAGCCAGCTGGAGCTTTTTGCATGAGCCGCCGATTTAGCCGTTGATCGGCGCGAAACTTCGTGTTTCTCTCGGCCGGCAGAGCGAAAGGGCGGGCCGCGTGGCGACATTGTTGAAGGATGGTCTTGGGCGGAGCAGCGGACATGCCAAGCGCATGAGCACGCATCTGGCCGCATCCCTCGTCACCTTCTGCCTGCTCCAGATTGTCATCATTGCGCGCATGGGCGGCTCCTTCCTGCTGCATCTGGGGGTCATGGTCGCCATCGGCGGCTTTGCCGTGGCCGCGCGTGGCCTGGAGCGTCGCTGGGAAACGCTCGATCGCAGCGGGCTTTCGGACCATGGCCTGGCCTTGCGGTTCCGCCGTGACGTGGCGCAGCTGTGGGCCGTCAGCATCGGCAGCGCCTTCCTCTGGATTCCAGTCGCGATCATCACGCATTTCCTGTTCGGCTGAGCCGTCGTTCAGCTGAGCCGGCGGAACCCAATCGCGCCAAGCTTTCGTTGTGCCCTCTGAACAGGAGCGCGCGAGCGCTTCGTCAAGGAACTGCGCACGATCGGCGACCGGATGAAGGCGCCGGCATGTCCCGCCTGCCATATGATGCTTGACCCCCGGCCGCTCCCCGGCAACATCGCGCGCATCCACGCTGCCAGGGGAAAGAGTTCATCATGTCCGTCGCTTATCTGAATGGCCAGTTCCTGCCCCTGGCCGACGCCCGCGTTTCGGTGCTCGACCGCGGCTTCCTGTTTGCCGACGGCATTTACGAGGTCACGGCGGTCATCGACGGCCGGCTGGTGGACAGCGCCTCGCATCTCGCGCGGCTCGACCGGTCGGCGCGTGCGATCGGCATTCCCGTCCCCCTCGCCCCGGCCGAGATCGAAGCGGTGCAGAAGCAACTGGCCGCGCGCAACGACCTGACCGAAGGCCTGATCTATCTGCAACTGACGCGCGGCGTCGAGGCGACGCGGGACTTTCTGCCCGCGTCCGACATCCCGCCGACGCTGGTGATGTTCACCCAGGCGAAGCGCTTTCTCGACGCGCCGGCGGTGCGCACGGGTATCGCCGTCATCACCACGCCCGACCTGCGCTGGGCGCGACGCGATATCAAGAGCGTCGGCCTGCTCGCCCAGGCGATGGCGAAGCGGCTGGCAGCGGAAGCCGGCGCGCAGGAAGCCTGGATGGTGGAGGACGGCTTCATCACCGAAGGCGCCTCCTCCACCGCCTTCATCGTCACCGAGGAAGGCATCGTCACCCGCCCCTATTCCCAGGCCGTGCTGGCCGGCTGTACCGGCGCGGCGCTGACCACATTGGCCGAAGAAAGCGGCCTTGCCGTCATCCACCGGCCCTTCACCGTGGACGAAGCGCTGCGCGCCCGCGAAGCCTTCATCACCAGCGCATCGACCCTGTGCCAGTCGGTGGTCCGGATCGACGGGCAGCCGATCGGCGACGCGCAGCCCGGCCCGGTCGCCACCCGCTTGCGCCAGCTTTATATCGATTTCGCGCGCCGCACGGCGGTTTGAGGCGCAGACATATCCATTTCGGAGGAAATCCGTGCCTGCCGGGCCTGCGCCATTTCGGCGCGAAGCCCCACCATTCTGGCAGCATCAGACGGGAAAGTGGCAGAAAGCCGAGCGGATCGAGCGACCGGCGTCGGGCCCTGATCCGAATTGGAGAAGAGAAGTGCGGCGAAGCGCTCGCAATAGGATAGGTTCGGAACAAAAGAGGGACAGGAGATTGCGCGTGGAAATGGACCGTTCCCGGACCGAATATGGCGGCCCCTTGGGGGAAAGCTATGGCGTGAAGGACCAAAGGCCGGGATTGCTGATTTTCGGGGACGATATCTATCCGGACGATGTGCAGGGCCTGGCCGAAGCGGCGCGGTTCCGGCTGCTCGACCTGGTCGGGCTGGATCAGGCATCGCTGCGGCTCGACATGCAGGTCGGCTGCGATGTCGTCCTGCTCTTCTGCCCCTATGCGACGCCGGTCCTGGAGCGCCTGCTGGTGCAGATCGAAACCCTGGCGATCCAGACCGACCTGACCGTCATCCTGGTCGCCGGCCTGGAGACGCTCGACCTGGCCTATGCCTGCATCCGCAGCGATCGCACGCAGCTGCTGTGCACGCCCGATCATACCGACCTTGCCGCCGCCCTGCTCACCGCCGGCGGCCGCACGCCACAACGGACGCTGCATGAGGTCAATCAGGAAAGCGAAGGCGCGCGGCTCCAGCAGTTGAGCGAGGAGGTCAGCCGCCTTGCCCGCACGCTGGAGGCCCTTACCATGCGCCCGCGCCACGCGACGCCCTCCTTCGCGCTCGGACCGCGTATCTCCGACAGGGACAGCGACTATATCGGCATGCCCGCGATCGAGCCGCTGGGCGCCGCAGGCCAGCGGGCCGACGGCCATGGCATGACCGCGGCGCAGGTCCGCGACCTGTTGCGCGCGCGGCGACTGCGGGAGGAATTTCTGCCCGGCGACCTGTTCGCCGACCCCGCCTGGGACATGCTGCTCGATCTGCTCGCCGCGCAGCTGGAACAGGAACGGGTCTCGGTCTCCAGCCTGTGCATCGCCGCGGCCGTGCCGCCGAC
>DATFDS010000243.1:0-4127 GCA_035251955.1 Sphingobium sp. | reverse complement strand
GTGAACGACGCCGATCCGGCCAAGCGCTCCGCTCGGCTCGCGCTGCTTGCGCGGGTGCGGGAGGCTGTCCATGCGGTAGCCGACTTCGGAAAAATTGCGGGTTAATACCAAAGGATAGCCGGCAACAGCCGGAAAACAGTGAAGTGAAAGTGCAATTATCGTAAAAGCGGGGGCGTTTGTCGCCCGCCTATTGTTATGATATTATTGCATCGCACAATGAACGGCAATCAGTGCAGGAGAGCCGCGAATATGTTGACAAGGGAAAAGGCCAGCATGAGCACCACCGCGACCCGTTATGTCTATCGTTTCGGCGGCGGCGTCGATGACGGCGGCAAGGGCGACAAGAATCTTCTGGGCGGCAAGGGCGCCAATCTGGACGGCATGGCCGCCATTGGCCTGCCTGTGCCTCCGGGCTTCACCATCACGACCGAAATGTGCACCCGCTATTACACCGATGGCGGCGTTTATCCCGAAAGCCTGAAGGCTGAAGTCGCGAACGGCATCGCCCATATCGAGGGCGTCACCGGCAAGAAGTTCGGCGACAAGGCCGATCCGCTGCTGGTCTCCGTCCGTTCCGGCGCGCGCATTTCAATGCCCGGCATGATGGATACGGTCCTGAACCTCGGCCTCAACGACGAAACCGTGCTGGGCCTCGCCTCTGCGTCGGGCGACGAGCGTTTTGCCTGGGACAGCTATCGCCGTTTCATTCAGATGTATTCGGACGTGGTGCTCGAACTCGATCATGGCGCCTTCGAGGAAGCCCTTGAAATCGCCAAGGAAGATCAGGGCTACACGCTCGACACGGAAATGACCGCCGACGACTGGAAGGCGCTCGTTGCCGAATATAAGGCCCTTGTTTCAAAGCTTTGGAAAAAGCCTTTCCCGCAGGATGTAAACGACCAGCTCTGGGGTGCCATCAGCGCCGTGTTCGGGTCCTGGCAGGCCGACCGCGCCAAGGTCTATCGCCGCCTGAACTCGATTCCGCATGATTGGGGCACTGCCGTCAACGTGCAGGCGATGGTGTTCGGCAATATGGGCGACACCTCGGCGACGGGTGTGGCGTTCACCCGCGACCCTGCGACCGGCGAGAACGCCTATTATGGCGAATATCTCATCAACGCCCAAGGCGAGGACGTGGTGGCCGGCATCCGCACGCCGCAATATCTGACCCTGGCAGCGCGTGAGCGGGCAGGGGCCAAGCCGCTGTCGATGGAAGAGGCGATGCCGGAAACCTATGCCGAACTGGCGCGGGTGTTCGAGATCCTCGAAAAACATTATCGCGACATGCAGGATATCGAGTTCACGGTGCAGCAGGGCAAGCTCTGGATGCTCCAGACCCGTTCGGGCAAGCGCACCGCCAAGGCGGCGCTCAAGATCGCGGTCGATATGGCGAACGAAGGCCTGATCACCGAGCAGGAAGCCGTCGCCCGTGTGGATCCCGCCGCGCTCGACCAGCTGCTCCACCCGACGCTCGACCCCAAGGCGCCCCGCGATGTGCTGACCAAGGGCCTGCCCGCCTCGCCGGGCGCGGCCTCGGGCGCGATCGTGTTCGATGCCGACACCGCCGAGCGTCGTAATGAACTGGGCGATTCGGTCATCCTCGTCCGCGTCGAAACCAGCCCCGAGGATATTCACGGCATGCACGCGGCCAAGGGCATCCTGACCGCGCGCGGCGGCATGACCAGCCACGCTGCCGTGGTGGCGCGCGGCATGGGCCGTCCCTGCGTCTCCGGCGCGGGCAGCCTGTCGATCGACAACGCCAACAAGACGCTGCGGATTGGCGAACGCACGCTCAAGGAAGGCGATATCCTCACCATCGACGGCGCGACCGGCGAAGTGATGGCGGGCGAAGTCCCGACCGTGCAGCCTGAACTGGCGGGCGACTTCGGCGTGCTGATGGGCTGGGCCGACAAGGTCCGCCGCCTCAAGGTGCGCGCCAATGCCGAAACCCCGCTGGACTGCCAGACCGCCCGCGATTTCGGCGCGGAAGGCGTGGGCCTGTGCCGCACCGAGCATATGTTCTTCGACGCCGCCCGCATCACCGCCGTCCGCGAGATGATCCTCGCCGACAGCGAAAAGGGCCGCCGCGTGGCGCTCGACAAGCTGTTGCCTGAGCAGCGCGACGACTTTGCGCAGATTTTCATGGTGATGGCGGGCCTGCCCGTCACCATCCGTCTGCTCGACCCACCGCTGCACGAATTCCTGCCGCATGGCGAAGCGGAGTTCGAGGAAGTGGCGAAGGCCGCGGGCGTCGGCGTGGAAGCGCTCAAGCGTCGCGCCGCCGAACTGCACGAGTTCAACCCGATGCTCGGCCATCGCGGTTGCCGCCTGGGCGTTACCTATCCTGAAATCTACGAGATGCAGGCCCGCGCCATCTTCGAAGCCGCGCTGATCATCAAGCAGCGCAGCGGCGAAACGCCGATCCCCGAAATCATGATCCCGCTCGTCGCGACGAAGAAGGAGCTGGAACTGATGAAGGCGATCGTCGACAGCGTCGCCGCGCAGGTCTTTGCCGAGCAGGGCGCTTCGGTCGACTATCTGGTCGGCACCATGATCGAACTACCGCGCGCCGCGCTGAAGGCGGGAGAGATCGCGGAAGTGGGCGAATTCTTCTCCTTCGGCACCAATGACCTGACGCAGACCACCATCGGCATCAGCCGTGACGATGCCGGCCGCTTCCTGACGCAATATGTCGACAAGGGCATCTTCGCCCGCGACCCGTTCGTCAGCATCGATGTGGAAGGCGTGGGCCAGCTGATCGAACTGGCCGCCGAACGCGGCCGTGCGACCCGCGAGGGCATCAAGCTCGGTATCTGCGGCGAGCATGGCGGCGATCCGGCCTCGATCGCCTTCTGCGAACAGACCGGCCTCGATTATGTCTCGGCCTCGCCCTATCGCGTGCCGATCGCCCGCCTCGCCGCCGCGCAGGCTGCGCTCGCGAAGAAATAACCGGGGCGGGGGCGGGGCATGTGTCCCGTCCTTGCCTTCGTTGCGTCATGTTTTCCACTGTGGGAACAGGAAGCTGCGCGTCGCGGTCCTTGATGACCTGCGATGCGCGGATCTGTTCCGTATGCCCGAGGGGGTAAGAGGAAAATTGCCAAGTCGCAAAAGTGCAAAAAGGGGCTTGCCCAATCGGCCGCGCGCTTCTATCTGCGCGTCTCCAACGCACCCGTAGCTCAGCTGGATAGAGCATCAGACTACGAATCTGAGGGTCGGACGTTCGAATCGTTCCGGGCGCACCATTTCCCTTTTTTCAGCAAATTGCGATCTTGACGGCAGGTCTTTATGGCGCCGTTGCCATCGAATCCTCCTCTATGGGCCTTCTGTCGAACCCGTTTTCACGGGCAGCGATCAGGGGCCGGCCGGTCCAGAGCCAGCACGGTGATGATCGTGGATATGCGCGCGTTCGCCGACACGGTGCAGGTGCGATTGCGGTCGAACCCGCCTGATGGCCAATCCTCCGGATATTCGGCGTTGAAGGCCGGCTTACCCGCCGAGACATAGGGCGCGGCGTCCGAACAGAAATTGTCCAGCACGCATCCTTCGAACAGCACCGCGTCGAACAGCGACAGCAGCTTGGCCGATGAGCCGCTGGCGTTCTTCTGCACCGGTCCCAATCCATAGCCCCGTGCCCGCGACGACAGGGCGGTGACATAGTTGATCATGTCCTGCTCGGTCAGGTTGAAGCCGGTGACGGATGCGCCGTCCTCAAACGCGTCCATGATGTCGAATTCGACCATTTCGAACCCCTTGTCGCGGCACATGCGCAGGCGGTCGTCCATGATCTGGATGAATTCGGGGTAGCGACGAATGTCGATATAGCGCTCGCCCGCATAGCCGGGATAGCCATTCCCCAACAATCCGGTGATCGCCGTGAACCGCACATAGTCCGACCGGTTGTTTTCCGCCGAACCGACGTCCAGATAGCATATCGTCTTGATACCGCGCGATTTGGCCAGCGCAACATAGGCTGTGCTGGTATCGAACCCATCCATGTCGAGATAATTGACCGCTGGCGGCGTGGCGGGCAGCCCTTGGCTCTGCAAGATCCAGTCCCAGGTCGGCAGCCCTCCCGATTGCGCGGGCGTCGGAGTTGGCGCGGGTGTCGGCGTGGGCGTTGATGTCGG
>DATFDS010000242.1:0-2208 GCA_035251955.1 Sphingobium sp. | reverse complement strand
CGCAGTCGGCGGTGCATGGCCAGGCGCTCCGCCAAGGCCGGATCGTCCGCGACCGCGCGATCAACGCGCCGCCGCGTCACCTCATCCAACTCGCCATCCACCCAGGCGATCAACATGGCTTCGTCAATGTCGGTCATGCCGCTTCCCCCAGCAATTCGATCAGCGCCCCGCGCCCACGCACCAGCCGCGAGGTGAGCGTGCCCATCGGCACGCCCAGTATTTGGGCGGCTTCCTTGTAGGACAGGCCCTCGACCAGGACGAGCGCGATGGCCTCGCGCTGTTCGTCCGGCAGCGCGTGCATGGCGCGATCCACGTCAGACAGCATGACATGTGCCTCGACATCGCGGTCGCCGGCATGGCCGACATGTTCGCCGGCCTCTTCCGGCGCGAATGTCCTGGCGGCGCGCTGCCGCGAGCGGCCTTCGTCGATCCAGAGATTGCGCATGATCCGATACATCCAACTGTCCAGCCTCGTTCCCGGCTGCCATTGGGCGCGCGCCCTCAGGGCCTTTTCCAGCGCCGCCTGGCAGAGGTCGTCCGCATCGGCGCGGTCCCGCGACAGGCTGGCGGCAAAGCGCCGCAGCCGGGGCAGGATCGCCAACAGATCGCTTTCGAACGACATCCGGTCTCCATTCCTTGTCCTTAAAGGATGAAACGTCGGTTCAGGGCCGTTTCATCCCCGAAGGCTGATCATCTATCGGAAATTTTTTCACGATGTATCATTTTGAAGGCGAAAGGACCGGAAAAGACGCCGGTCACAAAGAGGTCGAGATGAAATTCGCACGTCCATGGATCGTCGCCGGGCTGCTGCTGGCCGGCCCTGGCGCGCAGGCGCAGTTGCTGTCCGCGCCGGGGAGCGCGCTCGGCCAGGTGGGCGGCGTCGTGCCAGGCGTGCTCGATCGGGTTGAAGGGACGCTTGACCGGGTGGGACTGGATCAGCTCCCGCCTGCCCGGCTGGCGGAACGGCTGGCCGCCGCACGCGCCGCACGCATCGGCGATCTGTTGCGGCGGCATGGCGACAGCATCGAACTGGACGACCGACGCGAACCGGCCCGGCGCGGCGTCATATTGCTGTCCGGGGCCAGGGCGACGAGTGTCGAGGCGCTGCGCAAGGCGGGCTATGACGTCGAGAGCGAAGCGATCGAGGGCCTGGACCTTTCGATCGCACGGCTGACGGTGCCGCGAGGCCGAAGCCTTTCGCGCGCCCTGAAACAGGTCCGGTCGATCGCGCCCGAAGCGGAAGCGAGCGCGGACAATCTCTATTTCCCGAGCGGCACCGCCATGGCGGCAAGCACGGCAACCCTTGCCGGCGGCACACCGGTCGCCGGGCGAGCCGCCGGCCTGATCGACGGCGGCGTGGCGCGCCATCCGGCGCTGAGCGGACCGATCGAACAGCGCGGCTTCGCCCGCGGCGCACCCCGGCCGAGCGCGCACGGAACCGCCGTTGCCTCGCTGATCAGCGGCACGGGGCCGATCCGGGGTGCAGCACCGGGCGCGCCGCTGATCGCGGCGGACGTCTATGGCGACGATCCGGCCGGCGGCGGCGCTTTCGCGATCGCGCGGGCGCTGGGCTGGATGGCGGCGCGTGACGTCAGCGTGGTGACGATGAGCCTGGTCGGCCCGGACAATCCCCTGCTGGCGGGCGCGATCCGGCTGGCGCGGGAAAAGGGCGTGACGGTGGTGGCGGCGGTCGGCAATGACGGGCCGGCGGCGCCGCCCGCCTATCCCGCCTCCTATCCCGAAGTCGTTGCGGTGACGGGTATCGATGGGCGCGGACGGCTGCTCCCCGAAGCGGGACGCGCCCGGCATGTCGACTTCGCCGCACCCGGCGCGGACATGAACGCGGCGCGCGCCGATGGCGGCAGCGGCCGTGTGCGGGGCACGTCTTTCGCCGCGCCCCTGGTGGCGGGCCGGCTGTTCGCGACCGGCAGCCTCAACGCCTTGCAAGCCGAAGCCAAGGGTCCGAGCCGAGCCTTCGGTCGCGGCATCATATGCGAATCCTGCAGAAATTTGGATTGAATTTCAGTATTTTGTCATTTTTTCTTTGCCCCCAGGGATGAAAGCCCATCGCCCTCCCGTTGTCCCCACATCGGATCGACAATGAACAAGGAGACGATCGATGAAAGCGAAGTTCATTCTTGCCACCGCCTGTCTTGCCGCACTGACCGCGGCGCCCGCTTCGGCGCAACTGCTTGGCGGTGGCGGCGG
>DATFDS010000241.1:0-19059 GCA_035251955.1 Sphingobium sp. | reverse complement strand
CCCATCCATGTCGAGATAATTGACCGCTGGCGGCGTGGCGGGCAGCCCTTGGCTCTGCAAGATCCAGTCCCAGGTCGGCAGCCCTCCCGATTGCGCGGGCGTCGGAGTTGGCGCGGGTGTCGGCGTGGGCGTTGATGTCGGCGTGGGGCTGGGAGAAGGTGTCAGCGTTCCGGACGAACCGCTGCCCTCGCCCGATCCCCCACACGCGCCCAGTACCAGCAGCGCCGCAGCAAGCGCCGCCCTGCCTGTTCCTGCGAAAGTCGAATGCAGGCCTGCTGTCATGGACCGCACTCCTAATTCGGTGTCGGCACGCACAACCATTCGGCGCGATCAGCGATGGAAGTTTTCATTCCACTCGTCCGCTTGCCGATGGTCTGCATTCCTGTCTTCGCCGGCCGATGCAAGGCGAGCGGGGTATGATAAGCCGATTCGGTGGATCAAGAAAATGCAGATAAACTATCCCCCGTAAAACTACGTATAACCTAAGTCATATGTCCGATGTTGGAACAATAAGAACTCAGGGGAATGGAGATATTACGGCTAGTTTCAGGTGTTGGATTTATTAACGTTGACATGGAAATGCACTTATTATGAATTAACCAAAGGTGAGAAGTCCTTAAAGCGAGTCGCACTCACCACGGGCAGGCGCTTTATCAGCGCCGGATTCTGCTGCGGCCATGAATCGGAGCAGCGGATACGGTAAGATTGAGTGAAAGCGATATCCGTCCGTATAAGGCGAGACGGAGCATTGTTCCTGACTAAATATCGCTTGATCATGACAATGTAGGGATATGCGGAAGCTATACTTTATTGTCACTATACGGCCGCTGATACGGAGCTATGCTCGTCAAAGCTAAGTATCGCTAAGATCTACAATAAGCCAATATATAATCTGGGTCGCTAACCGGAGATATGGATCGTCAGATCCGTAAATGTTGGGGAGCTGCCATGCCTGTGGGTCATAGCGTCACCGTCGATGGATCGCTCAGCGATTGGTTCACCACTGACAGGGTCGATGACGGGAGCGTCGCCGGCTACGAAGTCTATGCGACGACCGATAGCGGCGATTTCGTCTTCGCACTGAAATCCAATTCCGCCATCGGTCCGAATACGACGGCCTATTTCAACACCGACCGAAACGCAGCCACCGGGGAACAGATCTTCGGCTGGGCGGGGGGTGCCGAATATAAGGTCAATTTCGACGCCGACGGCACGGTCAACCTGTATAATGCCGCAGGGACGAAGATCTCCGCGCTGACGGCGGTCTGGTCCGCTGATCACACGGTTGTCGAATTCCGCGTCTCCAGTGCCGCGATCGGCAATCCGGCGGCCATGGGGACGCTGTACGATTTCAACGATACCGCTTTCGTGCCGGGCAATTTCGCCCTTCAATATACCGTCTTCAATGATACGGGCGTCACCCAGGCGGCCGATACGCGGATCGCGATCGTCTATTCGGACACGACCGCCGCTGCCTATTTCAGCAAAACCGCTTATTCGCAGCTGTTCATGTCGGCCCAGTCCCAGGCGATGCAGGCGGGGATCCCCTACGACATATTGACGGAGAACGACCTCACCAATCTGGCCACCCTGGCCAAATATGACGCGATCGTTTTTCCGTCCTTCCGGAACGTGCAGCAGGCGAACGCAACCGCGATCATGAACACGCTGGAGCAGGCCAGCAAGCAGTTGGGCATCGGCCTGATCACGGCGGGCGAGTTCATGACGAACGCGGCCGATGGCGCGCCTCTAGCCGGCGACCCCTATGCGGCGATGAAACTGCTGTTCGATGTCACGCGGGTCGACGGCGGCACCGGCAATCTCACGATCACCGCCACCGATGCGTCGGGACAGATCCTCGACGGCTATACCAATGGCCAGGTGGTGAACAACTATAGCGGCGTCGGCTGGAACGCCTTCGCGAGCGTCAACGGCACAGGCACCACGATCGCGACCGAAACGGTCAATGGCGCGAACACCTATGCCGCAGCGATCGCGACGAATTCGGGGAATGTCATCTTCTCCACCGAAGGCGTGATGGCCGATGCCAATCTGCTGCAGAAGGCCATCGACTATTCGGTGAACGGCACCGGCATTTCGGTCGGGCTGCAGCTGACGCGCGAAGCGGGCATCGTCGCTGCCCGTGTCGACATGGACCAGAGCCAGGAAGTCGAGGATGTCAATCCCACCAATGGTTCGCCGGGCATTTACGACAAGCTGCTGCCTATCCTGAGCCAATGGAAGGCGGCCTATAATTTCGTCGGCAGTTACTATGTGAATGTCGGCAACAATGCCAATCAGGGCCAAACGACCGATTGGTCGGTGTCCGGGCCGATCTACAAAGCGTTGATCGACATGGGCAACGAGATCGGCTCGCACAGCTATACCCATCCGGAAAACACCAACACACTGACCCCCGAGCAGATCCAGTTTGAATTTCAGCAAAGCACCAGCGTCCTCAATACACAGATCAGCGCCGCTCTGGGCAGCACTTACACCATCGTCGGCGCGGCCGTTCCCGGCGCTCCCGAGACGCTCGCCACGTCCGAGGCGATCCTTCCTTATGTGCAGAACTACCTGACCGGCGGCTATGCGGCGCAAGGTGCGGGCTATCCCAATGCTTTCGGCTATCTGGCGCCGGATCAGCAGAGCAAAATCTATCTGGCCCCGAATACGTCGTTTGACTTCACGCTCGTCGAATTTCAGCACAAGTCGGTCGCCGACGCGAGTGCGGCATGGGCCGCGGAATTCAATAAGCTCGTGTCCGAAGCGGAAACGCCCGTCATCGTCTGGCCGTTTCACGATTATGGCGCTGCCGACTGGAATTCCGACAACCCCAATAGTGACAGCCCCTACTCGACCCAGATGTTCACCGACTGGATCGCACGGGCCGCGGCTGCCGATATGGAGTTCGTGACGCTGGAGGATCTGGCCTCGCGCATGTCGACGCTGAAGAGTGCGACGGTGACGACGTCGATCAGCGGCAACACGATCACCGCCAACGTCACGAGCGGCAGCGTGGGCGACATGGCGCTCGACGTGGATGGCCAGGGCACGCAGGTGATCAAGAGCGTCAACGGCTGGTATGCCTATGACAATGACAGCGTGTTCCTGCCGCAGAGCGGCGGGACCTTCACGATCACGCTGGGCGCGGCGCAGGATGATGTGACCCACATCACCGCGCTACCCATGCGCGCCGTGCTGCTGTCGACCTCGGGCAACGGCCAGAACCTCTCCTTCTCCCTTCAGGGCGAAGGGAAGGTGGTGGTCGATCTGGCGGCGTCGCTGGTGGGCACGGTCGCCGTGTCCGGCGCGACGGTGGTCAGCCAGGTCGGGGAGATCATGACCCTCGATGTGGGCGCCAACGGCCTGCACAATGTCACGCTCACCTATGTGGGCCACCCGCCGGTGATCACTTCCGATGGCGGCGGCGCGACGGCGACCATATCGCGCGCTGAAAACGGAACGTCGGTCACGACCGTCACCGCCACGGACCCCGATGCCGGCACGACGCTGGCCTATTCGATCAGCGGCGGCGCTGACCAGGCCAAATTCACGATCAACGCGACGACCGGCGTCCTGGCCTTCCTCGCCGCACCCAATTTCGATATCCCCGGCGATTCCGGCGGCAATAATGTCTATGACGTCGTGGTGCGGGCGTCGGACGGCACCCTGTTCGACGAGCAGGCAATCGCCGTCACGATCACCAATCTGAACGAGGCGCCGATCATCAGTTCCAATGGCGGCGGCGCGACGGCGAACCTTTCAATGGCCGAAAATCAGACCGCCGTCACGACGGTCGTGGCTGCTGACCCTGATGCCGGCACGACGCTGGGTTACTCCATCGTCGGGGGGGCGGATGCGGCGAAGTTCACGATCAACGCGACGACGGGCGCCCTGGCCTTCCTCACCGCGCCCAATTTCGAGGTTCGCGGGGATGTCGGCGCAAACAATGTCTATAATGTGACGGTGCGGGCGTCGGACGGCACGCTGTTCGACGACCAGGCGCTGGCCATCGCGATCACCAACGCGAACGAGGCGCCGGTCATCACATCGAACGGTGGTGGCCCCACGGCTGCCATTTCGATCGCTGAGAACATTCGGGCCGTTACCACCGTAACGGCGAGCGATGTCGATAGCGGAACGACCATGCGCTATTCGATCGTCGGCGGGGCGGACCTGTCGAAATTCACGATCAACAGCACGAGCGGCGCTCTGTCCTTCGTGAGCGCGCCCAATTTCGAGGCGCCTGGCGATTCGGGCGGTAACAATATCTATGACATCGTGGTGCGGGCGTCGGACGGGGCACTGTTCGATGATCAGGCGATCGCCGTCACCGTCACCAATGCCAGTGAGGCGCCGATCATCAGTTCCAATGGCGGCGGCGCCACCGCGACCATCCAGGTGCGGGAAAATACGGCCGCCGTCACGACGGTCCTGGCGACCGACCCGGACAATCCAGCCAATCCGATAAACTATTCCATCGTGGCCGGCGCTGACGCTTCGCTCTTCACCATCAATCCGACCACGGGCGTAATGACCTTCGTTGCCGCGCCGGACTATGAAGCGCCTACGGATGCCGGCGCGAACAATGTCTATAACGTCACGGTGCGCGCGTCGGATGGCACGTTGTTCGACGATCAGGCGCTCTCCGTCTCCGTCACCAACGCCACCGGCCTCACGTTGACGGCCTTGTCCACCGGCTCCATCCTCACCGGATCGGGCGAGGAGGACGACATCACCGGCCAGGCCGGCGCCGACACCTTCTTCGGGCTTGGCGGCAACGATCGGCTGGCGGGCAATAATGGCGCCGATACGCTCGACGGCGGCGCCGGCAACGATCAGCTGATCGGGGGTGCAGGCGCCGACAGGCTGACCGGAGGTGCAGGCGCCGATACCTTCATCTACCGGGCGCTGAACCAAAGCACGGTGGCGGCTCCCGACATCATTACCGACTTTACCGAGGGCGTGGACAGAATCAACCTGTCCGGGATCGACGCCAACACCGCCAATTCGAGCGACCAGGCGTTCTCCTTCATCGGCACGGCCGGTGCATTCACCGCGGTTGGTCAGGTACGCTATTTTGTCGACGGAGCGGGCGACACCGTCATCCTCGGCAACAGCGACAGCAATCCCGCCACCGCCGAATTTTCGATCAAGTTGTTGGGAAGCCACGTGCTGAGCGCAAGCGACTTCATCCTCTAGCTCCAGGAACAGGGGGCATGGCAGGTATCGGGTTCAGACTAGACCGCCTCGCAAAGGAGGACGGGCTGCGCGGCATCGCCAGCGCCGCTTTCCATGGCGCGGTGATCAGTTCTGGCCCGTGGCTGATGACGGCGATGGCGGTGCTGCTGCTGGGCCGCTGGACCCGCGAGGCGCTGGCGCCGGCCGATCATGGGCTGATCCAGACCAGCCTCGTCTACGCCTTCAGCGTCTCGACGGTGATCACCGCGCCATTGGCCATGATCGCCACGCGGGTCGCGTCCGACCGCTTCTACATGGCCGATCGGGAATCCGTTCCCTCGGTCCTGCTCGCGGCGCTGGTGTGGACCACCATTGCCTCTCTGGTCGCCGGCAACATCCTGTTCGGTTTCGTCGCGGGGATGGAGCCGTTGTCGCTGCTTCTCGCCACGGCGATGATGACGCTTTTTTCGCAAATCTGGGTTGCCAGCCCCTTCCTCAATGCCACGCGGCGGCATCAACCGATCTTCGTCGCCTATCTGGCCGGCATTGCCGTCGCGACGATCCCGCTCGTGCTGCTCAGCCCGGCCAGTCCCGCTGCCGTCATGGTGGCGATCTGCGGCGGATTGCTGACGACGCTGGCGCTGCTGGTGGCGGCGATCAGGGAGGATTTTCCGTCGCCCGCCGCCTGGCAGGTCAATTGGGTGGGCAAGACCCGCGGCGCGCTGGGGCTCGGTATTGCCGGCCTTGCCAATGCGATGGCGGTATGGATCGACAAGTGGATCCTCTGGTGGTCTCCCGGCAGCGTCGAGGCGCTGGGCGCGTTGCGGGTCAATCCGGTGAACGATCAGGCGAGCTTCCTGGGGCTGCTGACCATGATCCCGGGCCTGACGCTGATCCTGGTCACCACGGAGACGCGGTTCGACCGGGCGTTCAGCACGCTCATGGAACATTGCACCGGCACGGCGAACCGTCGCCGGATCGAAAAGGCGCGGCGGAAGGTGGCCAAGACGATCCGGCTCGACCTGCGCCTGCTGATCGTCGAACAGGCGATCCTCGCCGGCTTCTGCTGGGTGTTGGCGCCGGAGATCATGCGTCTGCTCGATATGGATGCGCGCGGCATGTTCGGCTTCCGCCTGACCGCGATCGGGGTCGTTTTCCATCTGGTCGTGATCCAGATGAGCATCATCCTGTCCTATTATGACCTTTTCGGCCGTATCATGGCGGTATGGGGCGTGTTTCTGGTGGTAAGCGCGCTCGGAACGATCGGCTATCGTGATGTCGGTTTCGCGAGCTTTGGCTTCGGCTATCTGACGGGCGCGGTGACCGCCGCTTCGCTGGCCGTTGCGCTGGTCTCGCAGGCGACCTCCCAACTCACCTACCTCGTGTTCGTCGGCAACAACCCCGCGGTCGTGGGCCATTCGAGGTTCTGGCCATGATCTTTCCCATCTTCCGCAGGCGCGATCTCCTGACCCTGTCGCTGATGGTGTTCGGCCTATCGGCCCGCGCCTTCCCGGAAGTCGGAACGCAGGCCTGGGGCATCGACTATGGATCGGCAACGGACCCCACGGTCGCGCGCCAATATGATCTCCTGGTCCTGGAACCCGATTTTGACCGGCCTCTGGAGCCCCTGCGCGGATCGAACACCCGGCTGCTGGGCTATATCAGCCTGGGTGAGGTGAATATGGCGCGGCCCTTCGCTGCGGGGCTCGCCAAGGCCGGCGCCCTGCGCACGCCCAATCCGAACTGGCCCGATGCACGCTTTGCCGACCTGCGTCACAAGGCGTGGCGCGCGATGGTGCTGGACCAACTGGTGCCCGCTATCCTGCGCAAGGGCTATGACGGCATTTTCATGGACACGCTCGACAATGCGGAAGCCCTGGAGCGTCAGGATCCGCGCGCCAATGCCGGCATGGTCGAAGGGGCCGCCGAACTTGTCCAGGCAATCCGGAAACGTTTCCCCCGCCTCAGCATCATGATGAACCGCGGCTATGCGCTGCTGCCGCAAGTCGTGTCGCAGGTCGATCTTGTGTTGGCCGAAGCCATGGCGTCCCGCTGGAACTTCGTCGACCGGCGCTATGAGATGATGTCGGCATCGGACTGGGACTGGCAGGCTGCGAAGCTGCTGTCGGCCAAGCGCGCCAATCCTGCGCTGGGCCTGATGACGCTCGATTATTGGGATCCGGCCGACGAGGCGACCGTGGCCAGCCTCTATGCGCGTGAGCGTGCCGCCGGATTCCAGCCCTATGTTTCAACGCTGGCGTTAGACCGGCTGATTCCGGAGCCAAGAACATGAAAACAAGGATGCTTCGTAGCCAGAGGATGAGCTATGTGGGGCCGCTCGTCGGCGGGGGCTTGCTGCTTGCCGCGACGGCGATGCTGATCCCGAACCGATGGCAGATCGCCGACGCCATTCGCCGCGCCACTTTCGTCGCGCCCATTCCGGTGACAGTCCTCCCGCCGCCGACGACGGCGATGCTGATGCAGCGTTTCACGGAGGGCAAGCGTCTGTCCGTACCCCAATTGCGGCACCTGATCAGCGCATCGAGCGCCACTGCCAGCGCGTCGCTGCTCTCGTCGATGGCGCAGCAGATCGAACGATCGGGCTCGCCCATTGAAACCGCGCAGGTCACTTATGATATCCTCGCGAGCGGCCGCCCCGATGAAGCCCTGGCCTTCCTGAAGAGCAGGCCGGATGTGAATGCGCCATCGCTCTGGCGGCTCCGGCTGGAACTGCACCGCAAGATCGGCGATGAAACCGGCGCGCTCGACATGCTGCGTGCGGCTGCGCTGTCGCCCGGCAGTGCGCCTGCGCGCGATGTGACGGAAACGGCCTTCGCGCTGAAGCGGCCCGATCTGATGATCATCGCGGCCGAAAATGGCGCCATCCCCAGGCTGGATGCCGCGCAGTCCCTGGACCTTGCGTCCTGGGCGCATGATGAGCAGCGCTACGACCTGATCGCCAAGATCGATCGCGCCGGCACGCCGGGATGGCGGACGAAGAATCCCTGGCTCGCCATGACCCTGGCGCTGCAGACCGGCGATACGGCGGCGGCCCTGCGCTACGCGACCTTGCTGCCGTCCGGGCGCGACGCCGCGCGGGAGAGCATCCTTCTGGGTTCGGGCGATCTGGAAGCGGTGCGCCGCCTGCTGCTCGACCGCGCCGCCAAGGGGAAGGAAGACCGGGCGGCGATCGCGCAGCTTCTGCTCGAAAAGGGGTTCCGTCCCGACGCCATCGGCTTGCTGCGGGAGCAGACGGCCGGCCGCGCCACCAATGACATGACGTCGCAGCGCATGCTCTATCTGATGGGGCCGCGCCCAGGCGCCGAGGATCTGGGCTGGCTGAAGACCAGGGCGGCGGCAGACCCGCAATGGCTGGCATCCTATCTGGAACGTGAACAGCCCGCCAAGGCGCTGGCCTTCCTCGAATCCCGGCCCGATGCCGGCGAGAGCCAGATGCTGGTGCGGCGGATCGGCCTCGCCAGCGCGGCGCGTGACGAACAGGGGATCGCGCGGGCGCTGGACGGCTTGCTCGACGGCCGGGCGCTGAATGAGGCCCAGTTGAAGGCCGCCAGCGGTGCGCTGGTTTCGCCCGCCCTGACGCGCCGCTACGCGCTGCCTCTATCGCGGGCACGGATCGCGGCGGGGCAAGGGCTGGGGTCGGATCGGATGGACCTGGCCTGGGATGCCTGGAACAAGGGCGATGCAGCCGCCACGATCGAGCAGCTCGATGCGCATCTGCGCAGCGATCCGAACGACAGGGATGCGTTGCGCCTGATGGCGAGCGCGCAGGGCAAGGTTGGCGGCGCTGCCGGCGAACGGCCGTGGCTGAAGCGCCTTCTTGTCCTGTCGCCGCCCCTGTCGCGCGACCGCGCCGAACTACTTGCGAAGCTTGGGCAGACCCATGATGCAATCGCGATGTTCGAACGGCTGCGACAACAATCTCCCGGCGACCGGCAACTGGATATCCAGCTGTCGCGCCTGCTGATTGCAGCCGGAGATCCCGGCCGGGCACGCAAGGTGTTGCAGCCATGACGATGCTCGGCGCCGCTCTGTTGCTGGCATCCCCATCCTTGCCCGTTCTGAGCGTGGCGATGCTGGACGATGAGGTGACACAGCCTTCTTCGGGGCAGGAGGCACGTGCGCTCAGCCTGGTCTGGCCCAGCGACGTGAAGCTGGTGCTGGAAACCAGCCCCTATGAAGTGGTGGTGCGGTTCGACCGTCCGATCAAGGACGCCATGTTGCAGGCTTTCGCGAAAGATGCTGGCGCGGACCTTGCCGACCTGCGCTGGAACGACAACAGCCTGGTCATACGCGCGGCATCGGGTCGCCGGATCGACGCGAGCGCGCAGGGACGCACGCTGATCGTGCACTTCCTGCCCGAAAGCCAGGATGTCGCCGCGCCGTCTCTCACACCATCGCCGGCGACGCCGGCCAGCGACACCGAACTGGAGTTGGAGATCGCACGCGCAGAGGCCGATGCGGCGGCCGGCTATCCGGACAGGGCGCGCCGTCGCCTTGTCCCATTGGCGGAGAGATATCCTGACAATAAGCGCATCCAGCGACTGCTGGGCGACATGGAAGTGGCGGAGGGCGCCCTGGTCCTGGGCGCGACACGCTATCGCGAAATTGCGGCCGACGACCCCTTCGCCCGCCAAGCCATGGCCGAGGCCGGGGGCAACATCATGGCCGCAGGGACCATTCGGGGCGGCAAGGTCTTTTCGCAAGTGGAAGGCGGGCTGAACGCGCTTGTTCCAGTCGGGCGTAACCTGGCGGTCGGTGCAGGCGTGCGTCATGTGCGGTCCAAGGCGGACACTGTTCTTGGCCCGACCGGCATTCTGACCGACGTCGTCGCGCATACCACCATCGCCGATGCGCTGGCCACGGTCCAGATCGGCAACACGAGCCGGCTTGAGCTGCAGGGGAGCGCCCAGGTCGACGAGAAGGTCTATGGGGTCGGCGCGCGGCTGTTCGCGGGAGCGCCGGAGCGGCAGGCGCGGGTCTTGCTTGCCTATCGCCTGCCTGATGTCGCGACGCCTGAACAATCCACATTCGGCGGCCATATCAGCCGGGCCGGGATCGGCGGTACAATCAGGCTGACCCCTGAACTGGTGCTGCAGGCCGATGGCGGCTGGAACGGCTATGGATTGCGCGGAACGGGCGTGCGCACCCGCAGCATCGCGGTATCGGGGGGCATCGACTATCTCTTCCGCCGCAGTTCCCCTTCGCTCGCGATCACCTATCGGCTTGATGCCGAATATGTGAATCGCACGCGGTTGCGGCCCAACGGGCTGCCGTTCATCCCGCTCAGCGATCGGGAAAACCACAGTTTTCAGCTGGTAGCCGGAAAATCCTGGACCAAATGGCAGGTGACGGGCGCAGCCGGCTGGACCTTCGACCGGATCGGCAACACCGACGGTCCAACCGCCAATATAAGTGCAACGGGGCGATTGAATGACGGCTGGCGTCTTCAGGCGAGCGGCGGCGTCAGTTCCATCAGCAGGCCAGGCATATCGGGTCGCCAACTCTATCTGCGCGTAGCGCTGACGCGCTACCTAGGGAGGTTCTGATGCTCAGACATAGGCCCATATTCCTTCAGGGCGCTGAGATGCTGGTGATCTTCGCGGCGCTTCTCGCCATCGATCATATATTTCTGAACGGAGATGCCTTTTCCCACGTCAATCCCAATCCCTACTGGCTGCCCGTGCTGATCATGGCGACCGCTTATGGTACGGGCATGGGTCTGGTGGCAGGCGCCATCGCTTCGGGAATCTGGCTCTATTGGCCGCATATGTGGCCGGATGTCACCGACCATCTGGAACGGCAACTACGGCTTTCGGTGCTTCCGATGCTGTGGATGATCACAGCACTCATCATGGGCGAAGTCACTGCCAGCCGGATCGCACGCCTGGCAGCGCAGGAGGAACGCCATCAGGCGATGGAGCATAATTGGCAGCGGCTGGCCGAGGTGATCGCGCGCCTGACCAGCACCAATCGCAAGCTGCAGGTTCGGATCGCAACGGAGCAGCGGACGGTGAACCAGGCGGTGGCGGCTGCCGTCGGGCTCGCCGAGCCGGACCCGGCACAGCAGATCGACGCGACCGCGCGCCTGATCGCGCTGGCCGCACAGACCGAGGATTTCACCTATTATGACGTGCGGAGCGGCCAGGTCGTCGCGCGCTTCGCAGGGCAGGATGCCGCGGGTCGGCCGGCCGACCTTTCCCGCTCCGCCCTGGCGAAGGCCATGCTGGAGGAGCCCAGGACGCTGCACGAAGGCCGGACGGCGGACCAGGGGATTCTCGCCCATTATGGGCTTATCGCGCTGCCCGTGTGCCGGGAGGAAGGCGGATTGGGCGGCATGATCCTGATCCACAGCGCCCCCCGTCTGCGCATCACTGAAGCCCGGCTGGCGGAGCTTTCCCATGTCGCGGACCTGCTCGGCAGGTCGGCCATATTGTTCGGACGCGAACATGTCTTCGGCCAGCCGAAATGGCTGGTGTCGGGAGGCAAGGTGGCGTGATCCGGATATTGGCCCTTTGTACCTTGGGTGATCTTGCGCTGCTGCTGTTGGCACGCGCCATAGTGTCGAATGCATCCCTCTGGTTCGCTTCGGCCCATCTGGTCTTGACCGTCGGCGCGCTGCTGGGCTGCCTCTTGCGCTCGAAACAATCGAAGATGCGGACCTTGGTTCTTCCCATCGGGGCGGTGATGGGGCCGTGCGGCATGCTGCTGCTGGTGCTGGTGGCGCCTCATCTCATCAGGCTGCAACGCAAGCGGCAACTGACCTATCGTGCCATCCGCACTCGCCGTCACAGCGGGCCTCGCACCATCACGCCGGCCGAACGTGTCGCACGCATCCTGGACGAACGAGTGCGTTATCCGGAGCCGGAGGAAGTGGGGTCACTGGCGGGGATGCTCCACTATGGCAGCCTGCAGGCGCGTTACAAGGCGCTCGAGACCGCGGTCACGTCGTTCGAACCCAGGCTGTCCTCCCTGATCGTCATGGCGTTGTCGGATGAGGATCAGACCATTCGCGCCCTGGCCGCAGCGGCGGCGGCGCAGATCAGCTACAATCTCGCGCAACAGCGGCGTGAACTGGAAGCGAAGATCGCGCCCACCCAGAATCTGGATGATCGCTATTCCCTGGCGCTGCTGCTCGCCGATCATGGCTGTCACAATCAGTTGCTGCCCAAGGCGCAGCGAGCCCGCCTGTGTCAGGAAGCGTCGGCACAGTTGCGTGACGTCGGCCGGCTGCTACCGATCCAGGACATACGGCAGCGGACCCTGCGCACCGTGCGTTCGCAGGTGGAAATGGAGATCGCGCATCATACCGGAGCAGCAGCCGCGCCTGTGCGGGTTGCCGCGTTGGAGGTTGCGTCCTGATGAACCCGCAGGATGAATGTGACGTCTGCCTTATCGTCGAAGGCGCCTATCCCTTCGTCGTCGGGGGCGTATCCAATTGGCTTCAGGACCTTATCCTCAGCATGCCGGACGTGCGCTTTTCGGTCGTCGCGATCAAGGCAAGCTCTGCCGCCCAGCCATGGCGCATGGTGCCGCCGCCCAACGTCGTCCAGATCGTCGAGGTTCCATTGACGGTCGAACCTTCGTCGCCGCATCGGTATCGCCCGGCGGAAATGCGGCGGATCGGCCGCTTGCTGCTGGCCTTTCTGTCGACCGGGGGAAAGGATGATCTTATCCGGTTGATCAATGCACTGAGCGCCCTCAAGCCCGTGCCGTCGGCCGGTGACCTTCTATCCAACGTCGAAATGTTCGCCGTTTTTACCCGCTATTATGACACGGCTTTCCGGTCGGCATCTTTTCACCATTTCTTCTGGGCCATGCGCGTGCTGCTGGGCGGCCTTATCAAGATGCTGCTGACCTCGCTGCCGCGCGCCAAGGTCTATCACACGATTTCCACCGGTTTCGCCGGATTGCTGGCGGCGCGGGCCGCTTATGAAACCGGGCGGCCGGCCTTCATCACCGAACATGGCATCTATCTGCTGGAACGGCAGATAGAGATCATGATGGCCGATTGGATCGGGGATCAGATCGACACCGGGCTTGCCCTCGACCGGGAGGGGCATGACCTTCGCGACCTGTGGCTGGCGGTGTTCCAGACCTACACGCGCGCCTGTTACGATGCCTGCAATCCGATCGTCGCGCTCTACACCGCGAACAACCAGACACAGCGCCGCCTGGGTGCTCGCCCCGACCGGCTGCGGGTCATTCCCAACGGCATTGATCCAGGCCATTTCGCGCATGTCGGGCCGGGCGGCGATCCGGCCCGTCCCCTGGTGGCGCTGATCGGTCGAGTGGTGCCGATAAAGGATATCAAGACCTTCATCCGCGCAGCCGCGATCGTTCTGGCGGAAATGCCGGAGGCGCGCTTCGCGGTTCTGGGGCCGTTGGATGAGGACACCGATTATGCCGAGGATTGCGAAGCATTGGTGAAGGAATTGGGCATAGACGACGCACTGCGCTTTGAAGGCCGTGTCAATGTGGCCGACTGGATGTCGCGGATCGACCTGCTCGTGCTCACCAGCCTGTCCGAAGCCCAGCCGCTCGTCATCCTGGAAGGGGGCGCGTGCGGCGTTCCGGTCGTGGCGCCTGATGTCGGCAGCTGCCGCGAAATGATCGAGGGGCGAGACGATCGGCTGGGGCCCGGCGGCATCATCACCGAATTGGTCAATCCCGATGATACCGCCAGCGCCATATTGCGCCTGTTGCGGGAACCCTCCACCCGCCGCGCAATGGGCGAGGCGCTCAAGGAGCGGGTGATCAAGGACTATGACCGCGAAAGCATCATCGCCGAATATCGCAAGATCTACGAGGAACTGGGCGCTGAAGCGCGCTTCCCCGAACTGCAATAGTCCCGGTATCTCGCGATCAATGTTCGCGGAATGACAGCCAGAGCGACTGGGTCAGCGGCTCGAACGCATATTGCAGCGCCGTGCGCTTGCGCAACGGGATGAGGGCCTGCACGGGCATGCCGGCGCGCAGGGAGAAGTCGCGGCCCCGCACCTGGCGGATCACGTCCAGTTCCTTGGCCGGCACCGTGATCTCCGTCGTATAATAGGACAGGCCGGTCTTTTCATCCTGGAAGCTGTCGGCGGACAGGCGGGTGACTTTCCCTCTCAGGATCGGAAGGTCCCGCTCATGCAGGCTGGTGAAGCGGATCTGCGCATCCTGGCCGGTCTTGAGATCGTCGATATCGTCGGGAGCGACACGCGCTTCGATGACGAGGCCCGCTTTGTCGGGCACGATGTCCATCAGCTTCTGGCCCGCACCTACGACGCCGCCCACCGTGAAGACGCTGAGCCCGACGACGGAGCCGGTAGCCGGGGCGCGGATCTGCAGGCGGGACAGCTGGTCCTTCGCGGCACGATATTTGGGCAAAATCTCGTTGAGCGAGAACTCCACATCCCGCAGTTCCGACGCCGCGCGCTCCTTATAGGCCTTGATCGCCTCCAGCGACTTGAGCCGGTTTTCGCCGGCTTCCGCAGCGGATCGGGCGATGCTGGCCGAATATTGCCCCTTCTGGCCGAGCAGGTCCGCCCGCGCCCGTTCCAGCGCGCGGATTCGCGATTTCGAGACGAATCCCTTTTCCGCAACGCCGCGCAGACTGTCCAACTCGTCGGTGATGAGGCGGGCCTGTTCGGCCGAGGCATCAAGCTGCGATCGGTAGCCGCGCCTGGTTTCCTGCACCTGGGTCGCCTGTTCGCGCAGGGCGCCGGTCTGCGCAGCCAGCACCGCCCCTCGTGCCTGGAATTGCGTCCGCTGCAGTTCCATGGCCTCGTCGGCGTCCGCCTTGTCCTGGCCGGTGAACGACGCGAACTCCGCCGGCCAGCGGATGCCCTGGGTGCCAAGTTGCTCGGCGATCAACCGGGCACGTTGCGCCTTGAGGGCGATCAGTTGAGCGCCGTACATCCGCTCCTGTGCGCGCACTTCTGCCGCCGCCAGTTCCATAAGGGGCTGGCCTTGCACGACATGCTGGCCTTCCTTGACGAAGATGGCGCCGACCACGCCACCGTCCCGATGCTGCACCGCCTGCCGCTGGCCCGCGACCGTCAGCTTTCCGATGGCATAGGCTGCCGCATCCAGGTGGGCGACCGCAGCCCAGCCCAGGAAGAGGACGAAGAACAGAACCGCCACGATGATGCCGGTTCGCAGGTCGCGGTCCGGACGATCGTCGACATCAATGCCTTCGCCTTCCAGATCGGGGTCGAAGGGGCGGACGACGACATTCGACATGTTCACAAAATCTCTCCCCCTCGCGCGCCGTCAAGCCTCGGCCGTCGCCTGAGGCGGCGGGCCTTCGTTCGTGCGTATGGCTTTCAACCGGCCCAGCACTTCGTCGCGCGGGCCAAAGGCTTCAACGCGGCCCTCGCGCATGACCATGATCTTGTCGACGACGCCCAATATGCCCATGCGGTGGGCGACGACGATCACCGACGCCTTTTTCTTCTTGAGATCAGCGAGCGTGGCGACGAGGCGCACCTCTCCCTCGGCATCGAGATGCGCGTTCGGTTCATCCAGGAAGATGATGCGCGGATCGCCATAGAGTGCACGGGCGAGCCCTATCCGCTGCGCTTGCCCCGCCGAAAGTCCGCGCCCGCCCCAGCCAAGCGTGAGATTGTATCCGCCCGGCAAATGCTGGATCATCTCATGCGCACCGCTCTGACGTGCGGCCTCCACCGCCGCCGTGTCGATGGCGTCGTCGTCGGCATTCAGGCAATTCTGGAAGCGCGCGATATTGTCCCGGATCGTGCCGGCGAAAAGCGAAGTGTCCTGCGGCAGATAGCCGATGAAGGGTGCCAGCCGCTCCGAATCCCAATCGCGCATGTCCGCGCCGTCGAAGCGGATCGTGCCGCGATGCGGCTTGCTGGCGCCCGACAGCATGCGCAGCAACGTGGACTTGCCCGCGCCGCTCGGGCCGACAATCGCAACGACTTCGCCCGGCGCCACGGTGAAGCTGATATCGGCGAGAATGGGGGCGTCCTGCCCGGGGCTGAGAAATGTCACGTGTTCGACGGCGAGATGGCCGACAGGAGGGGGCAGGCGGGTGAGTGCCAGATCCGCTTCGCGTGTCTCCAGCAGTTCGTTGAGCGTGACATAGCTGCCGCGCGCCTGCACGAAGCTGCGCCACGCCCCGAGCAGCTGGTCGATCGGCGACAGGGCCCGTCCGACCAGGAAGGATGAGGCGAAGATGGCGCCGGCCGAAATGCTGTTGTTGATCGCGAGCCAGGCGCCCAGGCCCAGCGCGAGCGACTGGAGCGACAGGCGGACGAATTTGCTGAGCGCGACAAAACGCCCCCCCGCGAAGCTGGCCTCCGTCTGCAGGTTCAGCATCGTCTGCCGCTCGATCAGATGCCGCCGCACCAGCGCTTCGCGCATCCCCAAAGCGCGGATGATCTCCGCCCCGGCGAGCGTCTGCTCCTGGCTGACATAGGCCTTGCCGGCCGCTTCGTTCGCCCGCTTGAGAGGGGCGCTCGTCAGCTTCTCGTTCCGCATGGTGATGAACAGCAGGATCGTGCCGCCGACCACCGCGAGCGCGGCGATGGCGGGATGGATCATGAAGCAAATGACGACGTAGATCGGGCTCCAGGGAATGTCGAACATCGACAGGATGGTCGGCCCGGTCAGTGCCTGGCGCAGCGTGTCGAATTCGCGCAGCACCTGCTTGTTCATCGTATCGGTGGTGGAGCCGCGCCGCGCCAGGGTCGTGTCGAGCAAGATGCCGGCCAGTTGCCTGTCCAACCTTACGCTGGCGCGGACCAGCAGGCGGGATCGCACATATTCCAGCATCGACAAGGTGCTGAGCGCGAAGACGATGATCACGGTCAGGAAGATCAGCGTCGTCGTTCCATGTTCGGAAACGACCCTGTCATAGACCTGCAGCATGTACAGGACGGGCGCGATATAGAGCAGGTTCAGCAATGCGCTGAACGTCAGCGATGATAGGAAATGCCGCCTGCAGGACGTCAGGGCTTTCGCCATGATGTCCGAGGGATGACCAAAGTCCAACGGCATGATGGCCGCCTTTCAGCTTTCGAGCACGCCAAATATTAGAGAATAATAGGAGAATTGGAATAAGCGTAAATATACCCAAAAGCATAAGAAGCGTGCCATAAAGATACGCGGTCGCGTCGCGGATCGGCCGCCGACCCTGTTCAGGCCGATGCGATGGCGATCAGCCGATCGATATCCACATGCCGTTCAAGTTGCTCGGCAATCTCGTCAAGCGCACGCTGCACCGATGCGCCATGATCGTCCCGCGCCGATTGGCTGCCAAGGGCGGTGAGCAGCGCCGCCCGCAAGTCCGTGCCGGCTAGCAGGCCGTGGATATAGGTGCCCATGACCGTGCCGTCGGCGTTCGTCGCGCCGTCCGGGCGCCCCCCTTCCAGCAGCGCGAAGGGGCGACCGCAATCCGCGCCGCTGGTCACGCCCATATGCATTTCATAGCCCGTGAAGGCCTTGCCCCAGGCAGAGCCACGCACGTCCCTCAGGGCCTTGGAACGGGTCAGCCGGGTTTCGACATCCAACAGGCCAAGGCCCTCAATTTCCTCCGCTGGTCCTTCCAGGCCGTCCGGGTCCACAATGCGGCGTCCCAGCATCTGATAGCCGCCGCAAATGCCCAGGACCGGCTTGGCGCGCCGATGATGCGCGCGAATGTCGATATCCCAGCCTTCGGCCCGCATCGCGCGCAGATCGGCGATCGTGGCTTTGGAGCCGGGCAGGACGATCAGCGCGGCGTCGGCCGGAATAGGCTGGCCGGGCGGCACCATCTGCAGGTCGATCGTCGGCTCCAGCTTCAGCGGATCGAGATCGTCGAAATTGGCGATGCGCGGCAGGATGGGGCAGGCGACGATCATCCTTGTGCCGCCCCTGTCGTGGGGGCGCTCCAGCACCACCGCGTCTTCGCTCGGCAAGCGCGCGGTCGCGCCGAGCCAGGGGATGACGCCCAGGCCCTGCCAGCCTGACAGCTGCTCGATCTGGCGATAGCCATCCTGGAACAGGGCAGGGTCGCCGCGGAATTTGTTGATCAGGAAGCCGCGGATCATGGCGGCATCGGCAGGATCGATCACGGCCTTCGTGCCGACGATCGACGCGATCACCCCGCCGCGATCTATGTCGCCGACCAATATCACGGGCACATTGGCGGCGCGGGCAAAGCCCATATTGGCGATGTCGCCGGCGCGCAGATTGATCTCGGCCGGCGAGCCGGCGCCTTCGACGACCACGAAGTCGCATTGGGCGCGAAGCCGATCGTAGCTTTCCAGGACGGCGCCAAGCAGTTCCCCGCGTGCGGACCGGAAATTGCCTGCGCCCAGCGAACCGCGCACCTTGCCATGGACGACCAACTGCGACGTGCGATCGGCTTGGGGTTTCAGCAGCACCGGGTTCATGTCGCTGTGCAGATCGACGCCTGCGGCCAATGCCTGCAGCGCCTGAGCGCGGCCGATCTCCCCGCCATCGGCCGTCACCGCCGCATTGTTCGACATATTCTGCGGCTTGAACGGCCGGACACTATAGCCGCGACGCACCAGCGCGCGGCAAAGCCCCGCCACCAGCACGGACTTGCCGACGTCTGAACCGGTTCCCTGGAGCATGATCGAAGCCATGGCTCCGCTCCTGCATGGGCGCCGGGCCGGGGTCAACAATCGTGAAGGAAATTGCCGGGGCGGAGCCTGTCAGGCCGAGTAGCGGCGCTGCATGTCGACCGCATCCAATATCTTCCCGCCCGCCATGAAGACGCTGCCGGTGCAGGCAAGGGCGAGCAGATGGCCGCCGGAGCCGGGATATTGCTGCATATAGACGATACCCCGCTCGGTCGCGCCGAGGGCGAGCGCATAGATCACCAAAAAGGCCTCGAACTTG
>DATFDS010000240.1:0-3794 GCA_035251955.1 Sphingobium sp. | reverse complement strand
GGTCGATGATCTGGGTTGGGATGGAGACGCGCTGGAGGCCCAGGGTTTCGCTTACATGGCGGTCCGTCACCTGAAGGCCTTGCCGATCAGCTTTCCCGGCACGACCGGCGTACCCGCCCCCATGACGGGCGGCGTCCTTTTCACGCCCGGCGCGAGTTAAGGCTCGCCTGCGTAAGAACGGCCTGTCAGGGTGGAAGTCGGAACGTCGGTTTATCCATTCCCCTCCCGCTGGCGGGAGGGGCAGCGAGACTTCATGAGCGCAGCGAATGTAGTCGCAGCGGGGTGGGCCAGTGCAACGTTGCGCTAAGCCCACCCCCTAACCCCCTCCCGCCTGCGGGAGGGGGAACATGTCCGCAACTGGCCGAAAACCGCCCTCTTATGCCCGCTCAGCCGCGCTTTTCAGGTGGCAGGGTGATCTTCACATTCTCGCCATTCTGGCCGGGGAAGCCGGTGAACATGGCATCGATCAGGTTCGGCACCAGATAAGTCAGCTTGTTGGACAGCGACTGGGCGGTCGCCTTGCCCTCGAACAGGCGGCGATTGTCGGCCGCGCGGTCGATCTTCATGCTGAGGTCGCTGGTGTAGACCGTGTAGCTGCTGATGTCGTTATAGCCGCCCGGCCCGAACAGCCACGGATCATAGAAGCCATAGCCCCATGGCCGGCCCCAGCGCCCGCGCCAGCCCCAGCCGCCGTAGAAGAAGGGATCGGGCGAGGCGAAGCCGGTGGAGCGCACCTTCTCCCGCCCATTGTCCACGCCATAGGCGACGCGCACGATCAGGTCGGCGCGGGCCGGGTCGCGCGCGGCGACATAGCCGGTCTGGGTCAGGCGTTGGCCGACCAGGCCTGCATATTGTGAAAATTCAAGGCCGCCGGCGAGCCGGGGATCGTCGGCAACGATGGTGAAGCTCTGTCCAGCGGGCGCCGGCAGTTGCTGGAAGCGGGCGACATCCGCCTTGAAGGGCGTGCTGCAGCCTGAAAGGGCCACCAGCGCCAGAGCGGGCGCCGCGATCAGGCCGAACATCTTGAAACGGGTCATTTTTCTGCGTCCTGTACCAGGCCACCAGCCTGTCAAACAATCTTGCGCCCTGCGATAGCAAAACGCAACTGAACATCATTTGAACGCTCGAAATGGGCAAACGGGCGCAAATCATGTCCTGTTATGCGGGTGACGGCGCGGATAGGATTTTCCCGTATAGCCGCCAAAAGGCGGGGGTCTTTTACCGCATCAGACCCATCGCATCATAGGCCGCGCGCAGGGTCGGCTCGGCGGCTGCCCGGGCCTTGGCCGCACCCTTTTCCAGAATGGCGTCGAGCGCGGCATCGTCGGTGCGCAGTTCCGTGAAGCGCGCGCGGATCGGGCGCAGCGTTTCGACCAGCCGTTCGCCCAGCGCCGGCTTGAACGCGCCGAAACCCTTGCCGGCGAACTCGGCACAGACGGCGTCGGGGGTCATCCCGGCGAGCGTCGCATAGATGCCGACGAGATTGTTCGCCTCCGGGCGCCCCGCCAGCCCTTCGGCACTTTCGGGCAAAGGCTCGGGATCGGTCTTGGCCTTCTTCACCTTCTGCATGATCGCGTCATCCTCGTCGGTCAGGTTGACGCGGCTCATGTCGGAGGGATCGGACTTGGACATTTTCGCGGTGCCGTCGCGCAACGACATGATGCGCGCCGATTCCTTGGGGATGATCGGGTCGGGCATGGTGAACAGCTCGACGCCGAAATCGGTGTTGAACTTGGTGGCGATGTCGCGCGCCAGTTCCAGATGCTGCTTCTGGTCTTCGCCCACCGGCACATGGGTCGCGTTATAGGCCAGGATGTCCGCCGCCTGCAGCACCGGATAGACGAACAGGCCGATCGAGGCGCCCTCCCGGTCCTTGCCCACCTTGTCCTTGAACTGGGTCATGCGATTGAGCCAGCCGATCCGCGCGGTGCCGTTCAGCAACCAGCACAGTTCCGCATGGGCGGGCACCCGCGCCTGATTGAACAGGACCGAGCGGTCCGGGTCGATGCCCGCAGCGACCAGCGCGGCGGCCATGTCGCGCACATTGCGGATGCGCTGCTCACGCCCTTCATGCACCGTGATCGAATGCATGTCGGCCAGGAAGAAGAAGCACTGGCTTTCCGCATCCATCTCATCCTGCATCCGCACCCAGTTGCGGATCGCGCCCAGATAATTGCCCAGGTGCAGATTGCCGGTCGGCTGGATGCCGGAAAGGACGCGCATTCTTCTATCCGTTCGTTCGAGAAGTGGAGCCCCGCCGGCGCATCAGCGCCTTGAGGTCGGACACCCGATAGGCGCCGGTGATGAAACAGGCCAGCCCGTACAGCGCGATGCCCGCCCCGACAAGCACGGCCAGCGCGACATAGCGCTGGACCATGGCGCCGCCGAGCCAGGGATCGAGCAGGCTTTCGCCGGCGAACAGCGCCGCGCCCATGGCGACGGCCGCGACGGCAAGCCGGGGCAGGCGCCGTCGCAACTGGGCGTCGGCGGCGAAATGACCGCGCTTCACCAGCGTCGAATAGAGCATCGCGACATTGACTGTCGAGGAGAGCGCGGTTGCCAGCGGCGGGCCGACATGGCCCATGCCCGCCTTGCCAAGCAGCGGGATCAGCACGAAATTGCCGATGACGTTGATGACGATCGACAGCATCGCGTAGCGCACCGGCGTCTTCGTGTCGCCGCGCGCATAATAGCCCGGCGTCAGCACCTTCACGAGGACGTAGGAAGGCAGGCCGATCGAGAAGGCCGACAGCGCCCAGCCGCAACGCTCCGCGTCCAGGGCGGTGAAGCGGCCATATTGGAACAGGCCCCGCACGATCGGCTCGGCGACCGTGA
Organism: Sphingobium sp.; assembly: GCA_035251955.1. Classification (GTDB taxonomy): domain Bacteria; phylum Pseudomonadota; class Alphaproteobacteria; order Sphingomonadales; family Sphingomonadaceae; genus Sphingobium. The sequence continues at coordinate 959 of DATFDS010000240.1, read as the reverse complement.
TGAAGGCGACCGTGGCGGGCAGCGTCAGGAACAGGGCCAGCTCGATTCCCCGGTTCTGCGTGTCCATCGCTTGGTCGTCCTGTCCGGTCGACAGCAGGCGCGAAATGGTGGGGAGCAAAATGGTGCCAAGGCCGATGCCGATCAGCCCCAGGGGCAGCTGGTTCAGCCGGTCGGCATAATAGATGTAGGTGATCGACCCCGACGCCAGCAGCCAGCCCGACAGCGCGGTCGAGATCAAAAGGTTGATCTGGGACGCGCCCGCGCCTGCGGCTGCGGGGACGATCAGGCGCAGCAGTTCCTTTACATCCGCGTCGAGACGGGGGCGCTTGAGCTTCATCGAAACGCCCGAGCGCTTGCAGGCCCAGATCAGCCAGAACAGCTGCAGCGCGCCGCCGACCGTCACGGAGATCGCCTGGACCCGCGCCGTTTCATATTCATTGGCGCCGTGGAACAGCCACAGCCCCGCGATCATCGCAATGTTGAGCAGGATCGGCGCGGCGGCATTCACCCAGAATTTATCGAGCGAGTTCAATATCCCGCCCAGCAGCGAAGCAAGGCTGATCAGCGCCAGATAAGGCAGGGTGATGCGTGAGAGCGTGACGGCGAAGGCGAATTGTTCCGGCGTCGGATTCTGGCGCGAAAAGCCGCCCGATAGCGCCCAGGTGATCGGCCAGGCGGCGGCGATCAGGGCCAGGGTGAAAAGGATCAGCACCGGCAGCAGCACCGCCAGCGCGCGCTCGGCGAAATGATAGCCTTCGCTCACGCCCCCCGGTCCCGCCGCCTTGCGGTTGAACATCGGGATGAAGGCGGCGGAAAAGGCGCCCTCGGCAAAGAGGGCACGGAACATGTTGGGCAGGCGGAAGGCGACGCCGTTGAACGCGTCCGACGCAAAGCCCGCGCCGACATAGCGCGCGGCGAGGGAATCGCGCACCAGCGCCAGCACCCGGCTGGCGAGCGTC
>DATFDS010000239.1:0-8849 GCA_035251955.1 Sphingobium sp. | reverse complement strand
GACACCCGAGGAACTGACCAAGCTGCTGGTCGATGCCGGGCTCGAAGTGACGGACGTCACCGGCCTGTCCTTCGATCCGCGCAAGGGCTTCACCCTCTCGTCGAACAAGGCGATCAACTATCTGCTGACCGCCCGCCACCGGCAGGGCTGACCGCGATGGCGACCGATCCGCGCGTCAACGATTATATCGCGCGGCAGGCGGATTTCGCGCGGCCCATCCTCACCCATCTGCGCGCGCTCGTGCATGCCGCATCGCCGGAGATTGGCGAGGCGATCAAATGGGGCATGCCCTTCTTCACCTATCGCGGATGCCATGATTTTGGGTGAAAGTCGGAACGTCGTCTGATCCATTCCCCTCCCGCAAGCGGGAGGGGGCCGGGGGGTGGGCCAGCGCAGCGTTTAGCCCATTCCCACCCCCTAACCCCCTCCCGCTTGCGGGAGGGGGAACATGTCCGCTTCTGGCCGATTACGGAAAGAAGGATCAATCCGTCTCCGCCGCCAGATAGACCCGGTTGCGGCCATGTTCCTTGGCCAGATAGAGCGCCCGGTCGGCCGCTTTCAGCGCCACGCGCGGATCGTCATAGGCCAGCACATTGGCGACACCGGCGGAAAAGCTTACCCGCTCCATGCGCTCGCCATTGGTGCGGTTGACCAGGCTGCGGGTCGACAGGTCCTGCCGCACGCCGTCCACCGCCTCGCACGCCTCGGCGGCGGTCTTGCCGCGGAACAGCATCACGAATTCCTCGCCCCCGTGCCGGGCGACATGGCAGCGGTCGTTGCTCGCCTTGGCCAACAGGCCCGCCACGAATTTCAGCACGCGGTCGCCGGTGTCATGGCCATGGGTGTCGTTGATAATCTTGAAATGATCGATGTCGCAGAATGCGACCGCCAGCTGCTCGCCCTTCTCGCGCGCTGTCGCAACTTCCTCGCGCAGCGTGCCTTCAAAGGCGCGGCGGTTGGGCAGGCCGGTCAGATGGTCGTGCTCGGCCGCGCGCCGGGCGGTCGCCAGGCTGGTCTTGAGTACATGATTCTGCTTCTGGTTCTGGCGCAGCTGACCTTCGACCTGGCGGGTCTTTTCGACCATGGAGCGGGTCAGCGCGACCAGCCGCGCCAGCACCGGCTCATTGTCGCCGCCGGCGGCGAGCCCCTTCACCTCTTCCTGCAGCGCGGCGCCATAATCCTTGGCCGAGTTGCGGGATTCGGTCATCAGGCCGGTAAATTCGGACAGATTTTCCTCGACCTTGTCGAGCATGGTAGCCAGCGCTTCGGGCGTGACCTCATCGCCGCGCTGTTCGGCGACGATGCCTTCGACCCAGCTGTTGCTGATCTTGCCGCGCTCGGCGAGAATGGCGGTGATCGCCTTTTCCACCCCGATATGCGCGCCGGTCAGATAATCATGCGCCACCCCGAAATTGAGCGGCGTCAGGTCCAGGTCGTGGGCGAAGAGAAAATCGCCGATCTCCTCGTAGAGCTTGCGCCGGCGCGTGACTTCGCGAGTTGCGATGCTGCCGGCGCGGGCGCGCTGCGGTTCGGGCTGCTCGGCTTCTTCCTCGGCATCGGATCTGCCGGAAAGGCCGCGCGCCCATCGGCTCAGTCGATCGGTCAGCCCATGTTGCGGATTGGATGATGCCCCAGTCATGTCCCACCATAACGGATGAAAGGGAACAGGGTTAAGGGGCCGGCAGGCAAAAAGCGGCAAGTCGCTGATCGACCGCCGATTTTCCTTGAAATCAAATGCCCGCGCCGATCAGCCAGTCCCGGAAAATGCGCACCGCTCGCGTCTGCAGGGCGCGCGGGCGACAAACGAAGTAATAGCGGTAGGGGCTCTGTACCAGCGTGTCGGGGAATAGCTGCACCAGCCGCGGATCCTGCGCCTCATTATAATGGCCGGCATGCATCACCGCGACGCCGAGCCCCTGGGCGGCCGCCTCCAGCATCAACTGACCCGAGTCATAATTGTCGATCGCCAGCGGCTGCAGGTCCGGCAGGCCGACGGCCTCCTTCCAAGTGTCGAACGCCGCCGCCATGTCCCGGTGCAGCAAGATCGTGTGGTTGGCCAGTTCCTGTGGCGCGGTCAGCGGATTGGGCGCTTCCAGCAGCGTCTGGCGCCCGATCAGATAGACCTGGTCCTGGTCCAGCTCATGGGCGTAGAGCGCCGGATCGATATCCTTGGCGAGCACGATCGCGGCGTCGAGCCCTTCACCCAGCCGGGCAACGGCATAGGGCGTGGTTTCGATATCGATATGCAGCTGCGGATGCCGCTGCCGGAGCGCGCCAAGATGCGGGAACAAGCGCTGCGTCGCGAACAACGGCATGACCGCAAGGCGCAGCCGCAGCTGGTTGCCGCCGCTCTGGATATTCTCCAGCGCCTGGCTGAGCGAATCGAGGGCAGGGGCGATGTCGTCAAGCAGCCTCTGGCCGTCATTGTTGATCTCCAGCGCCTGATGCTTCCGGTCGAACAAGGGCCGGCCGATGAACCGTTCCAGCGCCTGAACGCGGCGGCTGAGCGCAGGAGTCGACAGCGCAAGTTCCTCCGCAGCCGCCTTGACCGATCCAAGGCGCGCGACCTGAACAAAGGCCTCCAAGGCCGTAAGGGGCGGCAATCTGCGCATAACTCTTAATGCCTGTCAGCAGATCTTCTGCTGCGACGCGTCATTCCTTTTTTCAAGCGACGCATGGCCCTGCGTTCGGCATCCTCTCTTCACCCAGCAATAAAGCACGTCAACCGGCAAGATGCAAAAACTGCAACTCTTCGAATCTTTTCGCAATTGCAAAAATACATGCGGCAGCGCACATAGAAAAGGCCTTTCAGGCATCCTCTCCTAAAACTTTCCGGGCTGGCCTTTGGGCCGGCCCTTTTTTTGTCCTCCGTCATACAGCGACCGCCCCCTTTCGCTGGGCTTTGGCGTTTCCTATCTCGTTACGCAGAGACAAGATTGGGGATGGCAATGGCCGAACAGGACGTTCCGGGACGCAGGATACAGGTCGCCAATGCGCGGCCCGAAGACGCAGGGCGCGGGCTTGCGCGGCTGCCGCTGACGGTGATGGCGGAACTGCACCTGGCGGAAGGCGATGTCATCGAGATCGCCGGCAAGCGCTCGACCCCGGCGCGGGTGGTGCGCCCCTATAAGGAGGATGAGGGGCTGGACGTCCTTCGCCTCGACGGTCTGCAGCGCGCCAATGCCGGCGTCGGCTCGGGCGACTTCGTCCAGATCGAAAAGATCGAGCCCCGCGCTGCCCAGCGGGTGGTGTTCGCACCTGCACAAAATAATCTGCGGCTTCAGGGCAATCCGGAAGCGCTGAAGCGCTTCTTCTTCCAGCGGCCGTTAGCCGCCGGGGATGTCGTCGCGACCGCGGGCCAGCAGCAGGTGCCCCCCGGCGACATGCCGCCGCAGCTGCGCCAGATGTTGGCCGCGCCCGCTTATGCCTTGCAGGAAATCCGGCTCGTGGTCGTGTCGACCACGCCCAAGGGCTTCGTCCATATCGACGCCGATACCGAGATTGACCTGCGCGCGGAATATGAAGAGCCGCGTGAATCCCGCCGCGCGGATGTAACCTATGACGATGTCGGCGGCATGGCCGAGGCGATCGACCAGTTGCGCGAGATGGTGGAACTGCCGCTGCGCTATCCCGAACTGTTCGAGCGCCTGGGCGTCGATCCGCCCAAGGGGGTGTTGTTGCACGGTCCGCCGGGCACGGGCAAGACCCGGCTCGCCCGCGCGGTCGCCAATGAATCGGAAGCGGAATTCTTCCTGATCAACGGGCCGGAGATCATGGGCTCGGCCTATGGCGAGTCCGAAAAGCAACTGCGCGAGATTTTCGAGGCGGCGGCCAAGTCGGTGCCGTCGATCCTGTTCATCGACGAGATCGATTCCATCGCTCCCAAGCGCGGCCAGGTGACAGGAGAGACCGAAAAGCGGCTGGTGGCGCAATTGCTGACGCTGATGGATGGCCTCGAACCGCGCACCAACCTGGTCGTCATCGCCGCGACCAACCGGCCCGAAGCGATCGACGAAGCGCTGCGCCGTCCCGGCCGCTTCGACCGCGAAATCGTCGTCGGCGTTCCCGATGAGCGCGGCCGGCGCGAGATATTGGGCATCCACACGCGCGGCATGCCTACCGGCGACAAGGTCGACCTTACCGAACTGGCGCGCATGACCTACGGTTTCGTGGGTGCCGATCTGGCCGCGCTTACCCGTGAGGCGGCGATCGAGGCGGTGCGCCGCTTCATGCCGCGCCTCAATCTGGAGGAAGGGACGATCCCGCCCGACGTGCTGGAGGAACTGTCCGTCACGCGCGAGGATTTCATGGCCGCGATCAAGCGCGTCCAGCCGTCGGCGATGCGTGAGGTGATGGTGCAGGCGCCCAACATCGGCTGGGCCGATATCGGCGGTCTGGACGACGCGCAGATGCGGTTGAAGGAAGGGGTGGAACTGCCGCTCAAGGACCCCGATGCCTTCCGCCGCCTGGGCATCCGCCCGGCCAAGGGTTTCCTGCTCTACGGGCCGCCCGGCACCGGCAAGACGCTGCTTGCCAAGGCGGTCGCGCGCGAGGCGCAGGCGAACTTCATCGCGACCAAGTCATCGGACCTGCTCAGCAAATGGTATGGGGAGAGCGAACAGCAGATCGCCCGCCTCTTCGCCCGCGCGCGGCAGGTGGCGCCGACCGTCATCTTCATCGACGAGCTGGACAGCCTGGTCCCCGCGCGCGGCGGGGGCCTCGGCGAACCGGCGGTGACGGAGCGGGTGGTGAACACCATCCTCGCCGAGATGGACGGGCTGGAGGAATTGCAGTCGGTGGTCGTCATCGGCGCCACCAACCGGCCGACGCTGATCGACCCGGCGCTGCTGCGCCCCGGCCGCTTCGACGAGCTGATCTATGTTCCCGTGCCCGACCGGGCCGGGCGGCGGCGCATATTGGCGATCCATACCGGCAAGATGCCGCTCGCGGAGGATGTCGATCTGGACTCGCTCGCCGAGCGGACCGAGCGCTTCACCGGCGCGGATCTGGAAGACCTGGTCCGTCGTGCCGGCCTGATCGCGCTGCGCCAGTCGCTGGCCGTGGAGAAGGTCGATCAGGGCCATTTCGAAGCGGCGCTGGAGGAAACCCGCGCGTCCGTGACGCCGGAAATGGAGCATGAATATGAGCAGATCCAGGCGCAGCTCAAGCAGAGCGCGATGCGGCTCGATCCGATCGGCTTCGTGTCGCCCGGCATGTTGCGCGCGCGGGATCGCGAGCGCTGACAGGGGGAGGGGACGGGTGGGGTGAAACCCATCCGGCCTCTACGCGTTCGTTTAAGGGGCCGGGCGTGGAGTCCGGTCCTTTTTGCAATCCGGCTTGCAAGACATGCCGATATTTGCAAGGCCCTGAAGGCAAGGCAGACAGGCGAGAATTGATGGCCTCCATTCCCGTGAAGAAGAATAAGAATGCGACGCGCGATCAGGGTCGATCGGCGTCTTTCCTGACCCAGTGGAACATGTTCTTCCGCCAGTTCGTGAAGCATCCGGGCATGATCGGGTCGATCATCCCGTCATCGGCGGCGCTGGTCGACAGCATGCTGGCGGGCGTGGATTGGCAGCGCACGCGGCTGTTCGTCGAATATGGACCGGGGGTGGGCACTTTCACCCGCACCATATTGGAGCGGATGCATCCCGATGCGACGCTGCTGGCGATCGATCTTAATCTGGATTTCGTCGCTTTTCTCGAAGCGCAGATCGATGATCCGCGGCTGCGGGTCGTGCACGGATCGGCCGCTGACGTGCGGCGCTTCATCGCCGAGGCGGGGCATCGGAAGGCGGATTATATTCTCTCGGGCATTCCCTTCTCCACCCTGCCCGACGGCGTGGGCGAGCATATCTGCGCCGAAACGCGTGCCGGGCTGCGGCCGGGCGGCGCCTTTCTGGTCTATCAATATTCCGCTTTTGTCCGGCGGCTGTTGGCGCCCGAATTCGCTGCCATCGACGAACGGGTGGAGTGGCGCAACATTCCGCCCTGCCGCATGTTTTGCGCGCAAAAGACGGAACTGCTCGCCCAGGCGGCCTGATCATAGGGATTAAGCGGCGGTTCTTTCGGAGAATTTTGGGCGCATACCCCATATATGGTATGCGCTTCGCATCTGCAGCGAATAAGGCTCCGGCGAGGCAGGGATGCTGCCCCGCCGGCGGCCGGATCATTTTGCGACCCGTGGCCCGGTCGCCGGCTACCGCATTTCGCATCCGGCAGGCGCCATCTGGCCGTTTCGTTTCGCGCCGCTTTCATGCTAAAGGCGCGACTATCATGAACGACCTGACCCAGACCCCCGAAATGCTGATCGCAACCCTGGGCGCGCGCGCCCGGGCTGCGGCCGTCCTGCTGGCCAGTGCCAGCGATGCGCAGAAGATCGACGCGCTGCGCCGCGCTGCGCAGGCGCTTCGGGACCAGGCGCCGCAGATCATCGCCGCCAATGCCCGCGACATGGAAAACGCCGCCGCCAACGGCCTGTCGCCCGCGATGCTGGACCGGCTGCGGCTGGATGAGGACCGCGTCCTCGCGACGGCGGCGGGCGTGGATCAGGTGGCGACGCTCGACAATCCGCTCGGCAGCATCATCGACAAGCAGGTCCGCCCCAACGGCATGGAGCTGTCCCGCGTGCGCGTGCCGCTGGGCGTGATCGGCATCATCTATGAAAGCCGGCCCAATGTGACCGCCGACGCCGCGGCGCTCTGCCTGCGCGCGGGCAATGCGGTGATCCTGCGCGGCGGCAGCGAGGCGAAGGAAAGCAACCGTGCCATCCACGCCGCCATGGCCGCGGGTATCGCCGCCGCCGGCCTGCCCGCCGACGCAGTGCAACTGGTCCCCACCACGGACCGCGCCGCCGTGGGCGCTCTGCTCAAGGCATCGGAATATATCGACCTCATCGTGCCGCGCGGCGGCAAGAGCCTGGTCGCCCGCGTGCAGGAAGAGGCGCGCGTGCCGGTCCTCGCGCATCTCGACGGCATCAACCACAGCTATGTCGACGGCGCGGCCGATCCCGACATGGCGCAAAAGCTGGTGGTGAACGCCAAGATGCGCCGCACCGGCATTTGCGGCGCGACCGAGACGGTGCTGATCGACAAGGCCTTTGGGGCTGGGCCTGCGGTCGTGAAGGCGCTGCTCGACGCCAAGTGCGAAGTGCGCGGCGATGAAGCAGTGCAGGCGATGGACAGCCGTGTCGTGGCGGCGAGCGACGAGGATTGGGACACGGAATATCTCGACGCGATCGTCTCGGTTCGCCTGGTCGATGGCGTTGATGGGGCGCTCGCGCATATTGCCGCCCATGCGAGCCACCATACCGACGCGATCATCACCGAGGATGCGGCGAAGGCCGAGCGGTTCCTCAATAGCGTCGACAGCGCCATCGTGATGTGGAACGCTTCGACCCAGTTCGCGGACGGTGGCGAATTCGGCCTGGGTGCGGAGATCGGCATTTCGACCGGGCGGCTCCACGCGCGCGGGCCGGTCGCGCTGGAGGGACTAACTACCTATAAATGGCTGGTGCGCGGTACGGGGCAGACCCGGCCCTGACCTGAAGCTTGTGCTCCTGCGAAAGCAGGAGCCCAGGGTTAACTGAGGTGCCCTGCATCCTGGGCTCCTGCTTTCGCAGGAGCACTGCGTTGTGGGCTTACCCCTTCACCACCCCATCGATCGCCTTCAGCTTCGCCAGCAATGGCCCGACCCATTCCAGCGGCAACATCACCGGGCCATCCGACGGCGCGTTGTCCGGATCGTCATGCGCCTCGGCAAAGATCGCGGCGACCCCTGCCGCGACCGCGCTGCGCGCCAGCACCGGCGCAAATTCCCGCTGCCCGCCCGAAGCTGATCCGAGGCCGCCCGGTTGCTGCACCGAATGGGTCGCGTCGAACACCACCGGATAGCCCGCCTGCGCCATCACCGGCAGCGAGCGCATGTCGCTGACCAGCGTGTTGTAGCCGAAACTTGCCCCGCGCTCGGTCAGCAGGATGCGCTCGTTCCCGGTCGAAGCGACCTTCTGCGCTACCGCCGCCATGTCCCAGGGCGCAAGGAACTGCCCCTTCTTCACATTGATGACCGCGCCGGTCTTTCCCGCCGCCAGCAGCAGATCGGTCTGGCGGCACAGAAAGGCGGGAATCTGCAAGATATCCACAGCCTGAGCCGCCGCCTCGACCTGTTTGGCCTCATGCACATCGGTCAGCACCGGGCAGCCGAAATTCGCCTTGACCTCCGCCAGAATCGCCAGCCCCGCATCGATCCCGATGCCCCGCTGACCCGACACGGACGTCCGGTTCGCCTTGTCGAACGACGATTTGAACACGAACGGCACGCCGGCCTTTTCCGCAGCGCCGGACAGTTTCTCCGCCATCATCATCGCATGGTCGCGGCTTTCGATCTGGCAGGGGCCGGAAATCAGGACGAAGGGCAGGTCGTTGCCGATCGTCACGGGGCCGATGGACACATGCTTGGGCGTAGTCATGCCGCTCACTTCGGCGCTTTCACGAAGCGGCGCAAGAGCTGCCCCCGCCACAGCCCCTTGCCCGCATGATAATTCCAGCAGAACCACCCAAAGCACAGGCACGCCAGCAGCGAAGGCAGTGCCATCGGATCGCCTTCCCCCTTCATATGCCGATAGAAAGCCAGGTCCGCCCGCCACCTATCCCGCTCGCTGCCGCCGCCATTGATGCCATAGGCATTGTCATGGCGCCGACAGCCGATGTTTCGGTTGTATTTGCGGTGGTCTATGAAATAGCAATAGTCGCGTTCGGGTGTCGTCATGGCCCGATGTGGACAGGGGCCATGGAAAAGTTCAAGCGTAAACTCTTCTACCTTGGCGGTTTCGACCCGCGCGGGGTGCGGTT
>DATFDS010000238.1:0-3531 GCA_035251955.1 Sphingobium sp. | reverse complement strand
AACCTCGCCTTATTGCGCCGCCTCGCCCTCAACCTGCTTCAGCACGATCCGCGAAAACTCTCCATCCGCGCCAAAATCAAACGCGCAGGCTGGAGCAACGAGTACCTCTCAGCGCTCCTCTCCCAAATGCGATAGCCCTGCTTGCGGGAGGGGGAACATGTCCACTCCTGGCCGAAACCCGCCGCCCCCTAGCCCGCGCCCTCTCCTCCCTCTATATCCTCGCCATGTTCGATTTCACCCCCTCCTCGCGGGCCGACAAGGCGGCGCTCTATGACGACCTCCTTTTCGCGGCCGAGGCGATCACCAGGGACGAGCCTGACGCTGTCGCCAACATGGCCAATGTCGCGGCGCTGATCTGGCAATTTCTGCCCGATCTCAACTGGGCCGGCTTTTATCGGCTGGTCGAAGGCGAGCTGGTATTGGGACCGTTTCAGGGCAAGCCGGCCTGCATCCGCATTCCACTCGGCCAGGGCGTCTGCGGGACCGCCGCGGCTTCGGCCGAAACCCAGATGGTCGAAGATGTCCACGCCTTCCCCGGCCATATCGCCTGCGATGCGGCAAGCGCTTCGGAGATCGTCGTTCCGGTGCTGGTCGAAGACCGTGTGGTCGCGGTGCTGGACCTAGACAGCCCGATCCTTGCGCGCTTCGATGCCACCGATCGCGACGGGTTGGAAGCGCTGATCGGCCGGATCGGAGCGTCCCTCGCCTGACCCGTTTCGGGACAGACCCACTCCACAGGCGCAAGTGATCCGGCAGGATCGTCATGCTAAACAAGCCGTTAACGGCCGGGCTGCGCTTGAAGCGCACCGGCAGCGAACGGGGAGTTGAGCATGCGGATCTGGAGCATCATCCTGGCAGGCGCGGGCATCAGCCTTGCGGCGCCGGCTCTGGCGGGTGAACCGGTAGCGGCCGGCACGTCCCTGCCGATGCCGGGCAAGAGCTTTGCCGGCGTCCGGCCGCGCACCAACGGCGGCACGATCGTCCACCGCTGGGGGCCGCGCTTCCAGGGCCGCTGGTTCGCCGGCTGGCAGGCGCCCGGCAGTTGGGCGGCCTATCGCCGGCCTGTGGGCGGCTATGTGCTGCCGGCCTATTGGATGAACCCCGGCTATCGCATCGGCAATTATGGCGCCTATGGCCTGCCGGCGCCGGCGGACGGTTATGGCTGGTCGCGCTATTATGACGATGCGGTGATGGTCGACGGGCACGGCCAGATAAAGGATCATCGCAGCGGGATCGACTGGGACGGGCCGGAAGGCGATGCCCCGCCGCCGGGCCTCGGCTATGACGATGACGTCACCATGCGCGATGTACCGCCACCGGCACCCTTGCATGAATATGAGGGCCGCTGGACAGGCACCTGGCGGGACGAAAATGGCCGGACCTATAGCGGCGACTATGAAGGCCGCTTCGAAGGCGAGGCCCACAGCAATCATGGCGTCGATTATACGCCCCCGCCCTATGCGCCGGCGCCTCATGTCACGCATCATGGCGGACCTGGCGCGCCCGTCGTGACCACCACGCACGCGCCGGGCTATTATGCCGGCGGCTATTATTATCCGGGTGCGACGACCACCACCGTGATCGTGCAACCGGCGGTCACCACCACCCGGACTTATGTGACCGAGGTGACGCGGCGTCCCGGTGGACGGGGCAAGACGCTGCGCCGTTGCAACTGCAGATAGGCCTGCCGCCGGAACCGGGCGGCGGCGATGAGGGCGCGCCGGGCATCCGGCCCAATTATGACGGCAATTATTATGGTGCCTTCAACTTTTCGGCGAAGTAGGTGCGCGAGGAAAAAGCCTGGCGTACTTCGTGCTCCTGCGAAGGCAGGAGCCCAGTTCCAATGGCAGGACTGGGCTCCTGCCTTCGCAGGAGCACGTCACTTAGAGTAGGATGACTTTACCTTGATCCGTTCGTTTCGAGCGAAGTCGAGAAACAGCAAGAACTGCGCTTCCGTTTCTCGACTTCGCTCGAAACGAACGGAGGCAACTTGAATCCATCTAACGTCATCCCGCTCTAGCCAATCGGCCCGGCCAGCCTAGTAACTGGAACCGGCCTGAGCCTGTCGAAGGGCCGGGGATGGCAGCAATGAAACGAACTGCGCTTCCGCCAACCTAGGCCTATTTGCGGAAGATGCCCGCCAGCTCGATCGGCAGCGGCGGTTCGTCACGGGGGATGACGACGCGGATGGCCTGCGCCTGTTCCTGCGGGTCGAAGCGGATCCAGCCGCTGCGGCTCAGCTTTTCGAGCGGGCGATAGCGGATCTTATATTGCATCCGCTGCGAACCTTCGACCCAATAGCCTAGATAGACATAGGGCAGGCCCGCCTTCGCCGCACGCAGGATATGGTCCATGATGATGTAGTTGCCCAGCCCCTTGCGATGCTCCAGCTCCGTATCGAAGAAGCTGTAGATCATCGACAGGCCATCGCCCTGGCGATCGGTGAGGCAGGCGCCGACCAGCTTGCCGGGACGGCCGTTTTCGCCCGGTTCGCGATATTCGACGACATGGCTTTCGACCGGGGTCTGCTCGACCATGTCGGCGAAGTCCATCTCGTCCATCTCGGTCATGCCGCCACCCGGATGGCGCGCGCGCAGGTAGCGCTGGAGCAGTTCGAACTGCTCCTCGGTCGACCAGGGCTTGCAGGCGGTGACGATCAGGTCGTCGTTGCGGCGGATCAGCTTGCGCTGGGTCGCGTTGGGGCGGAACTCTTTCGCCACCACGCGCACCGACACGCAGGCGGAGCAGTCCGCACAGCTGGGCCGGTAGGCGACATTCTGGCTGCGGCGGAAGCCGATGCGGCCAAGCGCGTCGTTCAGTTCCGACGCATTGTCGCCGCTCAGTTCGGTAAAGACCTTCCGTTCGCTCCGGCCCGGCAGATAGGGGCACGGGCTGGGGTTCGTCACGAAAAAACGCGGAAAGCGAAAAGGTGCGCTCACGCTACGGTCTCCGTCCAAACGCTGCGCGAAAATTGAGTCATGGACAGACTATGCCGAGCACGGCCGTCCATGAAAAGGTCATTTACCACGAAAAAAATGGTTGCTCCCAAAGGGCGGCCGATCAGGCGACCTCGATCGGCGCGACCTCATAGCCCGCTTCGCGCAAGGCCGCGATCAGCCGTTCCAGATGCGCGCCATCCCGCGTTTCGCATTCGACGTCCAGGCTGAGGCCCTTGGCCGGCAGGTTGGTGAAGATGCGCTGGTGCGACAGTTCCAGGATGTTGACCGCTTCCTGGTCGAAGATGCGCGCGACATGGAACAGCGCGCCCGGCCGGTCCTGCAGGATGACGCGCAGCCGCGCCAGCCGGCCAGAGCGTGCGAGATCGCGCAGCAGCACGTTGGCGAGCAGGCGGGTGTCGATATTGCCGCCGGTCAGGATCAGGCCGACATTGCGGCCGGCGAACAGTTCCTTATGCGTCAGCAGCGCGGCGAGGCCGGCGGCCCCTGCCCCTTCCACCACCGTCTTTTCGATCTGCAGCAGCAGGCTGACCGCTTCCTCCAGATGCCGCTCGTCGACCAGCAGTACGTCGTT
>DATFDS010000237.1:0-2345 GCA_035251955.1 Sphingobium sp. | reverse complement strand
GCGGTCAACCCCTTGGTGCGGAAAAATGACCCTGGCTTTCAGTCCGCCCAGGCCGCGTCCTCCAGATGCAGTTCCGCCGCCGGGCGCGGCCCCCAGTCGTCGATCTTCGCGCGGCCCGCGACCCACAGGCGCCGGTCGCGCGGCGCACCCAGGATCGCCTGTCCCAGATCGGATTCGGCCTGGCGGAAGGCGATGGTCTTGATCGACCGGCCGTCCTCGCCCGCCATGATCGCGCGCAGATGACCGTTGCCCACGACATCGGCCTTGATGACGCGCATCGGCCCGGCGGCGATAAGCGGTGCGGGCCAGCCGGCACCATAGGGACCGCCCGCCTCGATCGCCGCGACGAAATCCGGGTTGACGCCGGCGGGCGCCAGCACCGCGTCGATCAGCAGCGCGCGATCGTCGCGCGCGCGGGCAACGGCGCTCGACAGGCGATCGTCGAGGAAATCGGCCAGCGCATCCACCTTGTCGGCGGCAACCGTCAGCCCCGCCGCCATCGCATGGCCGCCCCCCGCCACCAGCAGGCCGCTGTCCTTGGCCGCCAGCACCGCCGCGCCCAGATCGACCCCGGAAATGGAGCGGCCCGACCCCTTGCCGACGCCGGCGTCATCGAGCGCGATCACGATCGAAGGACGCCCCGCCTTCTCCTTGATCCGGCCGGCGACGATGCCGATGACGCCCGGATGCCAGCCGGGGCCGGCGATCACCGCGACGGCGCGATTGTCCTGCGTCGCCAGCAACGCCTCCGCCTCCGCCTGCACCGCCGCCTCGATGGCGCGGCGCTCTTCGTTGAACTGGTCCAGCTCGGCGGCGATCTGCGCGGCCTCCAGCGGGTCCTGCGTGGTCAGCAGCCGCACGCCAAGGTCCGCCTTGCCCACGCGCCCGCCCGCATTGATGCGCGGCCCCAGCGCAAAGCCCAGGTCATGGCAGAGCGGCGCGCGCGTCAATCGGCTGGCGTCGATCAGCGCGGCGATGCCGATATTGCGCCGCTTCGCCATGATCTTGAGCCCCTGCGCGACGAAGGCGCGGTTCAACCCCTTCAGTTGCGCCACGTCCGCCACCGTACCGAGCGCGACGATGTCGAGCAGTTCCATCAGCGCCGGCTCGGCGCGCGTTGCGAACCAGCCCCGCGCGCGCAACACCCGCACCAACTGCGCGCCCAGCAGGAAGGCGACGCCCACTGCGGCGAGATGGCCGTGCGCGGCGGCTTCCTCGGCTTCGTCGAGGCGATTGGGATTGACCAGCGCAAAGGCTTCGGGGAGCGCGGCGGCGCATTTATGATGGTCGACCACCACCACATCGACGCCGGCCGCCTTGGCCATGGCCAGTGCCTCGAACGCCTGCGCGCCGCAATCCACGGTGACGATCAGGGTCGCGCCCTCCCCCGCCAGCCGCACCAATGCCTCGCCCGAAGGGCCATAGCCCTCCATCAACCGGTCGGGAATATAGGGCCGCGCCGCCAGCCCCAGGTCGCGCAGCAGCCGGATCAGCAGCGCCGCGCTGGTCGCGCCGTCCACGTCATAATCGCCGAAGATGCAGACATGCTCGCCCTTCTGCACCGCGTCGGCCAGCCGGTGCGCGGCCGCGTCCATGTCGCGGAACAGGCCGGGATCGGGCATGAAATGGCGGATGGTGGGATTGCGATGCGCCTCCACCGCCTCGCGCGGGCAGCCGCGCGCCATCAGCAATTGGGTGACGAGATCGTCGGGCAGATAGCCGGGGTCGCGGGCATCCGCGCCGGCACCTCGCCAGCGCCAGGGTTGGCCAAGGATGGAGCGGGAGACATTGAGCGCAACGGTCATGTCGAATCCCTAGCTGGCCCGAGCGCCTGTGGGAAGGCGCGGAACCCAAGGGCGTGCTGAAGCGTATCCCCCTTCCCGCGCGCAAGGCGCAGGATCGAAAGGGGCGACGTTAGTTACATGGGTTCAGGGCAGCCAAAATGCGTGGCACGCGCCTTGGGCCTTCTTATGTTCGCTGCTTCTCCCCTTCCCCTCATGGCGCAGACAGCTTCGGAGCGGGAGCCGCCGATCCTGCCCGACAGCGAGTTCGAGGCACGGCTGCCCAAGGCCGGCGAACCGGACGCCGCCGATCCGAACGCGCCGCTCCCCTCGATCGACAGCTGGATCGACCAGCAGATGCCGCAGGCGAGCGCGCCGCCGGAACTGCCCCCCGCCACCGAGCCGCCGGCGGAAACCGAGCTGGCTGAGCCGCTCCCCCCGCTCGACAGCGTCACCGTGCCGCTGCAGGTCGCGACACAGAATCCGAACGAGAAGACGCCCGAGGTCCGCTATGCGGTCGAGATAGACGGGTTCGGCAAGACGGGGCTGGAGGATGAATTCCGC
>DATFDS010000236.1:0-6115 GCA_035251955.1 Sphingobium sp. | reverse complement strand
GGCGAACGGGGGTTTGCTTGTTTGGAGAATTTGGATGCAAATCTGGGTCGGCCTTGGCAATCCGGGCACCCAATATGCGATGCACCGGCACAATGTCGGCTTCATGGCGGCGGACGTGATCGCCGACATGCATTCTTTTTCCGCACCCAAAAAGCAGTTCCAAGGCTGGGTGCAGGAAGGGCGCATCGGCCCTGAAAAGATCATCCTGCTGAAACCCGCCACCTTCATGAACGAAAGCGGCCGCTCGGTCGGTGCGGCCATGCATTTCTACAAGCTGACGCCGCAGGACGTGACCGTCTTCCACGACGAACTGGACCTGGCGCCGATGAAGGTGAAGGTGAAGCGCGGCGGCGGCAATGCCGGGCATAACGGGCTGCGGTCGACCGACGCGTATATCGGCGCGGAGTTTCGCCGGGTGCGGATCGGCATCGGCCATCCGGGACACAAGGACCGGGTGCATGGCTATGTGCTGGGCAATTACCACAAGAGCGAGACCGACGCGCTAGCCGACATGCTGGGCGCGATCGGCGCGGAGGCGGAGTGGCTGGCCAAGAGCGATGATGCGCGGTTCATGAACGCGGTCGCGCTGCGGCTGGCTGACTGATTTCCGCGCGATCAGGGTGACAAAGGTGACACGATAGACCCACGGAAAACCGCCATATCCGGGCGATCGCTTTTCCTATTTTTCCGACCATTTCAAAGAGCAGGGACGGCATAGCGAAAGGCGCATCCTGTAGGACAGGGGAAAGTGCGCGGCCTGATGCCCCGCCCGCGCGGCGAATTGCCATGGATGGATTGCGCAGTGCAGCATTGCCGGGCCATAGAGGAGGCGCTTTCCACTTTCCCAAGGGGATACGGGTGATTCAGACCGTCGCGACAAAGCCCTTCCACGACCAGAAGCCCGGCACGTCCGGCCTGCGCAAGAAGGTCCGGCTTTTCCAGCAACCCCATTATGCGGAAAATTTCGTCCAGTCGGTGTTCGATAGCCTGGATGGGTTTGCAGGCCAGACTTTGGTGGTCGGCGGCGACGGACGCTACCTGAACCGCGAAGTCATCCAGATCGTTCTGAAGATGGCGGCGGCCAACGGCTTCGGCCGGGTGCTGGTGGGGCGCGGCGGCATCCTGTCGACCCCGGCAGCCTCGCATCTGATCCGATCGTCGGGCGCCTTTGGCGGACTGGTTCTGTCCGCCAGCCATAATCCGGGCGGACCGGATGAGGATTTCGGCATCAAATATAATGTCGGCAATGGCGGCCCGGCGCCGGAAAAGGTGACGGACGCCATTCATGCGCGCACGCTCGCCATCGACAGCTACCGCATTCTCGACGCCGCGGACGTGGATATCGACAGGTTGGGCACCAGCCAGCTGGGCGAGATGACCGTCGAGGTGGTCGATCCCGTCGCAGCCTATGCGGACCTCATGGAAAGCCTGTTCGACTTTCCCGCAATCGCGCAAATGATCGCGGAGGGCTTCGCCCTCTCCTTCGATTCGATGAGCGCCGTGACCGGCCCCTATGCGGTCGAGATTTTCGAACAGCGCCTTGGCGCGCCAGCCGGCACGGTGCGCAACGCAACGCCCCTGCCCGACTTCGGCCACCATCATCCCGATCCCAATCTGGTCCATGCCAGGGCGCTTTACGAGCGGATGATGGCGGCGGATGCGCCGGATTTCGGGGCGGCTTCGGACGGCGATGGCGACCGCAATCTCATCATCGGGCGGCATTGCTATGTGACGCCATCGGATTCGCTCGCCGTGTTGGCGGCCAATGCGCAACTGGCGCCGGGCTATGCGGGAGGCCTCAAGGGCATCGCCCGCTCCATGCCGACCAGCGGCGCGGCCGACCGGGTGGCGGAAAAGCTCGGCATTCCGCTGTATGAGACGCCGACCGGCTGGAAATTCTTCGGCAATCTGCTGGACGCCGGCATGGCGACCATCTGCGGCGAGGAAAGCGCGGGCACCGGTTCGGACCATGTGCGCGAGAAGGACGGCATCTGGGCGGTGCTGCTGTGGCTCAACATAGTGGCGGCGCGGCGGCAGAGCGTGGCGCAGATCATGGCCGAGCATTGGGCGACCTATGGCCGCAACTATTATGCCCGGCATGATTATGAAGCGATCGCGAACGACAAGGCCGATGCGCTGATGGCGGCGCTGCGCGAGACGCTGGCGTGCCTGCCGGGAACGGCGAACAGCGGCGGCCGGGTGAAGAGCGCGGACGATTTCGCCTATAGCGACCCGACCGATCAGTCGGTGAGCCGCAACCAGGGCGTGCGGGTGCTTTTCGAGGATGGGTCGCGCATCGTGTTCCGCCTGTCTGGAACGGGCACGGAAGGCGCTACACTGCGGGTCTATATCGAGCGCTATGTCGGGACGGACGGCGATCTGGGGCTGGAAACGGGTGTAGCGCTCGCCCCGCTGGTCGCGGCGGCGCAGGAGGTGGCGGATATTCTGGGCTTTACGGGGATGGAGCGGCCGAGCGTCATTACCTGATCTCCCGCCGTGCTCCTGCGCAGGCAGGAGCCCAGGGCGATTTTGTGCCACGCCATTCTGGGCTCCTGCGTTCGCAGGAGCACGATGCGCGGGCTGGCAAACTGAGACGGAACAGGCTATCGGCGCGGCCACTCATCCAGATTTGAAGGCAGTTCCATGGGTTTTCGTTGCGGTATCGTCGGCCTCCCCAATGTGGGCAAGTCCACCCTGTTCAATGCGCTGACCGAAACGCAGGCGGCGCAGGCGGCGAACTATCCCTTCTGCACGATCGAGCCCAATGTCGGCCAGGTCGCCGTGCCCGACGAGCGGCTGCAGACCATCGCGAAGATCGGCGGCAGCGCCAAGATCATCGAGACGCAGCTGGCCTTCGTAGACATTGCCGGGCTGGTGCGCGGGGCGTCCAAGGGCGAGGGCCTCGGCAACCAGTTCCTCGCCAATATCCGCGAGGTCGACGCGATCGTCCATGTGCTGCGCTGTTTCGAGGATGACGACATCACCCATGTCGAGGGCAAGGTCGATCCGATCGCCGATGCCGAAACGGTCGAGACCGAGCTGATGCTGGCGGACCTGGAGAGCCTGGAGAAGCGCGTACCCAATTTCGCCAAGAAGGCGGCGCAGGGCGACAAGGAGGCCAAGGCGGCGGCATCCGTGCTGGGCAAGGCGCTGGACCTGCTGCGCGACGGCAAGCCCGCGCGCCTGACCCGCCCAAGCGATGACGAGGAAGAACGCATCTTCCGCCAGGCGCAGCTGCTGACGGCCAAGCCCGTTCTCTATGTCTGCAACGTCGAGGAAGACAGCGCGGCCGAGGGCAATGCCCATAGCGCGCGGGTGTTCGAAAAGGCGGCGGCCGAGGGCGCCAAGGCGGTGATCGTATCGGCCGCGATCGAGGCGGAACTCATCACCATGCCGGTCGAGGAGCGGGCCGAATATCTCGAAGCGCTGGGGCTGGAGGAAGCAGGCCTCGCGCGGATCATCCGGGCGGGCTACGAGCTGCTGGGCCTCATCACCTTCTTTACCGTGGGGCCCAAGGAAGCGCGCGCCTGGACCGTGGCGAAGGGGTCGAAGGCCCCGCAGGCGGCGGGCGCGATTCACACCGATTTCGAAAAGGGCTTCATCCGCGCCGAAACCATGGCCTTTGGCGACTATGTCCAGTTCAACGGCGAGGCCGGCGCCAAGGAAGCGGGCAAGTGGCGCTCCGAAGGCAAGGACTATGTGACGCAGGACGGCGACATCATGCTGTTCCGGTTCAATGTTTGACATGTCTCCGTCATCCCGGCTCGCGCTGGGGTGAGGATGCAGCGCAAATTCGCCTTTCCGCCGAGCGTCGATGAGGGGACCCGGCTGCTGGTCCTGGGCAGCCTGCCGGGCGATGCGTCGATCCGCCAGGGCGAATATTATGCGCATCGCGGCAACGCCTTCTGGACACTGATGGGTTACGTGCTGGACGAGGATCTGCGCGGCCAGCCCTATGCGCTCCGGCTGAAAAGGCTGCGAGCGCGGGGCGTGGGCCTATGGGACGTGATCGAGAGCGCCGACCGGGCGGGCAGTCTGGACAGCGCGATCCGGGGCGTGGAACTGCGCGACCTTTCCAGCTTCGTTGCAAAGCTGCCGGCGTTGGTGGCGATCGCCTTCAACGGCAAGACGGCGGCACTGCATGGACGGCGGCAGCTGGGCGCAGGCGTTGCGCCGACGCTTATCGACCTGCCCTCCTCCAGCGGCGCCCATGCCATGCTCTCCCGCGAGAAGAAGGCGCAGGCGTGGCGGGTCCTGCGCGACTGGCTCCTGTGATCGGGGTGGCCGGGGCTTGCATCAGCCTGTCATATTGGAAAGTTAGCGGCGGAGGCCAAGCCGCCACTATCGCTTCGAAGGGTCATCCATGTTCACGCGCCGCCAGATCCTGTCCACCGCCACCGCCGCGCCGCTGCTCGGCGCGCCGGCCATCGTCCAGGCACAGAGCTGGTTCGCCAGCTATCCCTTTTCCCTCGGCGTGACCTCGGGCGATCCGGCCGCCGACGGCTTCGTGATTTGGACCAAGCTCGCGCCGCGGCCCTTCGAACCGCATGGCGGCATGCCGATGGTGCCGCTGCCGGTCAAATGGGAGGTAGCAAGCGACGACCGCTTCAAGACCATCGTCGCCTCGGGCGAGGCGCAGGCGCGGCCCGAACTCGGCCATTCGGTGCATGTCGAGGTGAGCGGGCTGCAGCCCGACCGGCCCTATTGGTATCGCTTCACCCTGGGCGCGGACCAATCCGCGCGCGGCCGGGCGCGCACCCTGCCGCTGGCGTCGGCCAGCCCCGCCAGCCTCAAATTCGCGGTAGCCGGGTGCCAGAATTACGAGGACGGACTGTTCACCGCCTACCGCCATCTGGCGCGGCAGGACGATCTGGCCTTCGTCTATCATTATGGCGACTTCATCTACGAATATAAGCGGCGCGGGCCGGACTATGACAAGGATGGCCTGCCCGTCCCGCAGGTCCGCCAGCATATCGGCCAGGATTGTTTCGACGTCGCCGACTATCGGCTGCGCTACGCCCAATATCTGTCGGACTATGACCTGCAGGCGGCGCGGGCGCGGCACACATGGTTCCCGACCTTCGACGATCATGAGGTGGAGAATAATTGGGTCGGCGACTTCGACTGGAAGGACGTCCCGCCCAAGGTCTTCCGGCTGCGGCGGCAGGCGGGGCTGCAGGCCTGGTATGAATATATGC
This sequence comes from Sphingobium sp., assembly GCA_035251955.1. Classification (GTDB taxonomy): domain Bacteria; phylum Pseudomonadota; class Alphaproteobacteria; order Sphingomonadales; family Sphingomonadaceae; genus Sphingobium. Next base: position 917 of record DATFDS010000236.1, on the reverse strand, counting down.
CGGTGCGCGCCGCGATGCTGCCGCGGGACGGCATCATCACCGACATGTATCGCGAGGCGCGCTATGGCGACCTCATGTCGATAGACTTTCTCGACACGCGGTCCTTCCGCAGCGACCAGCCCTGCGATGACGGGTTCAAACCCCGGTGCGCGGGTATCGACGATCCCAGGGCACAGGTCATTTCCGCGCAGGAGGAAAGCTGGCTGGCCCGCAACCTGACGCGGGGGCAGACCAAATGGAACTGCATCGCCCAGCAGGTGATGATGATGTCGCTCGACCGGCGCCGCAACGCCGACGAGAAGGAGAAGATCTACAATCTCGACAGTTGGGCCGGCTATAGCGCGCAGCGCAAGCGGCTGTTCGGGCGGATGAAGGGGCTGGACAATGTCGTCGTGCTGACCGGCGACGAGCATCAGAATTTCGCCGGTTTGCTTGACAATGGCGACCGGCCCGTGGCGGTGGAGTTCGTGTCAACGTCCATCTCTTCGGGTGGCGACGGATCGGACCTGCGCAGCGGCAGCGATGTCATGCTGAAGAATAATCCGGAACTGAAATTCATCAACGACCAGCGCGGCTTCCTGGTCTGCGAGGTGACGCCCGACGCCTGGGCGACGCATTTCATGGTGATGGACCAGGTGTCCGCTCCGGGCGGCGCGCTGTCGCGGCGGGCGACGCTGACCACGGCGCGGGGCGAGGGAACGCTGGCCGTCGGCTGACCGGTCCGCCCCCGCCTTGACGTAAACGTAAGCCCGTTCTAGGACCGCAGACCGATCGAAGGAGAATGCCGGCCATGAGCGATATCGTCTATTTCGAGGATGTCGCCATCGGCGACGTGCTTCATGTCGGCCCGATCGCCATCGACCGCGAGGAGGTCATCGCTTTTGCCGGCGAGTTCGACCCCCAGCCCTTTCATCTGT
>DATFDS010000235.1:0-5947 GCA_035251955.1 Sphingobium sp. | reverse complement strand
AGCGCGATTTTATCCTGTCCTATTCCGCACCAACCCGCCTATCCCGTCCCCGTCTTTGAAACGTCCGACCTACTCCGCCCTCACGCCCACGCGCGCCCAGGCACGCGCGCGCATATGGTGTGAACTTCGGGCTCAGAATGGCCGATTTCCGCCCTTTCCACTACATCACCCCCGCCCTGAACCGGGAACCCGCCTCCTACACCGACAACCCCACTGGAGCCACCCCACAGAACCCGCTATCCCCTCCCCCATGGCCCAGAATCATCTCTACCTTGTCGACGGCAGCGGCTATATTTTCCGCGCCTATCATCAGCTTCCGCCGCTCACCAACAAGCATGGCCAGCCCGTCGGCGCGGTCTATGGCTATACCACCATGCTTTGGAAGCTGGCCGATGAGTTGGGCAAAGCCGAAGGCCCGACCCATCTCGCAGTGGTACTGGACAAGGGCAGCCACACCTTCCGCAACGATATGTACGACCAGTATAAGGCGAACCGGCCGCCCGCGCCGGAAGACCTCGTGCCCCAATTCCCGATGATCCGCGACGCGACCCGCGCCTTCTCCCTCCCCTGCATCGAGGAAGCGGGGTTCGAGGCCGACGACATCATCGCCAGCTACACCAAGGCCGCCGTCGCGGCGGGCTGGCACGTCACCATCGTCAGTTCCGACAAGGATCTGATGCAGCTCATCCAGCCCGGCGTCGACATGTACGACACGATGAAGAATGAACGGCGCGGGGCCGACTATGTGATGACCAAATTCGGTGTGCAGCCCGAACAATTGGGCGACGTGCTGGCGCTGATGGGCGACAGCGTCGACAACGTCCCCGGCGTCCCCGGCATCGGCCCCAAGACCGCCGCCAAGCTCATCACCGAATATGGCGATCTGGAAACGACGCTCGAAGCCGCCCCTTCGATGAAGAAATCGAAGATGCAGGAAAATCTCATCGCCCATGCCGATATGGCGCGGCTGTCGCGCCGCCTCGTCGCGCTGCACGATGCGATGGACCTGCCCGAACCGCTGGACGATCTGACATTGAAGGGCATCCCGCCCGAACCGCTTGCAGACTTCCTCGGCCATCACGGTTTCAAGTCTCTGCTCGCCCGCCTCGGCGCGCCCGCCGCTGCCGTGGCGGTAGCGGCCGTCTCCGCCAGCGAAGCCACGCCCGTCGCCGCCCCGGTCCATGAGGAAGAACCGCCGATCGACCGCAGCCTCTACGAAACGGTGGTGACGCAGGAAGCGCTCGACCGCTGGATCGCCGCCGCCCATGCGGAGGGGCTGGTCGCCGTCGATACCGAAACCGACAGCCTCGACGCCGTATCGAGCGCACTGGTCGGGGTCAGCCTCGCCACCGGGCCGAACAAGGCCTGCTATATCCCGGTCGGCCATGGCGGAAAGGACATGTTCGCGGAGAAGCCGGAGCAACTCCCCCTCGCCCTTGTCCTCGCCAAATTGAAGCCGCTGCTGGAGGACGACAGCGTCCTCAAGATCGGCCAGAATCTCAAATATGACATGACGGTCCTGCGCCGCCATGGCATCGAGATCGCCCCCTATGACGACACCATCGTCATGAGCTTCGACCTCGACGCCGGGCAAAGCCTCGCCGGCCACGGCATGGACGAGGCGGCGAAAACCCACCTCAATCATACATGCATCAGCTTCAAGGATGTGTGCGGCACCGGCAAGAGCCAGATCAGCTTCGCCGAAGTCCCGCTCGACAAGGCGACCGAATATGCCGCCGAGGATGCCGACGTCACGCTGCGCCTGTGGAAGCTGTTCAAGACCCGCGTCGCGAACGAAGGCGCCACCCGCGTCTATGAACTGGTCGACCGCCCGCTCGTCTCCGTGATCGCGAAGATGGAGCATGAAGGCATCAAGGTCGACCGCGAAGCCCTCTCCCGCCTGTCCGCCGAATTCACCGCCGGGATCGCCGCGCTGGAAACGGAAATCCATGGCCTTGCGGGCCAACCCTTCGCCATCGGATCGACCCAGCAGCTGGGCGCGATATTGTTCGACAAGATGGGGCACAAGGGCGGCAAGAAAGGCAAGTCCGGCGCCTATTCCACCGACGTCACCATCCTTGAGCAACTGAAGGCGCAGGGCGTGGAAATCGCGGGCAAGGTGCTGGACTGGCGCCAGCTGTCCAAACTCAAGTCGACCTATACCGACGCGCTTCAGGCCCAGATCAACAAGGACACCGGCCGCGTCCATACCAGCTATTCGCTGTCCGGCGCGCAGACCGGCCGCCTGTCTTCGACCGACCCTAATCTCCAGAATATCCCGATCCGCACCGAAGTCGGCCGCCAGATCCGCCACGCCTTCGTCGCCGAGCCGGGCAATGTCATACTGGCGGCGGACTATAGCCAGATCGAACTGCGCCTCGCCGCCCATATGGCAGACGTTCCGGCGCTGAAAGAGGCCTTCGCGAACGGCGAGGACATCCACGCCGCCACCGCGCAACAACTGTTCGGAGAGGTCAACCGCGACACCCGCGGCCGGGCCAAGACGATCAACTTCGCGATCCTCTACGGCATCAGCCGCTGGGGCCTCGCCGGGCGGCTGGAGATCAGCGCGGACGAAGCGCAGGACATGATTTCCCGCTATTATGAGCGCTTCCCCGGCATCAGCCTCTACATCACCGACACGATCGAAAAGGCGCGCTCAAGGGGCTATACCGAAACCCTGTTCGGGCGGAAAACCTGGTTCCCGCGCATCAAGGCCCCAGTCCAGCACGAACGGCAGGGCGCCGAACGCGCCGCGATCAACGCCCCGATCCAGGGCACCAGCGCCGACATCATCAAGCGCGCCATGGCCCGCATGGGACCGGCGCTGGCGGCGGAAGGCCTGGGCAGCGTCAAGATGCTGCTGCAAGTGCATGACGAGCTGGTCTTCGAACTGCCGCAAGGCGATGTGGAGCAGGCCAGCACCGTCATCCGCCGCGTGATGGAATCGGCCGCCGAACCGATCGTGAAACTCAGCGTCCCGTTAGGAGTCGAGATTGGCGCTGGCCCCAGTTGGGGCGCCGCGCATTAAGGCATTTTGGTTCACGCGGAGGCGCGGAGGCGTATCGCCAAGCGGCGAAGCTGCATTCCGCAACGGAGCGCCCCCCCTGATGCAAGGTTGAGACGATAAAGGCTGCGCCGCCGTTTTTCTTCTCCGCGTCTCCGCGCCTCCGCGTAAACCCAAAGCATTCAACTCCGCGCGTAACGATCCTCATAACGGACGATATCGTCTTCGCCGACATAGGGTCCGGTCTGCACTTCAATGAACACCATCGGGATGCGTCCGGGATTTTCGATCCGATGCCGCACGCCGACCGGGATGTATATCGACTGGTTCTCGGTCAGCAGCGACACGTCCTCGTCCAACGTGACCTTGGCCGTCCCTTCGACGACGATCCAATGCTCCGATCGATGGAAATGGCTCTGCAGACTGAGCGAGGCGCCCGGCAACACCGTAATGCGCTTCACCTGGAAACGCCCGCCGACCACCAGGCTTTCATACCAGCCCCAGGGTCGGTGATCCTTGGGAAAGGTTTCCGCCTGCGACGCGCCCTTGCGCTGCAGCGCCTCCACGACCAGCTTCACGTCCTGCGTGCGCGATTTGTCGGCGATCAGCACCGCATCGCTCATCGCCACGGCTATGATATTGTCGAGGCCAAGGCCCACAATCTCCAGCCCCTCGCTCTCCGACCGCAGCAGCGTATCGCGGCAATCGAGCGCGGTCGCCGCGCCAGAGGTCGCAACCCCATTCTCGTCGGGCTGCGAATGGCTCCACACCGCATCCCAGCCCCCCAGGTCGGACCATTCGGCATCATAGGGCACGACCGAGAGATTGTCGGCCCGCTCCATGATGGCATAGTCGATCGCGACATTCTCCGCTTGCCCCCATGGCTCGGCGGCAAGGCGCAGGAAACCCAGGTCGCTTTCCGCCTGCTCGACCGCAAGCCGCACGGCCGATAGGATAGCGGGGGCGTGACGCTCGAAGGCGGCGACCAGATCCTTGGCGGCGAAGAGGAAAATGCCCGCGTTCCACAAATAGCTGCCGGTCGCCAGCATCTCCTGGGCACGCGCGGCATTGGGCTTTTCGACGAAGCTCGCGAGCTTGATCGGTTGGCCCGAACCGTCCGGCCTGGTTTCGGCCTGCAGATAGCCATAGCCCGTTTCGGGATGCGTCGGACGGATACCGAAGGTGACTAGGTCACCGCGCCCCGTTGCCTCCAGCCCCTTGCCGACAGCGGCGTGAAAAGCCGCCACATCGGGCACCACATGGTCGGAGGGGGCCACCAGCATGAGCGCATCAGGCCGCTTGGCGACAAGATAGAGCGCCGCCGCCAGGATGGCCGGCGCTGTGTTCCGACCTTCGGGCTCGATCAGGATCGCTTCCGGGTCGATCCCCTCCTGCGCCAACTGTTCGGCAATGATGAAGCGGAACAGCGAATTGGTCAGCACCAGCGGCCTTGCAAAGGCAAATCCCTCGGCAGTCCCGGACAGGCGGCGTGCGGCGGACTGAAACAACGTCGTTTCACCCAGCAACGGCACAAATTGCTTGGGATAGGATTTGCGCGAAAGCGGCCAGAGCCGGGTCCCGGACCCGCCTGCCAGGATGACCGGCGTGATGTATAGTTCAGGTTCGCTGGACATGGTGGACCTTGATCGTCAGTGGACGGTTCTCAAATCTCTATAGCATGAGCGGCTAGAGACAAGTGCTGCGTCGCAGCAAAGAGCCTCCCGACCAGGCAAAAGAAAGGGCGGCACGACGGCCGCCCTCCTTTTAGTCGAACAATTCTTCCAGGAAGCTCTTCTTTCGCTTCTTCTGATAACAACGGCCATCATCCCGATAGTCCCGGTCCGGGCGGTAGCCCGGCTGAGGCGGGGGAACGACCGGCGCGTCACCCCGTGCCGACCGCTCGATGATCTTGTCGAGCTCGCCACGATCCAGCCACACGCCGCGGCATTGCGGGCAATAGTCGATCTCCACCCCCTGCCGATCCGTCATGGAAAGGCCCACATGACAGACCGGGCAGAGCATGGCCGACACGGCCTGAGCGTCCCGCACCGACATTACTCCCGCTCGCCGGTCAGATTCAGCAGCATCTGGAACAGGTTGACGAAGTTCAGATAGAGCGACAGCGCGCCCATCACCTGCATCTTCTGGGCCACTTCATGGCCGGCATAAGTGAAATATTCCGACTTGATGCGCTGCACGTCCCAGGCGGTGAGGCCCGTGAAGACCACCACGCCGATAATCGAGATCACCATCTGCATGGCCGAGGAGCCGATGAAGATGTTGATGAGGCTCGCGACCAAGATGCCGATCAGGCCCATGATCAGGAACGAGCCCAGTTTCGACAGGTCACGCCCGGTCGTGTAGCCCCACAGCGCCATGGCGAGGAACATCACGGCAGCGGAGAAGAAGGCCTGCGCGATCGACCCGCCGGTGAAGACCAGGAAGATGCTGGCCAGCGACACGCCCATCACGCCCGAAAAGGCGTAGAAGGCCATGCGCGCGCCCGCGGTCGTCATCTTTTCGATGCGGAAGCTGAAGAAGAACACGAACGCCAGCGGCGCGAAGATCGCCACCCATTTGAGCGGCGTGCCGAAGATCGCGGCGGCCAGTGCCGGTGTGTTGCCGATAAAGGCGGCGACCAGCCCGGTGATCACCAGGCCGATACCCATATTGCGGAAAACGCCCAGCATGTGCGCGCGCAGGCCGGCATCGGTCTGCGCCGTCTGGCTCGCACCATAGCCCGGCATACGTACGGGATTGTTCACGGCGTTAAAACTCCATCCTTCAAACCTATGGGGATCGAGTGGCCCGGCGCGGTCTTCGTGGACGTCAGAGGGGGGCAAACGCTCACGAACCTGCACCGAGCACACTCGATGCGGTCCGACATCACGGTGGATGATCAGCATCCAACCGCCAGAGGGGCCCGGCCCGCATGTGCAA